>CAZEFQ010000098.1:0-27335 GCA_964511505.1 uncultured Rhizobium sp.
TCATAGTCCTTCGGCAACGCCTTCTCCAATTCGCCGATCAATTCGTCGGTGCGTTCCAGAACCGCTCTGGCATGAGGCGTGAAGGGGGCTTCGTTATGTTCGGCCGAATCCAGTTCTGCCAGATGCACCAGCATCAGGTCGGGATGTTTGTTCTTGAGGATATAGGTCACCGCCTGGACCTTGGAGCGGTCATCGAACCATTCCTCATTGAAGGATGGATAGGCGCGGATCAGTTCGTCCATAAGGCCGGGCGTGGCATAACGCGCCACGGTGTCCATGTCGGAAGAATCGCCATTGCGGCGGGCATAGACCTCCGGGAGATTCCAGTTGGCCGGCGCGTCCACCGTGACCGGCCAGTGCACCGCCCCCACCGTGCCGCCTTGCTGCCGGACGCATTGGGTGAGGGTGGGCAGTTTGATCTTGGCGTAAGACCAATAGCTCAGGGCCGGATCGGGGACCCCTGCAGCGTTAGCCAGTATACCGTGCCGGTCGGGGACTTGGCCGGTCAGCATGCTGGTATGCGAGGGCCAGGTGATGGTGGGCCACACCCCCACCACGCCGTCGGCATATCGGGAGCGCGCGAGCAGCTGGCGCAGATTGGGAATCTTCATCCCCAAAGCATCGCGGTCGCGGAGATAGCGCCAATCCAGCCCGTCAATCGACAACAGCATCAGCTTGTGCGTGAGGGCGGAGGCCGGCGAAATGCCCAAGCCCGTCGCGAGGAGACAGAAGGCCAACTTTGGGGCCAATTTGGAGGCCAGCTTGCTCCAGATTTTTTTCATCTTATCCACCCGTCTTTTTGCGCTCCCCGCCGCGCCTGTGGTTATTATACGCGCTTCCAGTGAACGGGGACTATAGGTGATGCGGATTGCAAAATTTGTGACGGCCTGCCTGTGCCTGATGCTGGGCACGGGCGTCGCCCAGGCCGCTACAGTGACGGTGCTCATTTCCGGCGGGTTTCGCGCCGCTTATGACCAGCTCGCCCCCTCTTACGAAAAGCAGAAGCATAACGAACTTGTGTCCCGGCAATCTCCTTCGATGGGCAATGATCCGACCGCGATCCCCGCCCGGCTCGCTCGGCGCGAACCGGCCGATCTGGTGATCATGGTCAGGAGCGCGCTGGACGGGCTGGTGAAACAGGGGTTTATCGTGCCGGACAGCGTGACCGACCTTGGCATCGGCAAGGTAGCGCTGGCGGTGAGAGCGGGGGCGCCGAAGCCGGACATTTCGACGATGGACGCTTTCAAGAAGACCCTGCTTAGCGCCAAATCGCTCGCGGTGTCGGACAGCGCCAGCGGAGTCTATTTCCGCACCGTGCTGTTCAAGAAGCTGGGCATCGACATGCAAATGCAGCCCAAGACCCATACCATCCAGGCGACACCGGTGGGCCTCAATATCGCGCGGGGCGAATATGAGATCGGCATCCAGCAATTCAGTGAATTGAAGCCGATCCCGGGCATCGAGATTGTGGGACTTATTCCCGACGCGGTGCAGCTTCCCACCCCCTATTCCGCCGGGCTGGTGAAAAGCGCGCCCAATCCCGAGGGCGGGCGAGACTTGATCCGCTATCTCGCTTCGCCCGCCTCCTATGCCGCGATCCGTGACAGCGGCATGGTGCCGGCCCAGCAGAGTGAGGCGCGACCGGCGAGGCCGGGCAACTCGATCCGGTAAATCGATTTGAGCGCCGAACGCGCCGAGCATAGCGAGGCGCAAGGCAACCTCTTCATAGAGGGAGCCATTTGGTCTATTTTGCCCGCAAAATTCTGGGGAGGACATCCATGCGTTCAGCGGTTCAGACGGCGATCCTCGGCGCCTTGTTTCTCGGCACTTCTGCTTACGCACAGACGGCCTCGCCGGCGCCCGCCGGCAATGTGCTGCTGCAATCGTCGGAATATCGCTTCCAGCTCGACCTGCATGTGAATGATGCGGCGCTTGCGAAGCTGCTGCCGGCAGGATGGGTGTCGAATGCGGCGACTCAAGGCGCCGCCAAGGATGCCAATCTCCGCCTCATCCTGATTGACCAGCAGAATATCGTGGGGCCGGACAACAAGGTCCTGGGCAAGGGATCGAACCGCATCGCCCAGTTGGCGGCGCCGGTCAAATCAAGCGACGGCGCCAATACCGGGCAGATGATCCTGGGCGGCCTTACCGAGGATACGGTGCCCGACGCCTTCGGCGTCTATCTGAAGGCCAGTGCGGTCAAGACCTCGCACAGCATGGCCGACAGCAATGGCGTGGTTACGGTGACGGAAGACTGGGATTTCGCGGCACCGGGCGGCGAGCATTTTCAACTGCACGTGAAATACACCAGGCAGCCGGCCAACAAGGGCGGCGGCACCACCAAATTCTTCAATCCGGCCAATCCGGCGCAGGTTCAGAACTCGACCACCGAACAAACGACAGACATCACCCGCAACGCCACCACCAATCCACCGGACCGGGTGCAGGAATTCTCCTTCAAGGCCGGCGGCGGCAAATATGCCGCCCTGTTCGACGGCAGCGAAAAACCGCTGAGTTGGGATTCCCAGCCGGTCTTCAACCGGATCGTCAGCACCAATTGACGGGCGCCCCGACATTGCGGGAATCCCCCCATGTCATCTCAAATGGGGCGAGGTGCTGGCCTATGCCGGAAAAAAGGCCGAAGCGCAAAAACAGTTCGCAATCGTCGAGACACTCGACCTGACGGCGTCAGAGAAAGCGGAACTGGCCGGAATGGCGCACCACTGACCAGCTTTCCAATGCGGGTCTTCGCGCTAAAGCAGCCCTGAATCCTGTGTTTCCCGGTCCGTGTTGACAGGGGCCCGCCCCGATGGCCTTCTTGCCCCAAAATAAGGTCCTGGGAGGGATACATGGACGGGAACAATCGGCGCCTGGCGCTGACGCGCCGCAATCTGCTTGGCACATTGGGCGCGGCCGCCGGCACGGCGGCGCTGGCGCCTGCGGCTTTCGGGCAAGGAGGCTGCCGCGACGGCTATAACCAGACCGGTGCCAATGCGCGCTGCCCGCTTTCCATGGAAGCCGCCACCGCGCCGATCAAGGAAGTATTCGAGTCCACCGGCTGGCAGACCACGGCAATAGAAAGCTTCACCGTTGATGTGGTGGATTACAAGAAAGAGGCCGCCTTCTATGCCGCCCTGATGGGCTGGAAGCTGCGCGAAGATGACGGCAAGCAGGCCATCATGGATGTCGGCGATTGGGGCAATTGCATCTTACGCGCCGCGCCGGCGGGTTCGATGGGACCGGCGCGCGGGCCCAACGCCCAGGCACCGCGCGCCCAGGTGAAGAGCTTCGCCTGGGTGATCGACAAGTGGGACGCCAAAACCGTGGCCGCCGAGCTTTCCAAGCGCGGCATGACGCCTGTGGCGGACAACAAGGGTGCGTTCGAGAGTTTTCGGGTCAAGGACCCGGACGGCTGGGACCTGCAGATTTGCAACAACAAGGGCCTTTCCGCGGCGCGCAAAAAGCCGGCCACGGCGAGACTGTCGGAGGCCCTGCCTTTCGCAGCCACCGGCTGGAAGACGATATGGCTGGACCATTTCTCCTTCCGGGTGAGCAATTACAAGCAAAGCGCCTCCTATTACGCCAATCTTCTGGGCTGGAAGCGCACCTATGACGAGGGCACCCAGAATGAGCTGGAAGTGAGCGATATCGGCGATGTGCTGTGTCGGGGCGGCAATCCCTTCATTCCCGCCCAGATCAAGGGTCCCAAAGGCGCCAGCATCGATCACATCTCCTTCGGCATCACGCCCTGGGATGTGGAGGCCGTGCGCCAGGCCCTGGAATCGCGCGGACTCAAGGTCAGCATCGACACATCGGGCGCGCATATCGGGCCGGACAACAAGATCACCTCGGACGACATCTACCAGGCCGCGTTCCAGAGCTATCACACCGAGACGCCCAACGGCTTCAATCTGCAGATCAGTTGGAACTCGATCGACAAGCGGCTGGCACTGGCGACCGCGGTCAAGCCCAAGGCCTTGCGCAAATACCAGACCCCGGTCCAGCAGCCGATGACTATGGGCGGCGGCACCGGCGGCGGAACGTAAGGCGAAGGCTCAGATCACAATGTTGATGTGAGAAGGCGGCTCTTTCTTTTTTTCCGGCGCGGGCTCCTCCGCAGCGGTCAGCAAAAGTGCGCGTTCTTCGATTTCCGTCGCGGCAGCAAGGAGCCGTTGATATATCTGGTCGCGCGGCCGCTCCTCGGCGATCCGGCGCAGACGCCGCGCCAGCGCCATAAGCTCCCGAACATCCTGAAGCGACTGGCCCATAGGCGAAAAACGGGCCGGGGCCGGGCCGGGTTGCTAATTTGAGTCGAATTGCGCGGTTTGCGGTTAAGAAAAGCTTACCCGGAACAGCTAAACCGCAATCGGCGCCTTGATCGAAGGATGGGCCTGGTAATTCTCCAGGGTGAAATCCTCGTATTGGAAGGCGAAAATATCCTTTACCGCCGGATTGAGCCGCATAACGGGCAAGGGATAGGGCTTGCGCGTGAGCTGTTCGCGCGCCTGATCGAGATGATTGAGATAGAGATGGGCATCGCCGAAAGTATGGACGAAGTCGCCTGGCCTGAGGCCGGCAACCTGCGCCACCATCAAGGTAAGAAGCGCATAGGAGGCGATATTGAAAGGCACGCCCAAAAAGATATCCGCCGAGCGCTGGTAAAGCTGGCAGGAGAGCCTGCCGTTCGCGACATAGAACTGGAACAGGCAATGGCAGGGCGCCAGCGCCATTTTGGGTATGTCGGCGGGATTCCAGGCGGTGACGATCAGCCGGCGCGAATCCGGATTCGCCTTGATGTCGCGGATCAGGTGATCGATCTGGTCGATGGTGCCGTCGCGCTCGCCCGGCCAGGAGCGCCATTGCGCGCCATAGACCGGACCCAACTCGCCATTGGCATCGGCCCATTCGTCCCAAATGGTGACGCCATGCTCTTGCAACCAATGGACATTGGTTTCGCCGCGCAGGAACCAGAGCAGCTCATAAATGATGGATTTGAGATGGACCTTCTTGGTGGTGACCAGGGGAAAGCCGTCCGCCAGGTTGAAACGCATCTGATGGCCGAAGATGGAGCGGGTGCCGGTGCCGGTGCGGTCGCGCTTTTCCACCCCCTTGGTGAGGGCCAATTCCATCAGTTCAAGATATTGGCGCATGAAAAATCCGGTTCCCGCGCGATTCCCGCGCCCTTCAAAAATTAAGGCTTCGAGCCTATATTTTAAAGGCCGGGCGACCGGCTATGGCGATAAACGGCTGTGCAATAAGCGGCCCGGACCCGGGGGCAGTACCCGGCGCCTCCACCACAAGTCCACTTCGGCAAGTGGGTTTCTGTGGGGGCGAAACAGGATCGACGGACGTGTAAAGACTGTCCTTTCGCCCGGTATGGTTCCGCCGTTATCGGGCTAATCGTACAGGTGCCAACGATAACGAAATGGCCCTCGCTGCCTAACCTAGGTTAGACAAGCGCGGTTTGGAGGGTACCGGGCAACAGAAACCCTCCGCTCTCTCCCAGCACACAGACAGCCCGGTACTGGGATG
This sequence comes from uncultured Rhizobium sp., assembly GCA_964511505.1. Classification (GTDB taxonomy): domain Bacteria; phylum Pseudomonadota; class Alphaproteobacteria; order Micropepsales; family Micropepsaceae; genus Rhizomicrobium. Next base: position 5,533 of record CAZEFQ010000098.1, read on the forward strand.
CCTAGGTTTTCTTGGCGAACGGAGTGAGCCTAGAAAACCTGGCACTAGCCGAACCGCGCAGCGGTGAGGCGCGCACCGGGCAACAGAAGCTCCCCACTTTCCACGATCTCCGAACCGGTGCGACCCGACAGAATCAGTGTACCGGGCAGGCTTAGTTTTTGTCAGCGAGCGAAGCGAGCCTAGAAAAGCTTGCGCTAGCCGAGCGGCAACGCCGCGAGGCTGACAGAAACCCTCCACTCTCTTCCCGCGCTCGGGCTGGCGAGCCGCGCAGGGGCGAGACGACAGAAGCCTCTCCCGCTTGTCTCCGCCGAGCCCATCACAACACGCTCAAAAAACTCACCAGATCCTGCTTCTCCTGCTCGGTGAAATGGGCGCTGAAGCGGCGATCGTAGAAATCCACCACTTCGGCCAGGCTGCGGGCGGAGCCGTTGGAGAAATAGGGCGCGCGGGCGGCAAGACCGCGCAATTGCTGCACCTGGATGGCGCCCACATCGGCGCATTTGCCGGTGACGAGGGCCCGGCCGGGATCCTGGGTATAGATCACCCGCCCCAGGAAAGGATGCGGCGTGGCCGCATTGCAGGTCACCTTGAACAGCGGCAGATCGGGCGCGGCGATGGCCCAGGGCTGGTTGGTCGAGCCGGTGTCGATGAATCTGGCCGACGACATGCCGGACATGGGAATATCGTGACAGGTGGCGCAAGTGCCGGCGACGGCTTTGCCGCCGGTGTTGATGCCCATGGCACCGGTGATGGAAAAAGTCTTTTTGGCGAAAATCTCCGCGCCTCGGGCGATGGAGGCGCGCCGGCTGTTCGCATCCGAAGAAGAGGCGCCGGGATCGAACCGCTGGAAACCGGCATCGTCGGCCTTGTCCGGCTTTTTCAGATAGGCCGCGAGCTGCATCGCCAGCCGCATATTCTCCGGCCCCAGGTTGGAGGGATTGCCGGGCACGGAGAAGACGTCCTGGCCGTCGGACGCCTGGGCGGCATAAACCTGGCACTCAAAGGCGACAATGGTGTCCAGCTGTGTCTGGCTGGGCGGCGCGGCCATTTCCAAATGGGTGATGGCCGCATCCACCGCCTGGTCCCGCAAGTTCTTCGCCCGTCCATCGGCCATGATGGCGGGCCTGGCATCGTCGCGCGCGCAGCCATTCGCCGGATTGGGGAAGTTGGCGACCATGCGTGGCCGCCGATAGACGGAAAGCGAAGCATGAGCGGGCGCATTGCAGCCGGCAGGATTGTTTACAACCGCAATGGTGAATTCAGACTCGGCGGGCTTGCCGCCGGCGCCGCGGCGGGGCCAGGGCAGCGCAATGCGGAACACGCCGCGCTCCAGAAGGAGCGAATGGGCGCTTTCCTGGGCCTGGGGCAGAGAAGGACAGTTCGAGCCATCCACCGCCGCAAAAACCGGATCCTGACCCTTGGTCACCTGCCAGCGGTAGCGCAGATTGGCCGCCGCCAGGCTCATGCCCTGGGACGGCTGATGGCAGGAGACGCAGGCGCGTCCATTGGAACCCAAGGGCTCGAAAAAAGGATGACGCTCGGTGTTGAACCAGCCGCCGGCATTGACGATGCCCATGGTGCCGCCGGGATCGCGATATTGCACGAAATCGGAGAGCGCCGCGCCGGATCCCGGCTGCCACCAGGCATCCAGCGGGTTGCCGGGGATCGGCGCATAGGTGTCGTTCCCCGCCTGCACGGGCGCCGCCAAGACCAGGAAGGCCAGAAGGAGGGCCGCGAACGGCAAAAACCAGGACTTTTCGGACGTCATATGTTGCCGTCGGAACGGGAAGCCGGAAGTCTGCCCAAAAGACCTTGCGGCGACAACCCTGCCCGGCTGGTTACCTTACCCAGGCAACGCCGCGCTCCTTCTGGTCCAGGTGGCCAGGGCGGCCAGAACACACACCAGGCCCCCCAGAGCGACAGCGGCACCGATGCCGACATGCTCGGCCACCCATCCCTGGACCAGCGAGCCCCAGGGCATCATGCCCAGGAAGGCCATCGCATAAAGCGAAACCACCCGGCCGCGCATATCGTCGCGCGAGACCAGTTGGATGATGGAGTTGGTCGAGCCGCCCAACAGCATCAGGCTGAAGGCGCAAGGCGCGATCAGAATGAGAGACAGCCAGTAAAGATGGGACTGGGAAAAAGCGATCAGGGCAAGACCAAAAGACAGCGAGGCGACGATCGGCGTCATCATCAGATGGCGGTCGGGCACCCGCGCCAGCGCATAGGCGCCCAAGAGCGCCCCCGCTCCCACCACGCCATAGAGAAAACCCAGCCCTTCGCTGCCCTGATGCAGGATGTCGCGGGCGATGGCGGGAAGCAGGGTGAGATAAGAGGCGCCGAAAGCCGAACAGGCCACCACCAGGAAAAGCGAAGCGCGGATATCCTTCTCCTCCCAGGCATAGCGAAAGCCCTGGGTGATCGCCTGCAAGGGATGCGCGTGTTTGCGAACGGCCAGGGGTGGAAACCGCATCAGGAAAAGTCCTGCAATCACCGCCAGGTAAGAGAGAGCATCAACCGAAAAGCAGATGCCGATACCGACCAGCGCGATCAGGATGCCGGCCACCGGAGGGCCCACCACGCGCGCCAGGTTGAACATCATCGAGTTGAGCGAGATGGCATGGCGCAGATCTTCCCGTCCCACCATTTCCACCGTCATCGCCTGGCGGATGGGGACGTCAAAGGCGTTGACCAGGCCCTGGAACAAAGCCAGGCACACCACCATCCAGACCTGGATCACATGGCTAAGGGTGAGCACCGCGAGAGTTGCCGACTCCGCGCAGGCCAGGGATTGCGTCCAGAGCAGCATGCGGCGGCGGTCGAAGCGGTCGGAAATCATGCCGCCGAAGGCGGAGAAGAAGAATACCGGGACCGAGCCGGCAAAGCTGACCAGGCCCAGCAGGAAAGGCGAATGGGTGAGGCTATAGACCAGATAGCCCTGGGTCACATTGGTGATCCAGGTGCCCATCAGCGAGACCAGCTGGCCGGTGAAGAAGAGCCGGTAATTGCGGTGGCGCAAGACGCGCAGGAAGGCGAAGGCGCCTGTTTTCGAGTCCTCGCGGGCTTCGGCGGGAAGCACCTCCGGCGGCGGCGTCTCCACCGGCTGCGGCGTCGGCGTGAGCTCCAGGTCTTCCGGCAGCACCGCTTCCACGACGCGATTGGGATTGTCGGCGGTCATCCGCGCCCGGGATATACCGGCGCCCGGATGGGCTCAAGCGGCATAAACGCATGCCGGCGATGATTACTGAGCGATGCGAATCGAAAGATCGCCATGTTGGGCCAGGATCGCGACCTCGGTGCCCGAATCCATGCGGCGCAGCCGCAAATCCACCGAAGCGCCATCCAGGGCGAGATTGTGGATACGGATCTCTCCGAGGAAGCGGGGCAGCACCGGATTGTGAAAACGTATCTCGCGCCGCTGATGGTCGCAGACAATACCGAGACAGGCTTCCAGCAGGGCAAAGGGCGCCGCACCCGCCCATGCCTGGGGGGCGCAAGCGACCGGATAAAGCGTGGGCGCGGTGCCGCGCCGGCGCGGGAAACCGCAAAAGAGTTCGGGAAAGCGCATCAGCTCGATATGGGTGGCGGCATCGAACAGGCCGGTGAAGATGGCGCCCGCTGGGCGCTTCAAGCCGTAGCGCGCCAGGCCAAGCGCGATCAGGGCATTGTCATGCGGCCAGATCGAGCCATTGTGGTAGGACATGGGATTGAAGCGCAGGCAGTCACCGGCCACGGTGCGCACGCCCCAGCCGGAGAACATCTCCGGCGTCATCAACGCCTCCCCCACCCGTACGGCGCGCTCCGGGCTGGCGATGCCGCAAAAAAGCACCTGGCCGGCATTGGAGGTGCGCACGCGGCAGGGCTTCTTCTCCCCGTCCAGGGCCAGCGCATACATGCCGATCTCGTCACACCAGAATTTCTCCTCGAAGCGCTGGCGCAGCCGCTCCGCCGCGTCGGAGAGCGAGTCGGCTTTTCCATGGTCGCCCAGCATGCGGGCAAGCAGCGCCCCGCCATGCTTGGCGGCATAAACATAGGCTTGCACTTCCGAAAGCGCGATGGCGCCCGGCGCGAGCCGGCCATCGGCATGGAAAACGGAGTCCTGGCTGTCTTTCCAGCCCTGATTGGTGAGGCCGTTCTCGCTTTCCCGGTAATATTCGACAAAGCCGTCGCCGTCGCGGTCGCCATATTCGTCAATCCAGCGGAGGGCCGCCTCGATATTGGGCCAAAGCGCGCGAATGGTCTGCTGATCGCCGGTGCGGGCATAGTAGCGGGCGGCGAGCAGTACAAACAACGGCGTGGAATCGATGCTGCCGTAATAGCGGCCAAAAGGCACCTCGCCCAGATTCGCCATTTCGCATTGGCGCATCTCGTGCAGGATCTTGCCGGGCTGGGCATCGGCCGCGGCATCGGATTTTGTCGCCTGGGTGGCGGCGAGGAAACGCAGCACGCCCTTGGCGATGGAAGGATCGAGCCAAAGCATCTCCAGCGCGGTGATGATGCCGTCGCGCCCGAAAGGGGTCGAGAACCAGGGCGTGCCGGCATAGGGATAGGGACCGTGATCGGTGTCGGTAATCAGCATGGAAAGGTCGGCCCCGGCCCGGTGCAGCATGCGGCCCACCAAGGCGTTCGAAGAGGTGACACCGCCCCCCAGATTGACGGCGCGCTGCGCGGCGCGGCGGGCGGCGCGGTAAGGCTTGGAAAAGGGTTTTTGCGGGGAAGCCCCGTCGCTGCAGCAAACCGTCATGATCAGGGCCTGGCGTTCGCCGGGCTTGAGGTCCAGGGCGAAGACCGCCTCGCTGTCGGAGAGGCGATGGGGCGGCGGGGAGAAGTCAATCTCGGTGCGCCGTTCCAGGCCGTCCAGGCCGTGATAGGCGAACAACACGGTATGGTTGCCGGGGCGGGAGATGGTGCGGGCGCCCCGGCGTGGCCGCTGCAATCCGCGCACCTCGAACAGATCGGCGAAATCGGCGGCGAAGCTCAGCGAAATGAAGCATTTCTGGCGGCTGGGCCCGAAATTGTGCACGGCGATGCGCTCATGGCAGGTGCCGTCCCAAAGGAATTTGGAGCGGCGCATATGCAGCGTTTCGCGCGGCAACACCACCTTGCCGTCCTGATAGATGTCGGGATTGGCAAGGTCCACGGTCAGGACCACATTGTCATTTTCCACAGCGGAGGAAAGCAAGAGGGGCCTTTGGCCGTCGATCAAGAGCTGCACGCCCGACAGATAGCGCGTGTCGTTATGGAAGATGCCGCCCGGTGTCGCCCCCGGCTGGACGATGTCGCCCAGCGTGTCGAACAACGCAAAGGTGTCGCCCTGTTTCAGGGTGCGCGGCCAGCGCTCCTGGATCGACTCCGTGGCCTGAATATAAAAGGAGGCGGTTTCGTCAACCGCTTGTGACGCTCCCTGCGGGAGGGTTTTGGCCTCCATATGTCCGCCCATCAATATCAGTCCGCCGCAATGAATTTCAGGCGGCGCGGATCGCCGGCTTGTTCAGCTCCGCCAGTCGCCGATAAATCTTGAGATAATCCCGCGCCATGGCCCTGGCGCTGAAACGTTCCTCGAAGCGCGCCCGGATGGTCGGGCGATAAAGCCGGTCGAGCTGGCTCACCGCATGCGCCGCCGCCGTCACATCGTTCACGATATAGCCGGTCAGGCCGTCCTCCATGATTTCGGGCACCGAGCCCGCGGCGAAAGCGATCACCGGGGTGCCGCAGGCCATGGCTTCGATCATCACCAGGCCGAAAGGCTCGGGCCAGCAGATGGGAAAGACAAGGGCTTTGGCGTTGCCCAGAAAATCCTGTTTGCGGCCGTCATTGATCTCGCCGATGAATTCGACATGGGGACTTTTCTCGATCAGGGGCGCCACCACGCTCTCGAAATAGGGCTCGTCCATCGGGTCCACCTTGGCGGCGATCTTGAGCGTCATGCCGGCCCGGCGGGCGATTTCAATAGCCTCGACCGGTCCCTTGTCCGGGCAGATGCGGCCGAGGAAAGCGAGATAGCCGCCCTCGCCCTTACCCAGGCTGAAAAGGTTTTCCGGCATGCCATGATAGACCGTGCCCATCCAATTCACCGGGGGCACCGGCAGGCGCTGGTGATCGGAAATCGAGACCAGCGGCATGTGGGGAAAGGCGCGATAGATATCGGGAAGCTCGGGCAGGTCCTGGCGGCCATGCACGGTGGTCAGTGTCTTGTGCGCCATGTTGCGGAAAATGGGATAATGGAAAAAATCGATGTGGAAATGCAGCACATCGAATTCGTCCAGGCGGGAAGCCACCTGGTCCAACATGATGATGTTGTAAGGCAGCGAGTTGTGGATGCCGTCAAGCCGGAGCGAACGCCGGACGATGGCCACAAGCTCGGCCTTTGTCACAGAATCGCCGCTGGCGAACAGCGTGACCTGATGACCCTGGCGCACCAGCTCTTCCGTGAGCCAGGATACCACACGCTCGGTGCCGCCATAAAGCCGCGGCGGCACGCTTTCGACCAGGGGCGCGATTTGCGCGATTTTCACGGTGTTTGACCTTTTGCGGCTTCTACCTCACAACGGCTCGAAACCGGCTCGGGTTCCGGGCAAATTGTGGCGCTCGCGGCAAATTTCGGCAATTCCGAGGCGTTGGGAAGCCCGGTCACGATTGACTCCTTATGGGCGGCGCATAGTCTGCCGGACATATGGCAAAGGACTTCATCGGCTATCAGGCCCTGACGGATTCCGCGCTGCGCGGCGTGGTGCGCGATGCGCTCCGCCGCATCGAAAAGTCGGGTTTGATCGGGGCGCACCATTTTTACCTGACCTTCAAGACTCATGCCGAAGGGGTGGAGATTCCCGATTTCCTCAAGGAACAATATCCCGATGAAATGACCATCATCATCCAGCACCAATTCTGGGCGCTGAAGGTGAAAGATGATTATTTCGAGGTGACGCTCACTTTCAAGAAACTGCCCGCGCCGCTGCATATCCCCTTCAATGCCTTGACCGCTTTTTTCGATCCCGGCGTGCAGTTCGGCCTGCAATTCCGGAGCGAAGGCGAGCCCGTCAAGGCGGGGCCGGTGGTGGTGCCCGCGCCGGAGACGCCGCCGCCCGAGCCCCCGCCGCCGGAAAAGCCCCAGCCGGCGCAGGGCGAAGTGGTGAGCCTCGACTCTTTCCGCAAGAAATAGTACGCGCCTCCGGCAAAAGGGGGGCGCCCATGACCGACAAGACCCGCACCGAGACCGACACATTCGGACCAATTGAGGTCGCCGCCGACCGCTATTGGGGTGCGCAGGCCCAGCGCAGTCTGGGAAATTTCAAGATCGGCTGGGAGCAGCAGCCGCTTCCCATCGTCCGGGCCCTGGGCATCATCAAGCGCGCCGCCGCCGAGACCAATATGGCGCTGGGCGTGCTCGACAAGAAGCTGGGCGAGACGATCGTCGCCGCCGCCCAGGAAGTGATCGACGGCAAGCTCAACGGCCATTTCCCCCTGGTGGTGTGGCAGACCGGGTCGGGCACCCAATCCAACATGAACGCCAATGAAGTGATCTCGAATCGCGCCATCGAGATGCTGGGCGGGGTGATGGGCTCCAAGAAGCCGGTCCATCCCAACGATCATGTCAATATGAGCCAGTCCTCCAACGACACCTATCCCACCGCGATGCATATCGCGGCGGCAGAAGAGATCGAAAAAAGGCTGATCCCGGCCCTGCATCACCTGCACCGGGCGCTCAAACAAAAGAGCGAGGCTTGGAAGGACATCATCAAGATCGGCCGCACCCATACCCAGGACGCCACCCCCGTGACCTTGGGCCAGGAATTCTCGGGCTATGCCAAGCAGGTGGAGAACGGCATCCTGCGCATCGGCCAGACCATGCCGAGGCTGATGGAACTTGCCCAGGGCGGCACCGCGGTGGGCACGGGTTTGAATGCGCCCATCGGCTTCGACAAGATGGTGGCCGAACGCATCGCCGCCATCACCGGCATGATGTTCACCACCGCGCCCAACAAATTCGAGGCCCTGGCGGCTCATGACGCCATGGTGTTTTCCCATGGCGCGATCAACACGGTGGCCGCCAGCCTGTTCAAGATCGCTAATGACATACGGCTGCTGGGGTCTGGTCCGCGCTCGGGACTGGGCGAGTTGGCCCTGCCGGAAAACGAGCCTGGCTCCTCCATCATGCCCGGCAAGGTCAATCCCACCCAATGCGAGGCCATGACCCAGGTCTGTGTGCAGATTTTCGGCAACAACGCCGCGCTGACTTTCGCCGACAGCCAGGGGCATTTCGAACTGAACGTCTACAATCCGGTGATGGCCTATAATTTCCTGCAAAGCGTAAGGCTGATGGCGGACGCGGCGATGAGCTTCACCGACAATTGCGTGGTGGGGATCGAGCCGCGGCTGGACAATATCAAGGCGGGCTTGGACCGCTCGCTGATGCTGGTGACGGCGCTCGCACCCAGGATTGGCTATGACAATGCCGCCAAGATCGCCAAGACCGCGCACAAGAACGGCACCACGCTCAAGGAAGAAACGGTCAAGGGCGGTTATGTCAGCGAGGCGGAGTTCGATGCGCTGGTGCGGCCGGAGGACATGATCGCGCCGAAATGACCGCAAGGAACGGCGACTCGCGGCGCGGCAAAACAAAGCGACGGCCGCGAAAGCATCACCCCGCGGCGGGGCATGTCATCATCCAGGACAATCGCAGCGGCCGCGTCTCCTATTGGCAACAAGAATATCATCAAAGCGCCGCCGATGCGCGCGGCGTCAGCACCGCCGATTATATCCATGCGCTTTATTCCTTCCTGCGCCAGGCCGGAGCGAAGGACGTCTTGATGATCGGCTGCGGCGGCGGCACCCTGGCAACCATGCTTTACCGGAGCGGCATCAAGGTGACGGTGGTGGATTTGCACAGCCTCTCTTTCGAGATTGCACGGCGCTATTTCCGGTTCCCGGCGGACATTATCTGCCGGGTGGCGGACGGGTCGGCCTATCTGAAACGGCACCGTTACCGCCATGATGCGCTGGTATTGGATGCCTTTGGCGCAGGCGGCATGCCGGAGAAATTCCAGGCGGCCGGTTTTTTCCGGCTGGCGAAATCGCGGCTGAAGCGCCGGGGCGCACTCTTTCTGATGAACCTGATTGTCGAGGATGACGACGATCCGCTTCCCGGCATGCTGGTTACCCGGATGCGCCGGCTATGGACCAAAGTCCGCTTGCTGGACAGCAAAGGCTGGGTGGACCGCAACGCGGTCATCGCCGCGGGTGCAGTGGGGCGCTTGAAAAAGCCGAAACTGCTGTTGCCGCCCCGGCCCGGCGCGGCCAAGCTGAGGCGGGAGTTGGCCGGCTTCGCATTCCGGGTGGTCCGATGAGCCTGAAAAAGCGCTCCTTCTCCCTCTCCGGCCACCGCACCTCGGTGGCGCTGGAGGAGGAATTCTGGGCGGTCCTGGACAGCGAGGCGAAGGCGACGGGCCAGAGCCTGGCGGCGCTGGTGGCGCGGATTGACCTCACGCGGGGAACACGGCCCTTAGCCAGCGCGCTTCGCCTCCATGCGCTTGCCGTGAAGCAAAACAATATCTAATTTTTGCGGATGATCACGCTTTATCACGCGCCGCGCTCGCGCTCTTCGCGCTTCATCTTCCTTCTGGAAGAGTTGGGTGCGCCCTATGAGATCAAGCTGGTGAATATCCGCCGCGGAGACGGCAGCGGCGCGGCTGATCCGGCCAATCCGCATCCGCACGGCAAGGTGCCGGCGATAAAGGATGGTGAGACCCTGGTATTTGAGTCCGCCGCGGTGGCCCTTTACCTGACGGACAAGTTTCCCGCTCATGGCATCGGCCCGCTGGTGGGCGATCCCAACCGCGGCGCCTATCTTACCTGGCTCGCCTATTATGCCGGGGTGATGGAGCCGGCCTGGGTAAGTGCCTTCAAGCAATGGGACACGCCCCGTGGCACGGCAGGCTGGGTCAAGACGGATGAGGTGATGGCATTCGTCAACGCCACCCTCGACAAAGGGCCTTATCTGCTGGGCGAGACATTCTCGGCGGCGGATATCCTGGTGGGAACCACCTTCGCGCTCTTCATGGGCTCGCCGCTCCTGGAAAAGACCCCGCTCTTGGACGCTTATGTGCAGCGGATTGTGGAACGCCCGGCTTATGCGCGGGCACGGGCGCGCGACAATGGCTGAGCTCATCAATCTGCGGCAGGCCCGCAAGGCCAAGGCGCGCGCGGAAAAGGAAAAGCAGGCGCAAGCCAACCGCGTGGCGCATGGCACGCCCAAGGCGCTCAAGAAGCTGGAACAGGCGCGGACGGAACTGGCGGCGAAACGACTGGAAAACCGGCGTCTGGACCACGATATCAAGGACAAATAGGTGGGCATTCCGCCTGCTTCGTTCTAATATCGTTCCCATGTTCCCAGATTCTTGGATTTCCCCATGAGCGGTTATGGCGACCGCTATTCCGATCCTTTGGACGCGGCTTTCTCCGAGCAGGCGCCGGTGCCGCGCGATCCGCCCTATCTCCAAGGGCTGAACAAGGAACAGCGCGAGGCGGTGGAAACGGTGGATGGGCCGGTGCTGGTGTTGGCCGGCGCGGGCACCGGCAAGACGCGCGTCCTGACCACGCGGCTGGCCCATATCCTGGCGACGCGGCGGGCCTGGCCGGGGCAGATTCTGGCGGTCACCTTCACCAACAAGGCGGCGCGGGAGATGAAGGAGCGTATCGGCGCCCTGATCGGTGGGGTGGTCGAAGGCATGCAATGGCTGGGCACCTTCCATTCCATCGCCGCCAAGATGCTGCGCCGCCATGCCGAGCTGGCGGGCCTCAAATCCAATTTCACCATCCTGGATGCCGATGACCAACTCAGGCTGATGAAACAGCTGATCGAGGCGGAAGGCATCGACGAGAAACGCTGGCCGGCGCGCACCCTGGAAGCGATGATCGATGCCTGGAAGAACCGGGGCCTCAGGCCGGAAGATGTCTCCGATGCCGAGGCGCAAGGTTATGCCTTCGGCAAAGGCAAGATGCTCTACCGGCAATATCAGGAGCGGCTGAAATCACTGAATGCGGCGGACTTCGGCGACCTTCTGCTGGAGACCCTCACCATTCTGAAAAACCATCCCGACATCCTCACCGACTATCGGGAACGCTTCCGCTACATGCTGGTGGACGAGTACCAGGACACCAATGTGGTGCAATATCTCTGGCTCAAGCTGCTCGCCACCAAGGACGGCAACCTCTGTGTGGTGGGGGACGACGACCAGAGCATCTATGCCTGGCGTGGCGCCGAAGTGGAGAACATCCTGCGCTTCGAGCATGATTTCCCCGGCGCCAAGGTGATAAGGCTGGAACGCAATTACCGCTCCACGCCGGTGATATTGGGCGCGGCATCCGGCCTGATCGCCGCCAATAAGGGCCGGCTGGGCAAGACACTGTGGACCGAAGGCGCGGCGGGCGAAAAAATTCGCGTGCAAGGCGTGTGGGATGCGGAAGAGGAAGCGCGCAATGTCGCCGCCGACGCGGAAGACCTGCACCGCCAAGGCGAGGCTTACAGCCAGATGGCGATCCTGGTGCGCGCGTCCTTCCAGATGCGGGAATTCGAGGACCGGTTCATTTCTTTGGGCCTGCCTTATCGCGTGATCGGCGGCCCGCGTTTCTATGAGCGTGCCGAAATCCGCGATGCCCTGGCCTATCTGCGCCTGATCGCCCAGGGCGATGACGACCTCGCCTTCGAGCGCATTGTCAACAAGCCCAAGCGCGGCATCGGCGATGCCTCGGTGGCGGCGCTGCATGCCTTTGCGCGGGTGCGCCAATCGCCCTTGCTGGCGGCGGCGCGGGAGATCGCGGAAACCGATGAATTGCCGCCCAAGGCCAAGAAGGCGTTCAAGGACCTGGGCGCCAATTTCGCCCGCTGGAGCGAGACGGCAAAGGTCCTGCCCCATGCCGAGCTGGCGGAAATGGTCTTGGATGAGAGCGGCTATACCGACATGCTCAAGGCCGACAAATCGGCGGAAGCGCCGGGCCGGCTGGACAATCTGAAGGAACTGGTGCGCTCGATGGAGGAATTCGAGTCGCTGAGTGCTTTCTTGGAGCATGTCTCCCTGGTGATGGAGATCGCCCAGGACGAAACGGGCGACCGCCTCAATCTGATGACGCTTCATGCCGCCAAGGGGCTGGAGTTCGACACCGTGTTCCTGCCGGGCTGGGAGGAAGGCCTGTTCCCCTCCCAGCGCACCATGGATGAGAACGGCCTAGCCGGGCTGGAGGAAGAGCGGCGGCTGGCCTATGTCGGGCTGACAAGGGCAAGGCGGCGGGTGCGGGCGTCTTTTGCCGCCAACCGCCGGGTGCATGGCTCCTGGCAGAGCGCCCTGCCCTCGCGCTTCCTCAAGGAAATTCCCGAAGAGCATGTCGAAGCGGTGATGGATGAAGGCTTTTATGGCGGCGCCACCGGCTTTCGCGACAATGCAGGCGCGCCCGCTTTCGCCAGCTCTTATGAATCGCCGGGCTGGAAGCGCGCACAAGCTTATCGTGACGGGGCCAATCGCGCCGGCGCACAGCGCACGAGGCCGCCCTTGATCGAGGCGCAGGCCTGGAGCGTGCAGACGTCAGACCCTGGCGCCTCGCACTATGCGCGGGGCGACCGGGTGTTTCACCAGAAATTCGGCTATGGGCGGGTGGCTTATGTCGAGGGCAACAAGCTGACGGTGGATTTCGATAAGGCCGGCGAGAAGAAGGTGATCGACCAGTTCGTGACGCGGGCGTGAAATCAGCTAAACGAGCACTTGATCTATGGTACTCGCTTTAAGCAGTTTGTCCTTTTGAGCATAAAAAGACGCCTGCGGCGCGGTCATTCCATCTTTCAACCGAACGGGCTTAATTTCTTTAGCTGGCTCATCAAAAATGAGCTGGTATTTACCCGTTTCTTTATAGGGCTTTATTTCCTTAACTTTCGCGATGTGGGTTATCGCTTGAACGGGCGCAACTCGGTATGCGGCAATGTATTTTATACGATCCTTCATTGCCGCACTAATTCTAACGGCGTGCCATTCATCTTCACCTAGAAAAACTCGCTGAAACCCTTCCTCACGAGCCGGAACGACTATTGTGTCGGATATTGCGCGACGGGCCCTTCGCACAAGACGCGCCTCGGGAGATTTCCACTTGGTTTCCGAGGAGTCGCTGGAAACACCTTCGTCTTCTTCATCGTCGTAGAGCGTATCAAATTGAAATATACGATCGCCGGTATCCGTTATAAATGCCTTTAGCTCTAACACTGAAATGTCGGCGTTGATTTTCTCCAAAACTTTGTAGAGTTCAGGCCTTGCCTCATCAACGACGACTAACCCCTTAAATGATTTCGAATAGACGGCACGGTCGAGGTAATGATCAACATTCGGACTCGATGACGCTTTGGCAGACGATTGTAGACGGGCGAACAGAATTTTATTCTGTTGTATGCTTTTCATAAGAAACATACGGATTGATCGTTGAGATTCTTCGAAGCTCGTAACAAATTTGAGCATCTGAATTCCAATATGCTTGAATGGATCATGCCCGACGATTTCGTTTTCAATGACGAACAACTTTGGCTCGTCGACTTCGGTCATGTCGATTAAATAGCCATCTGGAATTGTGACTATGTCGTTGCCCATTTTTTTCTTCACATCGAGATAGATGGAATTTGGGCCGAAAATCTGGTCCGCAAGGTTAACTACATCAGACTCAAATTGGTCTTCTCTTTCGTATGAAAAAGGTCTGGATACTGTTCCGTTCGGCAGCAAAATGAGCGACATGTTCGTGTCTCAAGATAGATTTTGAATAAGCGGTCAATTACTACTACTTCCCCGGCCAGGGGCTGGGGACATGGAAGGTCATCAGCACCACGGCGACACCGGAATCGGCGGCGATCTGATGCGCCACGCCCTGGGGCACGATCAGCATGTCGCCCTTGACGACATGCTGGGGCGCGCCGCCGGTGATGGAGGAACCCGACTGGTTGGCGGGATTGGTGCGCTTGCCATCCACCAGGGTGCCGCCCATGGTGATGGTGCCGCTTCCATCCACCACCACCATCAGCTCGGCCTCATTGTCATGGATCGAGGCCGGTGCGGGCGCGCCGGAGCGGTATTCCAGGCTGGCGCGATAGCCGCCGGTGCCGACGATCGGCTGGGAGATCAGGGGCGCGGCCGGCATGGTCTTGGCCTTGGCTTCCAGGGCCTGGATATCGGCGGAGGCCAGGAAGGTCTTGAGCGGGGGCGGCGGCGCAGCGTTTTGCGCCTGAGCCGAAAGCGGCAGCAACAGCATAGCGGCGGCGAGGATGATCCTGATCTTCATGACGTCCCCCTGGATAGCGCGGTTGACCGGTCCCTGGCGGCACGGCATATCCCGCGAACTCTGGAAAGCACGAGCCTATGCCCTCCCCGCCTTTGTGGAAAGCCTCTGCCGCGCTGGAAAAGACGCTGGCGCCCGACCTGGCTTCGCTGCTGGAGCTTTCCTCGGCGCCCCAGGCGGTCCTGATCGTGGAAGAGCCGTTCGGCCCCGGCGCCGTGGTGGAAGCTCTGTACACGGACGAACCCGACGCCGCCCTCCTCTCTCGCCTGGCGGGACGCGAGATCACGGTCGAACCCCTGCCCGACCAGGACTGGATCCGGCTCTCCCAGGAAGGCCTGCCGCCGGTGCGGGCCGGGCGCTTCTTCGTCTATGGCGCGCATGACGCGGGTGAAGTGCCTTCCGGCGTGATCCCGATCCGGATCGAGGCGGGCCTGGCGTTCGGCACCGGCCATCATGAAACCACTTCGCTGTGCCTCGCGGTGCTGAGCGATCTCGGCAAGCGGCAAAGTTTCCAGCGCGTGCTGGATTTGGGTTGCGGAACCGGCCTGCTTGCCATCGGCGCGGTGAAATTGTGGAAGAAGACGGTGGTCGCCTCGGATATCGATCCGGTGGCGATCGAAGTGACCAAGGAAAATGCCCGCGCCAATGGCGTCGCGGACAAGGTGGCGGCCTTCACGGCGGATGGGCTCACCCATCACAGGCTGCAAGGGCCCTTCGACCTGATCATTGCCAATATCCTGGCGGGGCCTTTGACCAGGCTGGCGCGCGGCATCGTGACGGCAATGACTCCGGGCGGCGTGCTGGTGCTGTCAGGATTGCTCACCAATCAGGAAAAGATGGTGCTGTCTTTTTACCATGGGCTCAGGCTCAGAGAGCGGCGCCGGGATGGGCCCTGGAGTGCGCTGGTGCTGGAGAAGCCGCACTTCGACAAGCTCAGCGCGAGGAGGTAAGCTGAGGCATGGACAAGAACGCCTTCCAGACTTTCGACGATCTCAGCGACGCGGCCACCTGCGCGCCCCGCCTCGCGGCGCTGCGGGCGGAGTTGAAAAAGTGCGGCCTGGACGGGTTTGTCGTTCCCCATTCCGACGAGCATCAGGGCGAATATCTGCCGGCGCGGGCGGAGCGGCTGGCCTGGCTTACCGCCTTCACCGGCTCAGCGGGTGCGGCGGTGGTGCTGATGGACAAGGCGGCGATCTTTGTCGATGGCCGCTATATCTTGCAGGTGCGCCGCCAGACCGACACCAGCCTGTTCGAGCCGCGCGATCTGGTGGCGGAAGGACCGCAAGGCTGGATTCCGGATCACCTGCCGGGCGGCGCGAAGCTGGGTTACGACCCCTGGCTGTCCACCGCCCATGCGGTGGCGGGCCTGCGGGCCGCGGCGGAAAAAGCCGGCGGCACGCTGGTGGCCTGCGACTCCAATCCGATTGACGCGGTGTGGATCGACCAGCCTGGGCCGCCGATGAAACCCGCGATGCCCCATCCTTTCAACCTGGCGGGGGAAACCAGCGAGTCCAAGCGGGCGCGGCTGGCGCAGGAACTGAAGAAGACACGCGCCGATGCGGCGGTGATCACGCTGGCGGATTCCGTCTGCTGGCTGTTGAACATACGCGGCCGCGATGTGCCGCATACGCCATTCGTGCTCGCTTTTGCGATCCTGCACCAAAATGCGAGCGTGGATTTGTTCCTGGATGAAAAAAAACGCACGCCGGAATTGATCGCGCATCTGGGCGATGGCGTCCGTCTGCATGCGCCAGAAGAATTCCTGGCCGCGCTGGACGGCCTGAAGGGCAAGAGCGTGATCGCCGATCCCGCCACCGCCGCGGCGGCAATCCTGGACCGGCTGGGCAAGGCGGGCGCCTCCATCAAGCACCAGCCCGATCCCTGCCAACTCCCCAAGGCCTGCAAGAATCCGCTGGAAATCGAGGGCATGCGCAAGGCCCATATCCGCGACGGCATGGCGATGGCGCGTTTCCTCTCCTGGTTCGAAGGAGAAGCGGCAGGCGGCGAGCTGACCGAGATCGCCGCGGCCGAGGCGCTGGAAGGCTTCCGCCGCGCCACCAATTATCTCTCGGATCTGAGCTTCGATTCCATCTCCGGCGCGGGCAGCAACGGCGCCGTTGTGCATTACCGCGTCACCCGTTCCAGCAACAGGACGATCGGCAGGAACGAGATGTTCCTGATCGACTCCGGGGCGCAATATCCCGACGGCACCACCGATGTCACCCGCACCGTGATGGTGGGCACGCCCACGGCGGAGATGAAAGAGCGCTTTACCCGGGTGCTGAAAGGCCATATCGCGCTGGCGACGGCACGTTTCCCCGAAGGCACGATCGGCATGCAGCTCGATTCCTTCGCACGCCGGCCCTTGTGGGAAGCAGGGCTGGATTACGACCATGGCACCGGCCATGGCGTGGGTTCTTACTTGTCGGTGCATGAGGGGCCGCAGAACATCTCCAAGCGGCTGGTGAACCAGAAGCTGCTGCCGGGCATGATCTGCTCCAACGAGCCGGGCTTTTATAAAGAAGGCGCCTTCGGCATCCGCATCGAGAATCTGGTGGTGGTGACCGAGCCGATGGCGGTCCTGGGCGGCGAGCGGCCGATGATGGCGTTCGAAACCATCACCTTGGTGCCGATCGACTTGAATCTGATCGAGCCCACGCTTCTGACCGAAGCCGAGCGGGCCTGGCTCAATACCTACCATGCGCGGGTGCGGGAGACGATTCGGCCGCTGCTGGATGAGGAAGCCGGCGCCTGGCTGGAAAAAGCGACGCGGGCGATCTGAGCCGTTCAGGCCAGCTGGGTCTTATATAGATTGCTCAACGCCGCCCAGGCCCGTTCGGCTTCGCCTTCGTTGTAGACAGCGCCGCCTTTGACGCACCAGCCATGATCGGCGTGATAGACCTCGACCGTCGCGGTCTTGTGCGCGGCGGCGAAAGCGGCCTTGAGATCGTCCTTCACCGTGGGCTGCTGGGCATCGTCATTCTGCGCCTGACAGACAACGAAGGCGGCATTGATCTTCGGGATCAGAAGATGCGGGCTGTCCGCCGCCGCGCTCACCATCCCGTTGCCGCCATGGAAGCTGCCCACTGCGCCGATGCGGCCCGGCACCGCCGCCGCGGTGCGGAAGGACAGCGCCCCGCCCATGCAATAGCCCTGCACGCCCGCCTTTTTGGCCTTGTTGGTCTGAGGCTGGGCATCCAGGAAGGCGAGATAGGCCTGGGCATCGTGATCGACGCCGTCATTGGACATGGCGTTGCGATAGCCGGTAAGGCGCGCCCGCTGTTCGGGATTGCTGAAATCAAAATTGTCTCCGATCACCGGCGCTTTGGCCGAGCGGTAAAAGGGATTGGGCACCAGCACGGTATAGCCCTGGGCGGCCAGGCGGCGGCCCATGTCGCGGAAAGCCGGACGCAGCCCCATGATGTCGGGCCAGATCAGCACCGCGGGCCAGTTGCCCGCGCCTTGCGGATGAAACAGCACCGCATCGCAAGTGCCATCGGCGGTTTTCACCATGACATCGGTTTCGACGGCATTGGACTGGGCCAGCGCGGGCGCCGCAGCGGCCATGGCGGCCGCCCCTGTCATCAGGCCGAAGCTGCGGCGGGAAAGCCGGACGTCCGTCACCAGGCCGGGATGAATGAATTCATCGCACATAGCGTCCTCCCATGATGTTTATGGTGGAAAGGAGAAAGCGCCCGGCCGGGCCTGTCAAGCTCAGCCGGAGATCAGCTTCAGCCAGGCGTCTTCGTCCAGCACCTGGACATTGTGTTTCTGCGCCTCCTTGAGCTTGGAGCCGGCGCCCGGACCGGCGACCACAATGTCGGTCTTGGCGGATACCGAGCCGGAAACCTTGGCGCCCAGGCTTTCGGCGCGGACCTTGGCTTCCTGGCGCGTCATCTTCTCCAGCGTGCCGGTGAAAACCACGGTCTTGCCGGAAACCGGCGAGGAGCGCGACGGCGCCGCCATCGGCTGCACCTCCAGCCATTCCAGCAGACGGGCGAGCGCTTTTCTGTTATGCGGCTCGTCGAAAAAGTCCTGGATGGCCTCGGCCACCACCCCGCCGATGCCTTCCAGGCTTTCCAGCTCGGCCTTGGCGTCTTCGCTTTCCATGCTTTTGAGGAAAGCGCCGATGGTGCGGTAATGCCGCGCGATCAGCCGCGCCGTGGTATCGCCCACATGGCGGATACCAAGCGCGTTGATCAGCCGGTCCAGCCCGATCTTGCGGCGGCGTTCGATGGCCGCCATCAGATTATCGACCAGTTTTCCTTCGCCTTCCTCCTCTTTCTTCTTGGCCTTCTTGACTGGCTCCTTGCCTTCGGCAGCCCGGCGCTCTTCGGAGAGCTGGGCGCGATGCTCGGCCAGCGCACGGCTCACTTTTTCGCGCTTTTCGGTGAGAGCGAAAATATCGGCCGGCTCCTTGAGCAAACCCTTGTCATGGAACAGCTCGATCATGGTGCCGCCCAGGCCCTCGATATCGAAGGCATCACGCGAGACGAAATATTTGAGCCGCTCCACTGTCTGGGCGTCGCAGATCAGCCCGCCGGTGCAGCGGCGGTCCACATCTTCCTTACCGGTCTTTTCGTCCACTTCCCGCACCGCATGGCTGCCGCAGACCGGGCAGGTGTGCGGGAATTTGTAGGGTTTGGCGTTCTTCGGACGTTTTTCTTCGATCACTCGCACCACCTGCGGGATCACATCGCCGGCACGCTGGATCACCACCGTGTCGCCGATACGCACATCCTTGCGTTCGATCTCGTCCTCGTTGTGCAGCGTGGCGTTGCGCACCACCACGCCGCCCACCGTCACCGGCCTGAGGCGGGCCACCGGCGCCAGCTTGCCGGTGCGGCCGACCTGGATCTCGATGTCTTCCAGCACGGTTTCCGCCTGCTCGGCGGGGAATTTATGGGCAATGGCCCAGCGGGGAGAACGGGAGACAAAGCCCAGCCGCTCCTGCAGGTCGAGCCGGTCCACTTTGTACACCACGCCGTCGATGTCGTAACCGAGGCGGGCGCGCTTCGCTTCGATGTCGCGATAGAAGACGAGAATTTCATCCAGCCTCTCGCAACGCCGGATCAGCGGGTTCACCACAAAACCGTAATCGCGGAATTTCTCCAGCATGCCGGATTGGGTCTTGGCGGGAAAATGGGAGATCTCGCCCCAGGAATAAGCGAAGAAGTTCAGGGTGCGGCTGGCGGTGATGGCGGGATCAAGCTGGCGCACCGAACCGGCGGCGGAGTTTCGCGGATTGGCATAGGTCTGTTTTTCCTCTTTTTCCTGGCGCTTGTTAAGCGCCTCGAAGGCCTTGTGGGTCATGTAGACTTCGCCGCGCACCTCCAGGATTTCGGGCGGCTTGCCGTTCAGGCGGAGCGGAATATCGGAAATGGTGCGCAGATTGGCGGTGATATCCTCGCCTTCGGTGCCGTCGCCCCGCGTGGCGCCCTGCACCAGCAGGCCTTTTTCGTAGCGCAGGCTGGCCGAAAGGCCGTCGATCTTGGGTTCGGCGGTAAACGCGATCGCTTCGCTTTCTTTCAAGCCCAGGAAGCGCCGCACCCGGGCGATGAAATCCGTGACGTCCTCATCGTCGAAAGCATTGTCCAGCGACAGCATCGGCCTGGAATGAACGACCTTGGAAAATTTCTCGGACGCTTTTGCACCGATGCGATGGGACGGACTGTCGGGCCTGACCAGCAGCGGGAAGCGCGCTTCGATCTCGGCGTTGCGGCGGCGGAGCGTGTCATACGCCGCGTCGGAAATGCTGGGCGCATCCTCGGCATAGTAACGGCGGTCATGTTCGGCGATCTCGCGGGCAAGCCTGTCCAGTTCTTTTTCAGCTTCCGCGGATGTGAGCTTATCAACGGACTTCATTGCAAGCGTCCGTTGCCGCTCGCCCAAGCCGTCCATACGCTGCCGCTATGGACCGTTCGTCGCTCGAAATAGCCCACCGGGCTATTTCGTTCACCTGCGGTGAACCGCTCCTTACTCTTTTCCGCCTCGGCAGAGGAAAGCTTGTCGACAGGTTTCACGGTTAAGCCCGCTTGCGTGGCTTCTTCGCCGGGCGGGCGGCTTCGGCCACCAGCCGGCGGGCGGCGGCGCGGGCTTCCTCCGTCACCTGGGCGCCGGCCAGCATGCGGGCGATTTCCTCCAGCCGCGCTTCGTCTTCCAGCATCACGATCCGGGTCTTGTCGCCCACGCGGGAAATACGGAAATGCCGCGCCGCACGGGCCGCGACCTGCGGGCTGTGGGTGACCAGCAGCACCTGGGTGGTTTCGGCCAGGCGCTGTAGCCTTTCGCCCACCGCATCGGCGACCGCCCCGCCCACACCACGATCCACTTCGTCGAATACGAGCGCCGCCGGTGACGAAGCCTGGGCCAGCGCCACTTTGAGCGCCAGCGAGAAGCGGGCCAACTCCCCGCCCGAGGCGATCCGGGCCAGGCTGCCAAAAGCGGCACCTTCCACAGTGGAGACTTCAAAGACGACGCGCTCCAAGCCAAAAGCGCTGCCCTCCTCATCCGGTATCAGCGCGACACGGAATTTGGCATGGCCGAGCTTGAGCGGCGCCAATTCGGCCTCAACCGCATCTTCCAGTTTCCGGGCGGCGGCCGCGCGCGCCTTGGAGAGTTCTTGTGCGGCGGCCATGAAGACAGCGCGGGAGGCGGCGACGGCTGCTTCGGCGCGTTTGAGAGAATCGCCTCCCCCTTCCAGGGCCTCGCGCTGCGCCAGGAAATTCTCGAGCAGATCCGGCAGCCCATCCGGCGGGACAGCGTATTTGCGGGCAAGCGACCGCAAGGCAAAGAGGCGTTCCTCTTTCCTTTCCAAGCTGGCGGCGTCGCTGTCGAGGCCGGACAGCACGGCATCGAGCTCGCGCCGGGCTTCTTCGGTAAGCGCGAAAGCCTGTTCCAGCGCGGCTTCGGCATTGGCGGTGCGCTTGCGGGCCTCTTGCGGCAGGCGAGAAAGTTTCTTCAACGCCGACGCCAGGGCGGTCTCCGCACCTTTCTCCCCGCCCAGGGCCTCGCTGGCCGCGCTTAAATCCTCGGCGATGCGGGCGGCGTTGAGCATGAGGGCGCGTTCGCCCGCCAGCTTTTCTTCTTCTCCGCTCTCCGGGGCGAAACCGGAAAGTTCAGCGGCAGCGGCGCGGACGAATTCGGCATTGCGGCGGGCTTCGGCAGCCTGTGCCTGGAGTGCGGCAAGACGGTCGCGGGCGCCGTCCCAGTCGGCGTGAAGGGCCGCCACCTGACGCGCTTCTTCTTCCAACTCGCCGAAAGAGTCCAAAAGACCGCGATGGGTGGCAATATCGAACAGCCCCCGGTCATCGCTCTGGCCATGCACTTCCAGCAGCAGCCCTCCCAATTGCCTGAGCAGGCCCACGCTCACCGCCTCGTCATTGATGAAAGCGCGGGACTTGCCGTCGGCGGCAATGCTCCGGCGCAGCACAATCTCACCCTCCAGGGGGATCGCCTGGCTGGCCAGCAAGGCCCGGGAGGGATGATCGGGATGGGGC
>CAZEFQ010000099.1:0-6728 GCA_964511505.1 uncultured Rhizobium sp.
CTGGTGTACGGGATGGTAACTTGGCAGAACGCTTCCTGGAATTGGAGTGCGGTGATCAAAGGCACGTCGTCGTTGTTGACGAGATCGAAGGACGCCCCGATTCAATCATTGTTA
Organism: uncultured Rhizobium sp.; assembly: GCA_964511505.1. GTDB lineage: Bacteria > Pseudomonadota > Alphaproteobacteria > Micropepsales > Micropepsaceae > Rhizomicrobium. The sequence goes on from CAZEFQ010000099.1 coordinate 115, forward strand.
CCGGTACGCTTTTCTCCAATGCTGGACAGAGTTCTGATGATATGAAGGAATTTGAGCAACCCTATCGGCAGATATGGCGGAGCGGAAACCGCGGAAACGGCTCAGATTTCCAAATTACTTTTTGGGAGATCGGGAAGCGGGTTGAGATAAAGCATTCGTAGCGGCCGTTTTATGCGCGGCCAAGGGCGAGTGGCGTTGCTGCACTCGCAGTCTATTTTGGCTCGAGCAGCGGGCCGAGCCAATGGCGGCGCACCGCGAGCATGGTTGCCCAAACGGCACGCCGCCGCGGCCCAACCTCAGTGCGACATCACCATCGCGGAACGTTGCGGATCATAATCCTTGTAGAGATCCGGAGCGGCCGGGCCGTCCACCATCAAGACTCCATTCAGGCCGCGCTCCATGCGGGTGATGGCATGATCGAGGAACATGAACTTGCCCGGAACCTTGAGCGTCATCGTCACCATGGCGGCCCCGCCGGCGGGCACCAGCATGGTCTGGACGTCACGCAGGGGCGGGCTGGCCACGGCACCAAGTTCATACGCCTTGTCGAAAATCTCGCCCACCATATGAAACGAGGAGGTCTTGTTCGGTCCGGCGTCACCGAAAAAGATGCGGACGGTCTCGCCAACCTTGGCATGAAGAGGGTGCTTCTCGCTCAGCGCGTTCACCGCGCCGTTGAAGACGTAATAGTCCGGCATCTCGTTCATCAGCTTGTCGTAGCTCAGCGTCTGCAGGCCTTTGCCGCCGAACGGCGCTTCGGTATAGACCTCGCCCTGCATCACGTAATATTCGTGATCGACCTTGGGCAGGCCGCCTTCCGGCTCGACCAGGATCAGCCCGTACATGCCGTTGGCGATATGCATGGCGGCCATCGAAACGGCGCAGTGATAGACATAAAGGCCGGGATGCTCGGCTTTGAACTCAAAGCCCCGGGTCTCGCCAGGGCCGGCCTCCGTGGCTTTGGCACCGCCGCCGGGTCCGATCACGGCGTGGAAATCCACATTGTGGTTCATGGTGCTGTTCGCATCGTTGGTGAGATGCACCTCAACAATGTCGCCGACCCGCACGCGCACAAAGGGTCCAGGCACTTTGCCGTTGAAAGTCCAATAGTGATATGTGGCGCCGCTGGAAAGCTGGCCGGTCACCTCGATCGTGTCGAGACTGACCTTCACGCGCCGCGGACCGCGATCTCCGACCGGTGCCGGAAGGTCGCCCGGATCGCGCACGATATCCACCAAGCCTGCATTCTTCGGCAGGGGAGTCGCCGTCGTGCCCGGCAGCGGGGGCGCATTGTAGTCCGCCGGCGCCGAATTTGCGTGAATGGTCTGGGCGTCCATGATGCGGCCGGGAATTGCCGTCACGCTATGCGGCCATGCCGCGATCGTCACGGCCGCAAGCGCCGCGATAACGGCGATGAGCGGCTTGTCGGTTTTTTCACGCAGCATATTTGCCTCCTCTATTCCACTGAATGATACGAGATCGGAAGAGGACCGCCCTTGACTGCGATCAAGAATCTTTTGCGGGATGTATTGCCGGCGCTATGTAAAATTCCTAAGGGGAAATACGGATGCCGACGTTGCCGTGGAAACCGTGTTTGCGGCTGACTGGAAACCACACAAAGAAAGAGCCACGAGCGATGTCACGCCGTGGCTCTTCATCCATCAGATGCGCGAAATATCAGCGCTGCTGATTTGCGCCGGACTGTTGTCCGCCCTGGCTGCCGGTCGGGCTTGGTTCGTCGTCGTTATCCTGATCCTGGTCGATGCTGGTGCCTGTCTGTTCGGTGGCCTGCTGCCGGCCGCCTTGGCGCTGCTGCTGGCCGGACTGCTGACCGGTCTTCTGCTGGTCCTGCTGGCCGGTGCCCTGGGTGGAATCCCGTTGACCCTGATCGCGGTTCTCATCGTTCGTCATGCGAAGTTTCCTCTGGCGTGAACAAAGGGAACACGCATCGGTTCAAGCGCGTTCCAAATGGAGGAAAAAAGAATTCAGGCAACAACAAATGCGATACGACGACGTCAAAGAAGGCCTGCACGTTCTCCGCGGCGGCACGAAATGGTTTGCGATCGGGCCCGATCTTCTCGACCTGGAACAAAGCACGGTGGGCTCTGGCGACACGCCGGAGGAAGCGATAGACCAGTGGCGGTTGCGCCGCGGCCGCAAGACCGGCGCCTGCGGCCAGAAAATGCCGGCCACGCGCGATTTCACCGTTCACTATGAAGAGGACTTCGACGAACAGCTCGACGGTCTGCAGCCTTTTCTGATCCTTTAATGCCCGCGCCGCTTGTGGTCACGACGACAGGCAGCAATACCGGCAGGTTGCCGGCGGCACCGCAATCCGGGCGTTAGGTCGGCGTTCGACCCAGGGGGCACCGCAGGCAGGTGGGCGAGGCGCTAGTGGCGGGGCGGTTCGTCTGGAAATTCGCCCTGCCACGTCGCGGCAACCGCATCTGCAAGCCGACGGTATTCCTTGGCGATGTCTTCCCAGGCGCGGCGTTCGACGGAATCGTTTGCACGACTTGCCACGGCTTCTGCCTCCCGTGCCTTCATCAGATATTCGCTCTCGGTCATTCTTGTCCCCGATCGCATTGTGCTCGATGCCGCCCCTTCTTTCGGCCGTCGCGAGAACGATCGCCGTACTAAAGGCGCGAAATCGCCTGTTCCGCCGACCGGCGCTGTTGACGTTTGGACGCGTTCCATTTCAGGTCCGCGACGCGATGGCTGCTGCGCCAAATGCATTCGATGCCCCGCCAGACCTCTGCCGCGTTGTTGTTGGCCATCTGACGGGCGGATCGAATGGCGGAAGTGTCCCTGAGATGGACCTCAAGAATGATCAGTGACGGTGTCCCGTCCGGCTTCAAGATGCGTATTTCATAATCGTTCATCAGATCTGCTCCTTGCTTATTCGCATGCAAAAAGCTGTTCGTGCCATCGATCACACCAACAGGTCTTTTGTGCTGGTGATGAGCAAACAGGTACAGCCGGTCTCGCTCCAGACGCGTTCATCGCCCGTTCCCGGGGCACCATAGCTATAGTTTCCGGGGAAAAGCTTGCGCTCGTCGATCCAGAGTTCTCCTTCCAGCAAGTGCAGTTCTTCCACATCTGCGTGTCTATGCGCGGGATAAGCCGCGTGAGGCGCAAGGCGCACCAGCATGCTGACCCGGGATTTCTGCGCGTCGGCCGCGAGAACCCTGCATGTGATCCCGGGAGCGACCTCTTCCCAATCCGGACCGAACCATTTCGCGGGCGGCGGCAACAGGAAAGGCTTGCCGGTGTGGGCGGCGATGCGCCCGGAGATATGTTCCTCGAGCCGTGTCGCGGGGCGCAGGACGTCCGTGGGCCAAGCCACCAAGAGATCGATCACGGGTAGGATCTTTTCGGCCTCCTTTTGGCAATCCTGGCAGGCGGCAAGATGGGCCTCTGCCGCCACGGCCTCGATTGGGGGCAGCGCCTGGGCGAGATAAGCGTAGATCGTCTCGCTTTCTTTGCAAATGTTGTGGCCTGCGGCGCCGCGTTTCATGGGCTGCCTATGCCCCGATCAAGAGAAGGCCGGCAACCTAACCGCCTGGCGTTACTCCCAAATCGCGTGATTGCCGGCGATGTCGGCCAGGCGGGATACAGGTTTTGAAGCAGGCTCGCGCTTCGCATACATCCAAAACGACAACCAGCCGGGGTTGGATTGCCTCACAAAAGGCCCCAGCACCAGGGGAGGATCAGCTCAGCAGGTCTTTTGTGCTGGTGACGAGCACACAGGTGCAGCCCGTCTCGCTCCAGACGCGTTGGTCTCCCGCGCCCGGCGCGCCATAATTATAGTCGCCGGGGAAGAGTTTGCGTTCGTCGATCCAGAGCTCGCCGTCCAGAAGGTGAAGTTCTTCGACGCCCGCATGCCGGTGCGCGGGATAGCTCGCGCCGGATGCAAGACGGACCAGCATACTCACGCGCTGTCTTTCCGCATCGGTGGCGAGAAGCTTGCATTCTATGCCCGGCGCGACCTGTTCCCATTCCGGCTCACGCCATGGAGGCAGGGGAGGCGCTGTCGCTCGGCCTGTCTCTTCGCCGAGACCAAGGGCGAGGCGCTCCCGCAGCGACGCCGGAGGGCGCAGAATGTCGGCGGGCCAGGCGACGAAATTCGCCGCCGTCGCGCGCAGGCTCTCCAGTTCGCGCCGGCAGTCGGCGCAAGTGCCGAGATGCGCTTCACAGGCTGCAATCTCGCCGGACTCCAGCGCATCGACGGCGTAGGCGGCGGTCGCTTCGCTGTGCTCACAGCGGTCTCGATGAGAGCTGTTCATAATTTTCCCTCCGCCAGGTTCTGCCGCAGCTTGTACAGTGCGGAGCGAATGCGCGTTTTTATCGTACCAAGCGGCTGGTTCAGCAGCTTCGCCGCCTCCGCCTGCGTGAGTTCGCCGAAGAACGTGGTTTCTATGGCCCGCCGCTCGTCTTCCGTCAGCGTGGAGAGCGCCGCCAAGAGAGCCTCTCGGCGCTGCCGCAACTCCAGCACATCGCAGGGATCGGGAAGTGCTTCGGCTTCCGTTTCCATCTGCCCGTCGGAGCGGCGCTTCTTCCTGCTCTCAAAGCGCAGCCGATCGATAGCCCGGGAGCGGGCCTGATTCATGATCCAGCCAAGCACGGTGCCGTTCGCGGCATCGTAGCCCGCCGCCCGCCGCCAAATATCGAGGAATACGTCAACGGTGAGCTCTTCGGCCATTTGCCGATTGGCGGTGATTCGCATGATCAAGGTGAAGACAAGACGATGGGACCGCTCATAAAGGGCATGCAAGGCGAGCTGATCGCCTGCCGCAATCGACTGAACGAGCCTTACCCAGTCCAGTTCGGGAATAAGAGCCTTGGGCCTGGCATAAAGCACGTCGCCAAGTGTCCGCGGCGGCGTTTGTAGAGGCTGCTTTTCCGTGGCTGGCAGATGGCGCATCGCGCGGATTTTGCAAAATCATGCGAGTGTGCATCAAGCGTCAGCTTTTACGGTGTGATGTTCGGAAAAAACCTTGCAGCAGGCGCGGCATTCCGCCCGGGCGGGCATCCTTAACGCCACAAAAACCGTTGCACTTTTACATCGCGGCATTCTTGCAACAGGCCTCGATGTGGCTAAACTGCCGCAATCCGACTATAGGCGGGACCAACGCTATCAGTACCTTATCCTTGATACGCCACCCAGGCGCATGGACACGGGCGGTTTCTATGCCGTCGCGTCTGGCTTTGGGCGTCGGCCTGCTGGCGGTGCTGTCCTGCTCCGGCACATATGCGCTTCTCTCCGGCCTTACTCCCTATACCCCCGACCGGTCCGGCCTAGTCACCCTGGTTCTGGTCAATCTCAGCCTGGGACTGACCCTGGCGGGATTGATCGCCTGGCGGCTGGTGCTGTTGTGGCGGGAGCGTCTTTCGGGCCGCGCCGGAGCGCGGCTGCATGTGCGGCTGGTCACCTGGTTCTCGGCCATCGCGGTGGTGCCGGCCATCCTGGTCGCGGTCTTCGCCTCCATCACACTCAATCTCGGCCTGGACGCCATGTTCTCCGGCCAGGTGAAGGACGCGCTCTCCAACGCCGTCAATGTCGCCCAGGTCTATGTCAAGGAACATGAGCGCGGCATCATCACCGATGCCTCCGAGCTCGCCGACAATCTGCAACGCGATCCTACCCTGTTCGACGCGGACAAGCGTGTCCGCATCCAGCCCTTCAGCGACAAGTTGACCAGCCAGACCAAGGACCGCGGCCTGCAGGCCTCCTACATCATCGGCGGCGACGGAAAAATCCTCGTCACCACCAAACAGGCCTATATGAAGCAGCCCAAGCCGCCTAGCGCCGACGATTTGGCCCAGGCGCGGCGGGGCTCGATCGTGGTGGACGCGGTGCCCGAGACCGGCAGCGTCACCGCGCTTATTCAATTGCGTGCGCTGAACGACGCCTATCTGGAAGTGGTGCGGGTGATCGATCCCAAAGCCTTCGCCTATTACAGCCGCATCGCCTCGGCGGTGTCGGAATATAACCGGCTGGACGAGAATCGCAGCGAAGTGCAGCTGGTCTTTGCCACGCTTTATGTGCTGGTGGCGCTGGTGATCCTGCTTGCCGCCATCCTGTCGGGGCTTTGGGCCGCCAACCGGCTGGTCAAGCCGGTCTCCAGCCTGATCGTGGCGGCGGAACGGGTTTCCGAAGGTGATCTCGCCGCCCAGGTGAAGGTGGACAGAGGCGACGACGAAATCGGCTCGCTGGGTCTCGCTTTCAACCGCATGACCCAGCAACTGAACGCCCAGCGCAACGACCTGATCGCAGCCAACCGCCAGAATGACGAACGCCGCCGCTTCACCGACGCGGTGCTCTCGGGTGTCAGCGCCGGCGTGGTGGGCATTTCCACCGACGGCACCATCACCATCGTCAACCGCGCCGCAGCCCGCCTGCTCAACGCCGCGCCGGAAGAGCTGGAAGGCCGGCACTATTCGGAATCGGTGCCTGAGCTCGCCGGCCTGATCCGCCGCGCCCTCAGCGAGCCGGTGGGACGCGCCAGCGGCGAAGTGATGATCAAGCGCACCGGCTCGCCCCGTTCGCTCAGCGTGCAGGTGGCGGGCGAACGCGGCGCACAGGGCTATGTCGCCACGTTCGACGATATCAC
>CAZEFQ010000100.1:0-2707 GCA_964511505.1 uncultured Rhizobium sp.
AAGTAGCCGCTCGCGTACAACGCCAGGCGGGCGCTGGAGAACGGCACGATCGCGTCGGCCGGGGCCGATGCGCCCGTGACCGCGCCCGGGTCGTTCTGCTCGACGGTCTTGACCGCGGCGGAGAGCGTCGGGGCGGTGCCGCCGTTCGCTGACTTGAGGTCAGCAAGGAAGGTCTTGGTGATAGACGAGCTCGACGGCGGGATCAGCGGAACGATCGTGTCGCTCGAGCCCGAGGAGTTGCCCGGCAGCTGGTTCCACTTGGTGACCTGGCCGGTGTAGATCGACAGCAGCTCCTTGACGGACAGGCCCGCCGGGGCGTTGGTGGTCTTCGCAGCGGCGACGTCGACCGCGTCCTTGGCGATCTGCACGACATGGAGATAGCCCCAGCCGTTGGTGCCGGCCTGCGCCTGCTGTGCCGCGGTCGGCTTGCTCGCACTGAAGATGAAGTTGATGACCGGCTGCGCACCGGTGTCTGCAAGCAGAGCGGTGATCGCGGCGCCACTGCTCGGCACGCGCTGGACCGGGCTCGTGCCGGCACGAAGGACGACGGTCGGGTTCAACGGGACCGGCGCGGCTTCGGAGCTGCCCTGGCCGTACGCCTGACGTCCGTTGCCATCGGCGACCGCGTTGAAGGTCACGAGCCGGTTGACGTTGTTGGTCGCGTTGAAGCCCGGGTCGCCCAGGGTGTCGCCGTCCGCGCCGAATGCGAGGTCGAACTGCGGCGTGTCTCCGCCGACCCCCACGATGTCGTTCGGCCCCGGCGCGTAGTCGGCGTTGGCCGGAAGCGCGGAGAGGGCAACGTGCGATGTCGTGCCTGAGGCAACAAGGGCGATGGCGAGCCGTCGTGACGTCTTCAAGGAGCACGTTCCTTTGGTCAGGGGTCGGGACACGCGCCGATCTCGGTACCGCGCGTATTACCCAGATATCTTGGGTAAGGAGGTTGAGTTTGTCAACTTGCGCGGGTTACTGGGTGGCTACCAGTGTGAAGAGGTACTGCCTCTCGGGCGAGCGGTCACAGCATCGGCTCGGTGACCAGGCTTGCGACGCCGTTGCAGCTTCGACGAGCCGCGCCGCGGATCGCAAACGCGATGCGGAAGTCTCCACGGATGTTCAATGAGAGGTACTCAGCACCTCGCTGTCCGCCGTTGTCGTAACGCCACTAGGCAACGGCCCACTCTTGAAGTCCTACGAGAAACTCGCGTTCGGGTGGCGGACTCACGCGTAGTGGGATGTCCGCCCCGGTGAGCATCGGTATCAGCGGCCCGTCACCAGGGCGGCTATCGCCACAACCAGACCCACGAGAACGATCACAACGGTTCCCCTCTGTGTCAAGACGCGGCTTTGACTCCGGGCGTATGGTCGGCGGTGAGTCCGGAGAGTGGCTGCTCCGAAGTACCGGCCATGGGGATTAGGTCGGTCGCGCTGGATTGAACAGACGCCCCCGATTGCCCTCCCGGACTCTTTGCTGCCAGGTCGTCGATCAGGCATCGATAGACCACGTCTGACAGCCGGCGTTTGAGGCAGCGCAGCGCTTCCAGCGGTGACTTCCCGTCGGCGCGCTTGCGCCGGTAGTAGGCCTGACCTTCGCAGCTGTAGCGGACCTGGCAGATCGCGACGATGTGCAGGGCGTGGTTGAGCCGGCGGTTGCCGCCGCGGTTGAGCCGGTGGCGGTTGTTGTCGCCGGATGACGCGTCGATCGGCGCGGTGCCGGTATAGCTCGCGAAGTGATGCTTGGACGGGAACCGCCGGATGTCGCCGACCTCGGCGATGATCTTCGCCGCGAGTAGGTCACCGATCCCTCGGACCTCCACCAGGCTCGTGGGGCTGTCCGCGAGGACCTCGCTGATCCGTTTCCGCAGCTCTTTCAATCGGGCGTTGAGCGAGGTGAGCTCGGTGACGTATTCGACAGCGACGAGCTTGCGGGCCTTGCCGACCTGGTCGCGAGGACGCACCGAGGCGAGCATCGACTTCGCGGTCGCAGCGGTCAGCCCAGGCTTCGCACCGCCCGGAATGAGCTGGGACAACAAGTCATGCAGCCGGTTCAGGCAAGCGATCCGCTGCTCGACCAGCTCCTGGTGACGGTCGGTGAGCAGCCGCAGCACCGTCGTGGCGTCGTCGGCCGTCACGACCTTCAGGTCCTTCGCGCGCAGCCCCGCGACCGCGACCGCATACGCATCCGCGTTGTCGGTCTTGCGGCCGCTGCCACCACCAAGCGCACGCACTCGAGCAGAGAGCTTCGCCGGCACGTTAAGCACCGCTTCGCCCTCAACCACGAGCCGCTGCGCCTGGCTCACGCCGACGCCCTGCGCGCCCTCGACCGCCCAGGTCCGGTCCGGGTACTTCCGAACCTCAGCCTTCAACGCCCGGTAGCCCGAGCGATCGTTCGCGAACCGGTGTCGAGCAAGCACCTTCTCGTCCCGGTCAATCACCACGATCGTGTTGCTGAGCTTGTGCGGATCAACACCGATCATCACCACGGCTATCGCCACTCCTTCATCGTCAACGGACGGCGGAGGAGGGCATTGCTACTTCGGGCAGAGCACACCCCTCTTGAGCCACTCCCACGCCAGGCGATGCCCGGCAGGTCAGCACCCCGTTAGTGAGCCACACGGAACGTGGGCAGCCGGTTAGAGAGCAAACCCGCCAGACACCTGACCCACAGCCTGGCCGGGCCACGGGCTGCCGTCAGTGAACAAGTAGCCGGTTA
>CAZEFQ010000101.1:0-3952 GCA_964511505.1 uncultured Rhizobium sp.
AGGCATTCCTGCCCGGGGCATTCGTGATCGACACGCGGAAGTCGGCCGGCATCTTCGCCGCCGCGCCGGCTGCTGCGGCCGTCACCGATTCCACCGACGCCTTGACGAATGCCCCGGCGGCGTTCTTCACCGTGCCGTAGCTGATCTTGTTCTGCAGCGCGTAGATGAGCTCGACGTAGCCGATCGAGCCCGGCGTCTGCGAGACGAGACCGGAGACGCCCTCGTTGCCCTTGCCGCCGACGCCCGTCGGCCAGTTCACCGACGTCGCGACGCCGACCTTGCTCTTCCACTCCGGTGACACCTTCGACAGATAGTCGACCCAGATGTAGGTCGTGCCCGATCCGTCGGCACGGTGCACGACGCTGATGTCGGTCGCCGGGAGCTTCACGCCGCCGTTGAGCGCGGCGATCGCCGGGTCGTTCCACTTCGTGATCTTGCCGAGATAGACGTTCGCGAGCAGTTCGCCCGTGAACTTCAGCTCGGCGTTCACGCCCGGGATGTTGTAGACCGGGACGACGCCGCCGAGGACGGTCGGGAAGTGGAGCAGCGTGCCGGGCGCGGCCTTGAGCTGCGCGTCGGTCATCGGGCCGTCGGACGCGCCGAAGAACACCGTCTGCTCGGTGATCTGACGGATGCCGCCGCCCGATCCGATCGATTGATAGTTGATCTCCACGTTCGGGTGCAGCTTGTTGTACTCGGAGAACCACTTCGTGTAGATCGGGTTCGGGAAGGTCGCGCCCGCCCCGTTGATGCGCATCGTCTGCGCCGCGAGCGTCGCGCCCGCGGCGACGACCACCGCTGAAATCCACGCTGTCGTTTTCTTCATTACTCTCTCCTTGTAGTGCAGGCCGTCAGGCCTGCCCGCCTGTCCTGGCGGACCTGAAGGTCCGCACTACGGCTTCCTCAGAACGAGAACTCGAAGTTCAGCATCGCGACATGGACGTCGCCCGGCACGGCATTCGCGATGCCGGTCGGATTGGCGGCCGCGAGCGCCGGGTTGAAGCCCGCGATCGACGAGGCCGGGTACGTGAACTGGTCGTGCTTGTAGAGGACGTACTGGTTGCTGAACGCGACGCGCCAGCGCGGGCTCACGCGGTACGAGATGCCGGCAATCACGTGGTAGAAGTCGATCGGGTTGGTCGGGACGTTGGTGTTCGGCTGGAAGAACTCGTCCCACGCGAAGAGACCGACCTTCGAGTGCGGGATGTTGTAGCGACCGAAGACGTCCCAGCCCTGCTGCTTCACGTCGGTGCCGGCGAGGATCGCCGACGTCAGTTTGCTCATCGCCGCGTACTGCGTGACGCCGAGGCCGAAGGAGTCCTGCGGGCCGGCGCCCGAGAACAGGTTGCCGACGCCGAACGCGTTCTTGCCCCAGTCGTACTCGGCGCCGACCATGAAGCCGTTGTTCGACGTCGTGAAGTGCGCCAGCGCGGCGCCGCGGATGACGGGCACGGCGCCCGTCGTCGGGACCAAGTCGGGTGCGGTGTTGGCGTAGCCGTGGTCGTAGAAGATCGTCAGGCCGAGACCCTGGAACCGCGTCTTCGCGCCCATCGGGTAGAACGAGCCACGGACCATGAACTGCTTCTGCTCCGAGTACTCGAACGCGTGGAAGCTGGCGTCGTTGAAGATGCCGACCTGATAGTCCAGATAGGTCTTGCCGTTCTTCCCGATCGGCCCGTTCATGGAAGCGCCCACCTGCGTCGAGCTCAAGCTCAGGTAGTTCCACGGCGTGAGGCTCAGCCACCGGTAATCCCAGAGCGCTTCTTCCCAGTCCACGAGCGGGTTCATCTGCTGTCCGAACCGCACGTTCGTGTTCTTGAAGTAGTCGGTGTTTTCAAACAGCTTGCCGAACTCGAGGTACCCGTACTTCAGACGGAAGGTCAGATTGCCGTCGGCCTGTGCCGAAATGCCGGTGACGGCGCTCGTCTTGTCACCGGTGCCCGTGATCGGCTGGCGGTAGATGTTCGGCGTCAGGCGCAGCGTGACGTGATCGGTCGGGCTGTAGAACAGGTTGATGTACGTCCGGTGCACGTCGAAGATGTTGAAGTTGTCGTTGCCGGGGCCCTGGAAATTCGTCTGCGTTTCGAACTGCGGCCCGAAGCCGGTCTTGTAGTACCAGGCGTAGTCTGCATAGAACAGCGCGCCGATCCGGACCTTGCCGTTCGCGAGCTGCACCGAATCGGACAGCTGCTGCGGACCGGCCGTCGTTTGACCCGACAGCGCCGGATCCGGCGCCGGCGCGGGGTCAGCCGGCGGGTCTGCGAACGCCGGGGACGCTATGAGGGCAGACAACACACACATGGCGAGAGTGAGCCGCATTCGTTTCTCCTTCGATAAGAAACCGTGAATGCGTCATACTCGTCGGCACGTGTTTCGCACCTGCATCGCATCAGTTGCAGACACGTTAAATCGTCCGCGACGGCCCGATGTAACCTGCCTGAAACATGCGCGACACGAATATACGGGTTTCAAATTGCGCTGACGTGAGAACCACGTTAGAGTACGGCATTGGTCATATGTCCGATGGGTCGTCCTCGCAGCGAGTAGCCGTCCTGGTCCGTCTGAGCGCGCTCGCGATTCTCGCGGCGCTCATCCTGGTCCCGACGGTGCTGCGTTCCCGGCAGCACGTCGATCTGCACGACTCGACGCGGCTCAGCATCCGGCTGAACTGGCAGAGCGACATGCCGCCCCGGAAGGCCTCGCCGGCGTCCGACCACGGCGCGCTCCACGTCGCGGTGCCCGTCGTGCTCCTGCGCTCGCCGCTGCTGCAGCCGGTGCTGGCGCGCGTGCCGCAGGCCGACGCGCCCACGCCGCCTCCCCTCGACAACGCCCCCGATCGATTCCGCGGCCCTCCGTCCGTCCTCAGCTAGTCGCAGTCCGCGCGTTGCGCCGTACGGCGCGCGCGTGCAGCGGTTACAGCAGATTGCCGCCAGATCCCCGGCCCGTGGGCCGATCTCGGGCGGCATGCAGGGACGGAATGAAAATAAAACATATCCTCGTCGCCGACGATGAGGACGCCGTCGTGCACCTGATCAGGACGGCGCTCGAATCGCGCGGTGAATTCTGTGTGGACGCGGTGCCGACGGCGGACGGCGCGCTGCGCCGGCTCGCGGCCGCGGTGCCCGACGCGCTGCTCCTCGACACCACGCTGCCCGATCTGCCCGCGCAGGAGGTCTGCCGGGCCATTCGCGCGCGCGAGCGCACGCGTGCGCTCCCGTGCATCATGCTCGGCGACGCGGTGCGCGGCCTGACCGTCGTGGACGGCCTCGAGGTCGGCGCCGACGACTGCGTCATGAAACCGCTCGACCCGCGCGAGCTCGAGGCGCGGCTGCGCGCCGTGCTGTGCCGCCGCGAGCCCGCGCGTCCCGAGCCGGTGTCGCCGGCGTTCCAGGGCCAGCGCATCATGGCCGACTTCGCGGACGTGTCGGTGGTGGTGGACGGATCGCGCGTGGCGCTCACGCGGCGCGAGCTGCTGCTGCTACGCGCGCTCGTCGAGCAGTGCAACCACACGCTCAGCCGCGAGACGCTGCTCGCGACCGTCTGGGGCACGCAGGCCTGGGACTGCCGCGTGGTCGATTCCGCGATGTGGAAGCTCCGGAAGAAGCTGAAGGACGCCGGGCGCCAGATCGAAACCGTCGTCGGCTTCGGGTATCGCTTCAACGAGCCGCGTGCATGAAGGCCGCGCTCCCTTGCGCCCCGGCGGGCGCGGCGCTAGAGTACGCGTGCCCTCGCGTCATGCTCACGGCGTTGTCTCCGCTGCTCGCACGCGTGATCCGCACCGCGGTTGCGGTCGTCGTCGTGGCGCTCGTCGCCGTGCCGGCGATCGCGCGCGCCACGCAGCACGTCGATCGCCGCGACTCGACGCGCCTCAGCATCCGCGAAAGCTGGATCGGCGTCGCGCCGCCGAAGACGGCGACGGTCGCCGCGCCGCTGGCGGTCGCGCCCGCCACGC
>CAZEFQ010000102.1:0-5248 GCA_964511505.1 uncultured Rhizobium sp.
GAAGCGCCCGGCAGGCTGGGGAGATTGTCGGTGCGCAGCTTGCGGTCGGCGCAGAGATTCTGAAGGTCGACATACATCACATTGGTCTCAGGGCTGTAGGCGGAGAAAGGCCAGTCCCGCCCGCCGTCGTATGTCGGGCAGATGCGGTAGGTCTTTTCGGGATCGCGCATCACCATGTCAGGGTTGACGGTGACCAGGCCCTTGTCGTCGATCTTGTTGACCAGGTTCTGGAAGACGGTGGATTTGGACCAGAGATAGGCGCCGGTCAGGGCATCGAAGCTCCACATGATGGAGGTTTTGCAGGGAACGCCGGTCAAGGTCTTGCGGCTTGGCGAGGCGACATTGCGGCCGACCGAGAACATGCCGTCCGCCTTGGGGTCGGGATGCACCGGGGTGGTGATGGGCATCATCTCAAAGGTGCATTCCTGGTCCCAATTGTCTTCGGGCAGGACCTGATGGCGCCACAATATCTTTCCGGTCTTGGGCTCGACCGCCCAGCGCGTGTCGGTGCCGGCCAGGGTGGCGCCCACCTGGCCCCGCTGAATCTCGGCGGCGGGGCCGATGCCGCTGGACCCGTAATAGGCGATATTGACGTCGGGATCGTAAGTGATGGGGCCCCAGACGCCGGTGATCCAGCGCTGATCGAAGGGCATGCCCTTCCAGGTTTCATCGCCCGGCTCACCGGGATGGGGGATCACCTCATTGCGCCAGAGGAGCTTGCCGGTTTCGGCATCATGGGCATCGACATAACAGCCGAACGGCGCCACCTGGCAGGACGCGCCGGCCAGCACCACGCCGTTCACGACAATGGGGCCGGTGGTGTTGGTGGCGTAATTTTCGCCGCCGCGGCTGACCTGCCAGACTTCCTTGCCGGTCTTGGCATCGAGGGCGACCAGGTAATTGTCGCGCGTGGTGGTGTACACCTTGTCGCCATAGAGGAAGACGCTGCGCTTGCGCTGGCCCCAATTGTTGTTGTGCATGTCTTCCAGGGACGGCAGGCGGCGGCGATATTGCCAGAGGATTTCGCCGGAGGCGGCGTCGATGGCCTGGACCACATCGTCGGGGTTACCCAGGAACATGATGCCGTTATAGACGATGGGGGTGGCCTCATTGATGCCGGGCGACATCTGGCGCGACCAGACCAGTTGCAGGGTCTTGACGTTGGTCTTGTTGATCTTGTCGAGTTTGGAGAAACCCCAGCCCTGGTAATTGCCGCGCATCATGATCCAGTTGTTGGGATCGGGATTCTTCAGGATGGCATCGGTGACGGGGGTGTAGTTGGCGATGGCGTGGGCGGTGTTGGTGTTGCCGCCCGGCTGGCGATTGGGATCGGGCGCGGCTTCGCCGGCGATTTTCACGTCTTTATAAAGCGCGGCGGCGGCGGCGGCGTCTTTCGGCTTGGGCGGCGCGGGCGTTTGCGCCAAGGCGGTGGATGCGGCCAGAAGTGCCGCGCCGGAAACGAAGGCCAGTGTGTGCTTCATGTGATGTGTTCCCCCTCACCCTGCCCCTCTCCCCCGGCGGGGGAGAGGGTATGTTCGTCATTGCGCTTTCGCGCCTCTCACTTGACCGCGAAGATCACCAGATTGTCGCCATATTGCGGCAGGCCGGTCTGGTTCAGGTATTCGCGGCCCCGCGCGCAGCCGGAGGCGCCGACGGCGACATACTGCACGCCTTTGACGCGATAGGTGATCGGCGGGGAGCAGACGCCGACGCCCATGAAATAGCTCCAGAGCTTCTTGCCGGTCTTGGCGTCAAAGGCGTCGAAATGGCCGTCCATCTCGCCGGTGAAAAGCAGATTGCTGGCGGTGGTGACGATGCCGCCATACATGGGCAGGCTGGTCTTGTTCTGCCAGGCGATCTTGCCGGTGTTGACGTCAATGGCCGTCAGCGTGCCGGTGGGCGGGAAGGGCGTCACCTCCGGCTTCTGCGAGCCGCCGGTCTGCTGGCCCACCGTGGGGGTGCCGAACACCCAGGGCTCCATCTTGAAGGCGGTGACCGAATAGGCCTGGTTGACGCCCATCACGTAGAAATAATGGGTGAGCGGCGAGACCGAGGGCGTGGACCAGAGGCTGCCGCCATTGATGCCGGGATAGCGGGTGATCGGCTTTTCGCCGGGCACGTCGAACATGTTGGCGCTCTGCATCACAAAGGGTTCGGATTTGTGGAGCAGCGCGCCGGTGAGGCGGTTGACGATGAAGACGTTGCCGACCTTGCCGGCCTCGGCGGCGGCGGGAACAAGTTTCCCACTCGCATCCTTGGCGTCGAACAGGGCGGCGGGGGCGGTGGCGTCGTAATCCCAGAGGTCATGCGGGACCTGCTGATAATACCAGGCGATCTTGCCGGTCTTGGCATGCACGCCGATGATGGAGTTGGTGTAGAGATTGTCGCCCTTGCGGTTCTCGCCCCAATAATCCGGGTTGGGATTGGCGGCGGCAAAAATCACTAGATCGTTCTTGGGATCGATGGCGGGGGTGTTCCACACCGAACCGCCGCCCGATTTCCAGCTGTCGCCGGACCAGCTGTTGCCGCCGGGCTCATCGGGCGCGGCGGTGGTGCGGAAGCGCCACACGAGTTTTCCGGTGTTGGCGTCCAGCGCCTCGACAAAGCCGCGGGTGGGGTATTCCGCCCCTGAATTGCCCACGATCACCATGCCGTCATAGACCTGAGGCGCCATGGTGAAGGAGTAATAATGCGTGGGCTCGGGCAGCATGTCGGCCTGGTTGGTGCGCCACGCCACCTGGCCGGTCTTGGCGTCGAGCGCGACGACGCGGCCGTCGAGCTGGGCCATGAAGACCTTGCCGTAAGCCACGGCGACGCCGCGTGCCTGGGGACCGCAGCAGACGTCGCTGTAGTCGAGCTTGGGATTGTAGGTCCACAGCAGCTGGCCGGTCACCGCATCGTAGGTCTGGACATGGTCGCTGGCGGTGACGGTGAAAAGCACGCCATTCACTTCGATGGGCGTGTTCTCGTAGGTGTTCACCACGCCGGTGTGGATGATCGCGACCGGGGCGAGACGGCCGACATTCTGCGCGTTGATCTGGGTGAGCGGGGAATAATCGGCATTGTCATAGGTGCGGCCATGGAGCAGCCAATTGTCCGGGTCGTTGCCGGCGTTGAGGAGCTGCTGGTCGGTGACGGTGACATTGGCGGTGACGGGGTGGACCAGGACGGTGGGCGGGGCTTCCTGCACCACATCGGGGGCGCGTTCCTGGGCCTGGATCGATCCGGTCATCAGCACTGCAAAACCGGCTGCCCAAAGGGCCTGGTGAAAATGCTTCATCGGTCGATCCCCCACATGATTATTGGCTGAGATTTAGATCCTTGAGATTGGGCGTGTCTTTCGAAAGCTCGGCGGCGCCGGCGGGATAGCCGTTCTGCTGCAATATATACGCGGTGAGCGCGGCATATTGGGCGGGGGTGAGCGAGCCGGGATTGTCCTGCGGCATGGATCGGGAAATCACCGCGAAGAGCGACTGGGCGTTGAGGCTTTGCGCCGCCGCCATCTCTTTGAAAGCGGGGCCTTTCAGCGCAGGCGCGGCGACGCCCTCCAGCCGGGCGCCATGACAGGTGGCGCAGGACTGGGCGAAGACCGCCGCGCCCTGGGCGGCCTGGGCGGCGGTGTAAAGCGCGGGGACGGATTGGGCATAAGCATAAAGAGAAGAGACGACGGCGGACACCGCCAGCAAACCAGACAAAACCCGCATTCCGGATCCCATGCTGTGAGAGAGTTTCCATAGCCCTTGCCTCGAGACAAGTCAGCAGCAGAGTCAGACCAGGTCGATGCGGAATATATAGCCGGCCGACGGGCTGTTGAGGCCGGGCCAACCCGGCTTCTGATATTCCTTTTTCTCCGGCCAGCCCGGATGCTCGCCCGCGTCCACGCCGTAGAGAATGCCGTTCCTCACCGCGACGTCATGGATGTCACAGGAACCGGGGAGGAAATCGACCAGCTGGACCACCTTGCCGGTCTTGATCTCATATTTCACCAGGCCGGGGGTGTAGCCTTCATAGCCGGCGACTTTGGGGTCCTGGCTGCCGCAGACCTGCCAGATGTAATCGCCATCGGCTTCGATGCCATGCAGGCGGCCGCGCAGATTGGTGACCGAGAACAGGTAATCGACCTGCCAGCTTTTGGGATCGATGCGCATCAATTGCTCGATGCGGTTGGCGTAAAGCCAGAGCTTGCCGTCCTGCCAGCTCATGCCATGGCAGGAGCCGCCGTCTTCCTTGGGGCCGAAGGGAATCTGGCGCCAGCTGATCTGTTTGCCGTTCTCGTCGGTCTGGAAGATGCCGTTGATGGGGATTTTGGGATGGACTTTTTCGGAGGCGCCGTTGGCGCCGCTCCAGACACAGCCATCGCCATAGGCCATGCCGCTGGTGTCCTTGCCGTTGGTGACCACGGTTTTGAGCAGCTTGCCGTTGGGATCGAGCAGCCAGGCGGCTTCGGTCTTGTTGTCATGGCGCTGTTCCTGGACCCAGAAGCCGCGGGTGGGATCTGCCGTGATGGCATTGGGCCAGCCGGGCGGGGAGAGGAACAATTTGGTGGTCTTGGCTTTGCGCAGCGGCGGCAGCTTGGGCGGCGGCGCTTCGCCGGTGCGGCCGAGATCGTCTTGGGCAAAAGCGGCGGTGGCGGCGAGGCTGAGACCGGCCGCTAACATTTCCCGTTTTGAGAGCATGGAAGCCTCCATTTGACCGGCATCCTAGTCCTGAGCCCGGGACAAAACGACTCCAGGCAAGCGATACCGCAGTGCAACGCGGCTTTAGTCAGGGGGCCGGGACTGGTAGGCTTTGCCGCCATCTGGAAAGGGAGAATCGGATGCGCAAATCCGTGATCGCCGCCTTGTTGCTGACAGCTTTCGTGCCGGGTGCGGCTTCGGTGGCGCAAACCCCGGCGCAGGCGACGGCGCCCGCGGCGGGCGACAAGAATATCGTGGCGTGGGCGGCCAAGCCCGCCGGGCTGTTGCCCTAGACCCCGCCGAACCGGCTGGTCTACCGGCTCGCCGATGTGCTGGCGGCGCATAAGGGCAAGCAGAGCTGGGCGCAATCGGTGGTGCTGTCGCGCGATTTCATCGGGCAATGGATTTCCATGGCGCCGGGCGAGAAGACCAAAACGGTGTTCTACGCCGACGACCGGGTGTTCTGGGAGGTGCAGTCGGGCCAGATGCGGGTGAGTATCCAGGGGCAGGAGCCGTTCGTCGCCTCCAAGGGATTTCTGGTGCAGGTGCCCAAGCGGCTGACCTACAGCATG
>CAZEFQ010000103.1:0-18205 GCA_964511505.1 uncultured Rhizobium sp.
GGCGATATCGAGACCTTGACGGTGGAGGAATATCGGAGCCGGCCGCCGGCCGGGCGCCTCCTCTATCGCTGCTACCGCAATCCGCTTGTGATGTTCGTGATCGGCCCGGTCTATATGTTCTTCCTGCAGCACCGGCTGCCCTTCCATCAGATGCGGGATGGCTGGCGGCCCTGGGTCAGCACCATGGCGACCAACGCCGCGATCGCGATTGCGGTCACCGTCATGGTCTGGCTGGTGGGAATGAAGCCCTTCCTGATGGTGCACCTGCCGATCATGATGCTGGCGGCGTCGATGGGCGTGTGGCTGTTCTACGTCCAGCACCAGTTCGAAGGCGTCGCCTGGGCCCGCGCCGGCGCCTGGTCGCATCGCGATGCGGCGCTCAAGGGAAGCTCCTATTACGATCTTCCCCATTTGCTCAGCTGGATCAGCGGCAATATCGGCCTGCACCATATCCACCACCTCAACAGCCGGATTCCCTATTACCGGCTTCCCGCCGTGCTGCGCAATCATCCCGAATTGAAGGCGGTGGGACGCTTGACCCTGTGGGGCAGCCTGAAGGGCGTGTGCCTCTCGCTATGGTGCGAAAAACGCGAAAAGCTGGTTTCCTTCAAAAACGCGCATTTGCGATAAGCCGCTGCTCGCCCGTCGAAAAGCAAATAGCGGGCTATTTGCTTTTCGACCTTGACGATGGGGATCGCGCGATCACTATCGGCCGCCAAATTGGCGGAGGCGCTTTTCATGAAAACATATGGGCTCGCTTTTCTCCTCTGCGTAACCATGCCGGCCTTCGCCCAGGACACGGCAAACCGGCCCATCGCCTTCACCTCGGTGCCCGACTTCCCCGACCTGCCCTATGGGCGCAATTTCGGCGAAGTGACGGGCGTGGCGGTGGACTCCAAGGGTCATGTCTATGTCCTGTCGCGCTCCTCTCCCGCTATCGCCGGTCCCGCCTTCGGCTCAGCCGCCGGCGAGCTGTTCGAGTTCGACGCCAACGGCAGGTTTATGCGCGAAATCGGCCAGGGCCTGTACGGCTGGGCTGAGGCCCATAGCGTGCGCATCGACAGGCACGACAATATCTGGGCGATCGACAAGGCCTCGGACATGGTCTTTGAGTTCAACCAGGCCGGCCGCATCGTCAAGGTGTTCGGCCGCAAGCCGGAAGCCGATGCCAACCCCAGGGGCGAGACGCGCGCCAATCCCCCGCTGCCGGCTCAGGAATCCAGTTACCGCGCCCCCACCGACATCGCCTGGGATTCCAGGGACAATATCTACATCTCCGACGGCTACATCAATTCGCGGATCGCCAAATACGACAGCAATGGCGTTTTCGTAAAGTCGTGGGGCGAGTTCGGCTCAGGTCCGGGCCAGTTCAATCTGCCGCACGCCATCGTCATCGATGCCGACGATAACGTCTATGTCGGCGACCGCACCAACCATCGCGTCCAGGTGTTCGATACCGACGGCAATTTCAAGCGCATGTTCGAGGTCGATACCCCGCCCGATCCTTCCACCCGGGCGGTCAATGGCAACACCCCCACCGGCGATGCCCTCAAGCGGGCGATAGGCGCCCCCAACGCGCTGTGCATTCCCCCCACCAACCGGAAAGTGATGTTCCTGGGCGAATCCACCTTTCCGGGACGCATCTTCAAGCTCGACCTTGAGGGCCATGTGCTGGGCGTGATCGGCAAGTCCGGCCGCAATCTCGGCGAATTCTCCGGCGCCCATGCCTTGGCTTGTCCGACCGAGAACCTGATCTACGTGGCGGAAACCTCCAACTGGCGCGTACAGAAGGTCATTCTCAAGTAAGTGGACGGGAATGCTCGACGTGTGTCGCTGGCTTTTGCCGCGCATATGGATTTCGGAACGATCCTGTTTTCGCCTCGTTTAGTCCGAACGGGAAATCTGTCGAATGTGGCCGCAAAGAAAGGTAACACATGAGAAGGTTTCACACGGCGCTTGGACTGGCCTCGGTTCTCGCAACTGGCGCAGCCTTGATGGTTCCAAGCGTATCAAGCGCACAAACGACTGTCGAAAGTTCCTATGTCGCCTGCAACCAGGCCGGCGACTGCTGGCGGGTTCATAAGCTCTATGCCTATGGGGCGGACAGGCCGATCATCTACCACAACTCCGATTGGTACGACGCCCACCAGCATGATGAGCATGTTCATTGGCTTTCCGACCCCTCCGATGACCGTGGCTATTACGTGGAGGGACGCTGGCACCCGGATCCCGGCGCGCGCGCCGTGGCGGGTGGAGTGACCGGCGCCGGCCTCGGCGCGGCGATCGGCTGCATCGTGACGCTTCCGGCCGGATGCGCACCCGGCGCCGCCGTCGGCGCGGCCGTGGGTGGTGGCACGGGCGCTGTCGCCGGCGCAGCCTCGACGCCCCGCTGATCCAGCTTCCCCGTTGAACCGCCAATAGCCCGCTATTCGCGGTTCAACGGCGCGGCTGGTTTTGGAATCCGGTGACGGGAGTATATGTCCCGCGCCCTTTGTCCATGTTTTAGGCGGCCGGTTTTAGGTCCGCCAAAACCCCCAATAATGCGGATCAAGCATTTCCGACTGTTGGAAAAAAGCCATCACGTTTTTCAGGGCCGCGCGCCGCCATGCCGAATCTGACCGCATGAAACAGATCGGCAGGCGGCCGTCCGGAAGTAAAAGGCCGCCTTGCGCTGTTTGAAATTTGAAGCAGCGGGCTGTTCGCCTTTCAACCTACGGCTTTCGCCTGACCAGCAGAAAACTGATCTCGTTCGGGATCTTCCATTGGTCCGGCTGGTCCGCCGGCAGCACCGTGACATCGCCCTCGGACAGATGGATGGAATTGCCGCCCACGATCTCCTTGCCGACAACCTTGCCGCCATAGATCAGCGTCGCCTCGCCCTTCATGATGTAATAGACTTGGTCCTGCCCCGGATGGACTTCCGGCGGGTAAGACCCGGCCGAGGTGCGATGCACGCACTCGACCAGGTATTTCGCGGTGTTGAGCGGACCCCGGTCGCTTGTGAGGATGCCGTTGGTGCCGCAATCGCCGCCGCCGACTTTCGCCTTCTCGACCCGGGCAAAATCGGTGATGACATTCAAGGGCTGGGCAGGCCGGGCTTCCTGGGCGGGTTGCGCCCCAGCTTCCAACGGCATGATCACGCTGACGGCCGCCAAGGCCAAACCGATACCGGCAAGTTTGCGCATCCTGAATTCCCCCTGTTGTGAATGGCGGGAAGCCAAGAACATTTTCGGGCGGAGTGCAACGTCTCACCTTTCGCCGATCACGGCATAAAGCCGGGATCGGCGAGCCGCTGCCGTGACTTGCCCGCCCGCGCTCAGGATGCGGCCGTTGCCGGCTTGCTGGGATAGACCTGGCCGGACGGGACCACCGTCACCTGGTAATTCTGCCCGGCCCGGCTTGCGCCCAGGAAGAAATTTCCGTCCTGGAACGCATCCACCCGGTTGGGCGTGTAGCCGGCCTGTGTTGCTGCCGCGAATGCGCGCGCCCGCTGCGCCGGCGTGAAATAATTCCCTGTCCCCGGAACGCCGTTCTCCTCGGCACCGAGCGCAGGCAAAACACCGGCCACGAAAAGGCCGGCGCAGATAACGGAAATTTTCAGCTTGGTCATCAGCGCTTTCTCCTTGGGATGAAAGCCTCTTGAAAAAACAAACGTAGGGCCCGGGAAATGGGTTTCAAGCCCTGTCATTGCATGACCGATTTTTCAGGCGGGGCGGCTTTCGCCGGCGATCGCCTTACACCCCTCTGCTGTGGGGCCGGTCGCGATAGAAGATGTGGTTGCCGATCTGGGCGGTCACTTGCAGCGTGGGCGCCCAGAAGGGATTGGCCGAAACGGCATGATAATTGGTCGCCCCGGCGGTGGCGTTGCCCAGCGGCATCTGGTGGGTGAGGATTTCTTCCGCCATCCGCTCGGCCTGCTTCCACGCCTCCTCGTCGCGCGGCCGCATGATGGAGCCGTCGCATGCGAAGGAGAACTGGCAGCCCGGCGCGCCGGCGCCTTCATAGACCACCGCGCAGATCGAGTGGCCGTAGCGGCCTTTGTTCATGCGGTGGAAAACCACTTCGGCGACCGCCTGCTGGCCTTGCCGGCCCTCGCCGCGCGCTTCGTAATAAAGCACTTCCGCCAGGCAGCGATGCTCGGCCAGCAATTCGTCCAGCGCATGGTTGGGCGGTGCGGGCTTCCACACCGCCTTCTTCGCGACCGGCGCGGGCCGCGGCAGCGGATTGTCCGCGTGCGGGAGGCCGGAGCCGATGGCGGCGCTGACCGTCATCAGCACAATGGCCAGCGCCGCCAGCAATGTGTGGTCCGGGCGCGAAGGGGCTTTGCCCAACATTTGTGACGTCTGCGGCATCTGTTTCACCTCCGGACAGGATGGGCCTGTCCCTGAGGAAAGGAGGTGCAGGAGCCGTGCCGCCGCGAAAACGCCGCGCGATTGCGCCATCGCCATGCTTAACGGCGCGCTTTGGCACGGGTCTTTTCAGGAATTGGAACCGGTAAGGTTTACGCGCCCCTTTCGCGCATGCGCCGCCGCCATTTCGAGTTCTGTTTCGCCGCTCTTCACCACCGGCCTTGAACCTGTTTCCTCCGTTGCGCTTCCCGGACCTTGGCCTCATCCAGCCGGGCAAGGTCCCGGTAGAATTCCGCGATGGCCAGCCAGCAGGATTTGAGCTCAAGATCGTCGACCTTGTCAGCCCATTTTCCGGCCTGTTCCGCCTGGGCGAGAAATTCGGCTTTGCGACTGCTCATGGCGCCCCGGATTGACAAGAACACCTGGCTGAAAAACCCGCCGCCCCGCGAAATTGTTCCCCGTTGCGGCGGCGCGGTGCTCCTCGCTCGGTTTTTCGTTAATATCTTTCGAAAATTCCACCAGGCCTTAAAGCCCGGACTCCAAACTGGACTCGGTTTGGCCACCTTCCTGCCCAAGGGGTATGTTCCCCTTATGGGCGGAATTCCGGCCGCTGGCCTTCTGGAGTTGCAATGAGCGCAGAGCTGAGCCTGCCCCTGGACGAGCGCCCCGTGGCGCCGCCGCGCGGTCGCAAGCGCCGGCTTTTGGCCTGGGCGGGCAGCATCGCCGCCCATCTGATGGTATTCGGCGCCCTGTTCTGGCCGCATGCGGCCAACCCATCCAAGGAACCGCAAGCCATCCCGGTCAACCTGGTGCAGGACCCGCGCTCCGACGTGCCCGGCGCCCCAGGCCCGCCTGGCCCCGCCGCCATGGTGAAAGCGGCGGCGCTGCAACCGGCCATGCCGGCGCATGTGATCATGCCCACCTTGCATATCCCGACCCCTGCCAGGCCGGCCAGATCCACACCCGTCAGGGAGGCCGAGAATGCGCCCGCGCCGGACGATTTTTCCGATGTGATGAGCGATTCCGAATTGGCCGGCGCCGCCAGCGCCGGCGAAGGCGAGGCCGGTGGCGCGGGCGGCGGTGGCGGTGGCGGCGGCTGCGACATGGCGCGGGCCGTGCAGCAGGCGCTCCGGCGCGATCCCCTGGTGCGCAACGCGGTGAGCGAGGCCAACCGCCGCGGCAAATCCATCATGCTGTGGAACGGCGACTGGGTGCGCGCCGGCGTGCAGGACGGCAAGGGCCTTTCCGCCGTGCGCGAGGCGGTGATGTGGGAAGTGGCCTTCGCGCCGGAAGCCTGCCGCAACCGGCCGGTGCACGGCTTGATCCTCTTGTCCTTGGCGGATGGCGGCACGCGCTTCGCCATCGGCTCGGGCGCCTGGCGCTGGTCGGATTTGTTGGGCGTGCGCCGCTGATAGCGGGCAAATGAAAAGGGCCGGTCCGTCTTCCGGACCGGCCCTTTCTTCAACATTCAATTCTATCAGGACATCACGATCAGGACGACGCGGCGATTCTGCGCCCGGCCCGCGCGGGTCTTGTTGTCGCCCACCGGATCCTGCTTGCCGTAGGAGATGGTGGACATGCGGTTCAGGGGCACACCGTGCTGGTTCATGAACAGGCGCACCGCTTCGGCCCGCTCTTCACCCAGCCGCTGGTTGAGAGAATCCGCGCCGCGGGAATCCGTATGGCCCTGGATCTCGACATAAACGTTGCGGTTGTCGTTCTTGAGCTTGTCCGCGAAGTCGGACAGGCGCTGCTCGGCTTCCTTGGAGAGCTTGGCGCTGTCGGCCGGGAATTTCACCGAGTCGTCCGACAAGACCATCTCATAAAGGAATTTGCCCTGGGCCAGTTTGCCGGCCGCGGTGGCGCGATCGAGCGCATCCTTGGTCGACTGGTCAAGCTGGCTGAGACGGGTCTGGTGCTCGTCCAGCGTGGACTGGAACTTGGTCTGGCTGGCCTGGACCTTGGCGTCCTCGGTCGCAACCTGCTCGTTGACATAGTCTTTGGTGGCGCAGCCGCCCAGAGCAATAGCGCTGGCGCTGATGGCTGCGGCGGCGAAAACTGCTGATTTGAAAGTTGGCATCGCTATTCCTCTTTTTGCCTCCCGACACGATCTGAATCTGCGCACCGAGTGTGGCGGAAATTGGGACTTTTCGGGGGGCAATTGGGGTGTTTGCCGTCCACTTTGCCAACGCGCGAATCTCATTCGCCACCGCATCAGACTTAACGTCATTAACTTTTGGCGGATAAGCGGATACGCGCATGCGAGATTGGCCACACGCGAAAACGCTTCGCCGCATCACGCGCCACTTCGCTCAACAATAAAGCGGAGATGAGTCTGTCGAAGAAAATCGCGGCTGCGCCGCTGCTGCAAAGCGCATCATTGTGCTATGTTGCAGTGCAACAAAATTCCTTGAAGACCCGCAGAATCAGGCGTAGATTCGAAATCAATGGGCCGCTCATTTCCTTTGGAAACGATATGTGTCCGGGTCGCAGGGTGAAACGTCCTTCATCGCGTTTGAAAGGAGATCACCATGTCGTTCCGCATTCTTACCGCCCCTGCCGCCATTCTTCTCACCGCCCTTGGCCTCAATGCCGCCCGTGCCGAAGAGTTCGACACCGTCAGCACGCCGGTTCCTTATGGCGACCTTGATCTTTCCCGCCCCGCCGACGCCCAGATCATGGCGGCGCGGCTGGAAGACGCCGCCAAGTCGGTCTGCCTCAAGGCCAATCCCGATGCCGCTCCGGCCTTCATCCAGATGTGCGCCGACGCCGCGATCAGCGTGGCGATGACGCAAATGCAAGACCAGATGGAGAGCGCGGTGGATGCCAAGCTGGACGTGATCCGCGCCTCGTTCGCGGGTCCATAGTCTGAGTACCCAATGCGACGCGGGCGGGGCGTCGTCCCCGCCCGTCCTTTTTCAAAGAGCAAGATCCGGAATCGGCGTAGCCCCTTGAAGGCCGGGTGTTCGCCTGTCATCATCGCAGCAGTCCTCTTGTTTGCGCCAACCGCCACGGCAGAAGAGGCATGAGCGATCTGACCCTTAATCTGGTCCTTAAAGTGAATGGCCGCGACCAGCATGTGACTCTGGGCGATCCCCAGACGCCCCTGCTCTATGTGCTGCGCGACGACCTGAAGCTCAACGGCCCCAAATTCGGCTGCGGGCTGGGCCAATGCGGCGCCTGCACCGTGATGGTGGACGGCAAGGCGGTGCGCTCCTGCATGATCAGCGCCGCTTCCGTTGCCGGGCGCAGCGTCACCACGCTCGAAGGATTGGGCACGCCGGAGAAGCCCGGCAAGCTCCAGGCCGCCTTCATCGCCGAGGCGGCGGGCCAGTGCAGCTATTGCAGCAACGGCATGATCATGACCGCCGCCGCCCTCCTCAACCGCAATCCGCATGCGAATGAAGCCGAGATCCGCGCCGAGCTCGCCCATAATCTCTGCCGCTGCGGCAGCCATGTGCGGGTGATCGCGGCGGTGCTGCGCGCGGCGAAAGGGGCATGACCATGCGCTCCATCGCCCGCCGTTCCTTCCTCACCGGTTCCGCCGGTCTGGTCGTCGCCTTCAGCCTGCCGCGCGCCGCCTCCGCCAGTCCCGCCAGTCTCGATGCCGAGAGTGTGGACGCCTATCTCGTCATCGCCCCGGACGGAAGTGCCACCGTCTATGCCGGCAAGGTTGATATCGGAACCGGCGCCCGCGCCGCCATCCGCCAGATCGTGGCGGAGGAAATCGGCATGCGACCGGAGCGGATCGACATGGTCGAAGGCGACACCCTCCTCACTCCCAACCAAGGCGGCACCGGCGGCTCGACCGGCATCATGGTGGGGGGCATGCAGATCCGCCAGGCGGCGGCGACGGCGCGCCAGGGCCTGATCGCGCTTGCCGCCAGACAGATGAACCTTCCGGCGTCCGAACTCGACACCGCCAATGGCGCGGTGGTGCCTAAAGCGGGCGGCGCCGGTATCGGCTTCAGCGAATTGATTGGCGGCCGCCGCTTCGATCTTGCCGTGGACAAGAATATCAAGCCCAAGAACCCCGACGAATACACCATCGTGGGCAAGTCTTTCCCCCGCCCCGACCTGCCGGCCAAATTCACCGGCAAACACGAATTCGTCCAGGATGTCCGCATCGACGGCATGTTGCATGCCCGCGTCATCCGTCCGCCCCAGATCGGCGCGGGTTTGAAGCAGGTGGATCAGGCCTCCATCGCCGGAATTCCGGGCGCCCAAATCGTGCGAATCAAGGATTTCCTGGCCGTGGTGGCGCCGCGGGAATGGGATGCCATCCGCGCCATGCGCGCGCTCCGGGCCACATGGGGAGAAGCGCCCGCGCTGACGGGTTCAGACAAGCTCTATGACACGGTGCGCCAAATCCCCGTCTCGAAAACCGAAACAACCAAGAGCACCGGTGATACCGTTTCGGTTTTCGCCAACGCCGCGCGGGTGATGAGCGCGACCTATCGCTGGCCGATCCAATCGCACGCTTCGATGGGACCTTCCTGCGCCGTGGCCGACATCCGTGACGGCGGCGGCACGGTATGGACCGCCTCCCAAGGCACCCACGGCCTGCGCCAGACCATCGCGCAACTCCTGGGCCTGGACGCCGCCAAGCTCCGCCTGATCTATCGCGACGGCTCGGGCAGCTATGGCACCAACGGCAACAATGATGTCGCTTTCGAAGTGGCGCTGA
The DNA here is from genome assembly GCA_964511505.1 of uncultured Rhizobium sp. Taxonomy (GTDB): domain Bacteria; phylum Pseudomonadota; class Alphaproteobacteria; order Micropepsales; family Micropepsaceae; genus Rhizomicrobium. The sequence continues at coordinate 9,037 of CAZEFQ010000103.1, forward strand.
TCTCCCGCGAACTCAAAAAGCCCGTCCGCGTCCAATGGATGCGGGAGGACGAGTTGGGCTGGGATCCCAAAGGCCCGCCGCAAATCGTGGACGTGAAGGCCGCGCTGGACGCTTCGGGCGAGGTGCTGGCCTGGGAGACCTCGGCGCTCGCGCCCGAGAACAGGCCGGGCGGCATTCCGCTCCTGGCCGCGGTGGCCGCCGGGCTGTCGGAAAGCAAAGGCATGTCCTCCGGCCAACTTCAATCCAATATCGAGCCGCCCTATCTCTTCCCCAACATCCGCGCCGAGATGAAATGGCTCGCCGCCACGCCGCTCCGGCCTTCCAACCTGCGCGCGCCGGGCAAGATCGGCAATGTTTTCGCGGTGGAATGTTTCGCGGATGAGATCGCGGCAAACGCCCATATCGATCCGCTGGAATTCCGCTTGAAGCGGCTCTCCGATCCCCGCGCCATCGAAGTCCTCACCCGTGTGGCAAGGATGATGGGCTGGAGCCCGCGCACTGCTCCGCCCGACCGTACCGGTGCGGTGCTGCGTGGGCGCGGCCTGTCCTATATGCATTACAAGCAGGCCGAGAACTATGTCGCCATGGGCATGGAGGTCGAGGTCGAGCGCGCCTCCGGCCAGGTGCGGGTGACGCGCGTGGTCTGCGCCCATGATTGCGGGCAGATGATCAATCCCGATGCCGTGAAGGCCCAGGTCGAGGGTTCGATCCTCCAGACCATCAGCCGCACCCTGTTCGAGGAAGTGAAGTTCGACAGGGCGCGTGTCAGCACCATCGATTGGACGAGCTACCCCATCCTCACCTTCCCCGATGTGCCCAGACTTGAAATCGAACTGATCGACCGCCCGCATGAGCGGCCGGTGGGCGCAGGTGAGGCGTCCACCGCGCCGGTGACAGCGGCGCTGGGCAACGCCGTGTTCGATGCGACGGGGTTAAGGTTGCGCGAAGTTCCCTTTACGCCTGCGCGGGTGAAGGCCGCATTCGCCGCCTCGGCCTGATATAAGGCTTCGGCGGAGCGCCAGACATTTCACGGCAAGCGCTGCCAACGCGATTTCCGTCCAGACTCACTGTCACAATTATTGCGGCGCAAAATAACTAACCGGTGGTCACCCACATTACAGCTATTTAAAGCGCCGCAAACTGGCACTAAGCTTGCCGCAAACCAGGGCAAACCTGGGCTTTGGACATGGGAGGCACGATTGTCATCGAGCAAGCTCAAGGAATACTCCAGCTACGCGGTGTTGCCGGTCCTGATGATCGTCTTCGGGATCATGACCCTCACATTGAGAGGCACCCCTTTCGCGAAGTCTTTTCCCTATTGGCATTCCTTCGTGATGTTCGGCGCCATGATCACGGTCGAGCGCGTCTATTTCTATAGCCGCGCCGTTTCCCAGCGCCACATGCTGTGGCGGGACCTGATGTCGACCGCGGTGCAGGCCTTTGTCGCGGCCGCCATATTCGGCGCCATCGTTCTGCCGGTCCTGCACTATCTGCCCAATACATTTTTGGGCCGCCGGTTCCTGTTCGGACTTTCCGATCAGTTGGGCCCGCTGTGGCTGCAGGTCATCATCGTGTATCTGCTGTCCAGCCTGATCTCCTACAGCGTCCATCGCTTCCAGCACTACAACAATTTCTTGTGGAAGCTTCACAGCTACCATCACAGCGTGACCCACCTGCAGATCTCGAATGTGCTGGTCTCCAATCCTTTCGAGTGGGCGCTGCGCAATGTCCTGGGCGGCCTGATCCTCGGCATTGTCGGCTTCAATCCCTATGCCATCGTGCTGGCGGGCGCCTTCAACCCTTATGGCGACTTCTCCCATTGCGGCGGCGACATGAAAGGCGGCTGGCTGAACTATGTCTTCAACACGCCGGAAGTGCATCGCTGGCACCATGCGGTCGAGTTTCCCGATCCCGAAAAATACAGATATGGCTGCAATTTCGGCGTCGGCGTGAGCTTCTGGGATCTGTTTTTCGGCACCCTCTGCCTGCCCAAGGACGAGAAGGGCAATGTCATCCCGCCCTCGCGCCTCGGCCACCCCGAAGGCTATGCCGACGAGCCCAACTACCTGAAGATATTGTTTGCCGCCCGGGCTTTTCCCGCGGTCGACCGCTGGATCGATCGCCTGATGGAACACAGGAAGAAAGAGGCCCTGTCAACCGTGCCGGCCGAGTGATCGGTCTCTCAAGGCTAAGAGGTTTGCGATGGGCAACATGGCCGCTTTTTTGAGGGACAAATATCCCTATTTCCTGGGCTTCGCGATTATCGAGGCCATCGTCTATTACTTCAACGGACTGGCCGGAAATTTCACCACCGGTTTCCTGGGCCTCTTCGCCATCTGGATTTATTACAGCTGGATGAGCAAACCGAGATAGCCTGATCGAACTCTGATTGCCGCGCAGTATTTTTGCGGCGTGAGCAGGAGCGTCGCGTGGGACGCGTACGTAACGTACGCGAGCACGCGCGACGAACTCACGACGCAAAAGGCCGGCGGCTTTATTGTGTGACAGTCGGTATGCTGTTCATGTTGATGAAGACATAGCCGCCCAGCGCCAGCCGGACGGAAGGGCCGGACGGCGCTTCCGAATCCATCGAATGCCAGGACATGGGCGGGGCATAAAGCACATCGCCCTCCACCGCGTGGAATTGGCCGGTATTCTCGAACTTGCCGCTCACCTGGCCGGCCTGGACGATCCACCATTGCGCCGGGCCGGGATGGAAATGCCCGAAGGTCGAATGCGGGTCGAAGCCGGGCGTGGGCTTGCCGCCGGCATCGCCGAGATTGCCGTTGCCGCCGCAATGATTGTCCGCCGCATTGACATAGCCGATCAGCGGCCGCGCCCAGACATGATCGTCCACCACCACCTCGTCCACCGGCAGGCAATGGGCGATGATGTCGTCGAAGGTGTTGATCATCAGCTTGTTGTGGCCGGTATAAGGCGCGGGCTTGTGGTTGAACGAGACCTTGACGATCTCCATCCCCTTCGGCGCCTTGGGCTCAGGACCCGTGGTGGGATAGACGGTCTGGAAATTGGGCGGGTTCACCTCCACCCAGAGCGCGTTCCTGTCGCCGGTCACTTCATAGGAAAACAGCGTGGTGTGCATGATATTGACCAGGGCGCCCCGCGTCGCCGTTACCGGCTCCTGGCCCTCGACCTCGAAATGCATCTGGCCGGCCAGCACCACGAACAAGGTCGAGGTGTCGGGATGCATATGGACGGGCGATTTCGTTCCCGGCGCCGCCGAATTGTAGGTGGCATCCTGCTCGGGATCGCGAACGATCTGCTCCGACCAGTTGTTCTGGCCCGCGTGCGCCTTCAGAAGATCGGCCTGGCGCCAGATCGGCTTGTTGGGCGCTTTGTAAATCCCGCCTGTCGACTTGGGCACAAACCAGGTTTCGGCGGGGCGGCGCGCGCCTTGCGCCAGGCTTCCGGAAACAGGCAGGAATGAAAGCGCGCCGATCGAGAGAGCGATAAATGCATGCCGCCCGGCTGACAAAACCATGGAAGCCTCCCTTTTATTCCAGAGTGCGCCTTGGCGAAGGCCCGTTCAAGGCCCGGCTTCGGCCGGCCTTGTTTCGGCGGATTGCCTTATGCTTTCCTCGCGGCCGCGAAGAAGAAGTCCATGTTTCACAAAGCCACGCCCGAGCGGGTCAGCGCCTTTTCCGATGGGGTTTTTGCCGTCCTGATCACCGTGCTGGTGCTGGAGTTGCGACCGCCCGGCGCTTCCACTTTTGAGGCATTGCTGGCCCTTTGGCCCACCTGGCTTTCCTATGCCGTGAGCTATCTCTTTATCGCCATTGTCTGGGTCAATCATCATTATCTGATGCGCTATGCCGCCGAGGCCAGCCCTCGTCTTCTCTGGTTCAATTTCGCCCATCTTTTTTCCATGTCGCTCCTGCCGTTCTCGACCGCCTGGATGGCGGTGAGCCGGCTTGCGCCCCAACCGGTCGCCTTCTATGCAGCGGTCTTCTTCCTGGTGAACGCGACCTATATCGCCCTGATCCGCGAGCTGGTGGACCGCGCACCCAAGGTGTTGCCCGGGACGCGCCGCAGCATGCACATCCGTTCCGTCGCGACGCTCTGTCTTTTCGCGCTCGCCGCTCTTATCGCGCTTGCCTATCCGCTTGCCGGCCTGGGCATCTGCATCTGCTGCCTGGTCGTCTATCTGAGGCCGAATCCGCCGGGTGTGCGCGACGCGGCGTAGATTTCGCCGCCTTCCCGGGATTCTCTGTTTTTTAAGAGATTGGGCGCTTCATGCCGTCATGAACGGGTTTGATGCCTTCCTGAGCCGAATCCAATCGCCCCCGCTCCAAGCCGTTGCCGGCCATTGGCTGGCGGCGCGGCGCGACAGGCGGATGCCGGGATGGTCGGATCTTTCCCCTTCCGGCATGGCCCGCCACCTCACCATGGTCTGGGCTTTCAAATACGACCGGGCACGCGGAGAATTCACCAGCCGGCTGGCCGGCAACCGTATCATGACGGGATTTGGCCGCGGCTTCCGCGGCACCCCTCTCAAGGATTTGCACCCCCCGCATGTGTTCGAGATTGCCCAGGCGCACATGACGCGATTGGTGTCGGATCCGGCGCTTTATTATTGCAGCGGCAGGCTCTTCAAAGCCGGGGACCGGGTGGTGGAAGGCGAACGGATCATGATGCCGCTGGCATCGGATGGTTCGGACGGCGACGGCGCGCTGGGCGCAACCGCCTATGAATCCCAGAACATCACCGGGCCGGTCGAAGTCGTTGTCGGCAATATAGAGTGGTTTTCCATCTGACGGCATCCCAGACCTGTCAAAGCGGGAAATCGACCGGAATCAGCCAGCCGCCCGGGATTGCTCCACTTTTCCTGTTGCATTCCCATGACCGGCGAAACCGGACAAGCTTTCATAGGTCCCCCAAAATCGCATAAGCTCCCTTTCCGGATTTGGGCCGCGAACCAAGGAGTGAGGAATGAAAAGCTTGAAAACCATGCTGCTTTTGTCTCTGGCGACAACGGCAGTGGCCCTGGTTCCGGCGGCGGCACAGATCAATGCCGGCGAGAAACAGCCCGACACCAACCTTCCCTTCACCATGACCCAGGTGGCGAGTTTCGATCTTCCCTGGCGCATCGCCTTCCTGCCCGATGGCCGCATGCTGATCACCGAAAAGGTGGGCCGGGTGGTGCTGGTCACCCAGGACGGCAAGAAGACCGAGTTGGGCGGCGTGCCACCCGTCTATTACCAAGGCCAGAACGGCATGCTGGGCGTCTTCCTGTCACCGCATTATGCCACCGACCACAATGTCTATCTCACCTATGTCGAGCCCGGCGAATATGGCGGCGGCCTGGCCCTGGCGCGCGCCCAGCTTGCCTTTAACAACGACCGCGCCAGGTTGGACAATCTGGAAGTGCTGTGGCGTCAATTGCCCAAAGGCAAAGGCGGCCAGGAAGGCGCGCAGATCGCTTTTGCGCCCGACGGAAATTCGCTCTTCCTGACAGTGGGTGACCGCCAACGGTTCACACCGGCCCAGGATATCAACCAGCCGGAAGGCAAGATCCTGCACCTGACGCTCGACGGCAAGCCCGCGCCCGACAATCCTTATGCGGGCAAGACAGGCGCCTCCAGCATTCCCCTGATCGATCCGCCCAGCGACACCGAGGCCGCCAAGACCGCCAAGGTGGTAAGCACCTACACCTTCCCCGGCCCCAACCTCACTCCCTCCGAGACCTGGAGCGAGGGTCACCGCACGCCCTATGGCATGGCCTTCGGGCCTGACGGCCGCCTGTGGGAAGTGGAACATGGTCCGCGCGGCGGCGACGAGTTGAACCTGATCCAGAAAGGCAAGAATTATGGCTGGCCGCTGGTGTCTTATGGCCAGAACTATAACGGCGTGCCGATCGCCAAGCCGGAGACACGGCCCGACCTGGTCAAGCCGGTGATCTATTGGGTACCGATCATCGCCCCCGGCAACATCATGTTCTACAAGGGCGATGTCTTTCCGCAATGGAACGGCTCCGCCCTGATGGGTGGCATGGCCACCATGACCCTCAACCGCATCGTGTTCGACGGCAAGGGCGGGGCCACTCCGGCGGAGCGCTGGTCTGTCGGCCACCGCATCCGCGATGTGGAAGAAGCGCCGGATGGTTCGCTCTGGATGCTGGAAGACGCCTATCCCGGCGGCCTTTTCCATGTCACCCCCAACAAAAAGCCCGCCACCTGATGACGCCCCCCGCCTGATTACGAAAGGGCCCGGAAACATCACAATTCCGTAAGGCCCGTTCCTCTTTTGCGGGAGTGACGCCGCCTTGGCTTCTGCTAGGCTTTGCATAGCCGGGCGGCAGACCCGGCCAACGCGGCCCAAGACCACATGGACAGCTGGTACACGGTCGCCGGCGACAGTCTTCGCTGGCTTTATGATCGGCGTATTCACACGCCGGCGACTTTGGATGCTGCGCACTATTTTCCCGGTGCAAGCGATTTCGCCGTGCGCTGGCGCGAGCTTCGGGCCGAGGCTTTCGCCGTGCGGCTGGAACAGGTGCCGCGCTTCCATGAGGTGATGCGGCAGCAGACCGCCATCTCCGCCAATGACGGCCGCGATTGGCGCACCTTCGTCGTCAAGGCCTATGGCACGGAGGTGCCGCAGAACATCGCGCACTGTCCCGTGCTGGCGGCGCTTTTGGCAAAGCATCCCGATGTCCTTTCCGCCACTTTTTCCTATCTGGCGCCGGGAAAGCATATCCCGCTGCATCGCGGGCCTTTCCGGGGCATCCTGCGCCTGCATCTGGGACTCTCCATGCCGCTGGCGGACGATGGCCGGCCCGGCGCCGTCCTCTGGATCGACGGCAAGCCCCATCGCCTCGGCGACGGCGAGACCTTGCTGTGGGACGATACCTTTCCCCATGAAGTGTTGAATGCGACCGCCCAGATGCGTATCGCGCTTCTGCTGGATGTGCGCCGCCCCTTCATGCCGGCGGACATGGCGCTGCTGTCCTGCCTGGTGGTGAAGACCATGGGCTCGATCGCCCGCATCCACCCGCAAGCTTTCGGCTAGGACTCTATCTTGAAGCTCCGTGGAATCTCCCCGCTTCCGGCCGTCTCCCACATCTTTATGTAAGCCGCTTCAATGTGACGGCGATAACGGTCGAGATCGAACAGGGGATGGGTTAGACGGTTGCGGCCGAGCCTCTCGCGAAGGGAGGAAAGCGGGGCGCCCTCCCGCGCCAGCTTGAGCGCCACGGATTCATATTCTTCAAGGCTCCCGGTGACGAGTTCGTCAAGGCCCGCCGCATGAAGCAGGCTGGCGGCAACACGCGAAGCAAAGGAATGTCCGCGGCAAGTGAGGACGGGAAGTCCCGCCCCCAAGGCGTCGGCGGCGGTGCTGTGGGCGTTGAACGGCAGCGTGTCCAGGAATAACTCCGCCAAACGCTGCCGCGCCAGATGCTCTTGCAGGGGGACGGGCGGCGCAAAGATGAGCCGGGCCGGCGCGACACCGCGCGCCGCCGCTTCGGCGCGGAGATTGGCATTGGCTTCCGCAACAAACTCCGGCAGCCACAGCACGCTTCCCGGCACGGCCGCAAGAAGCCGCATCCAGATATCGAACATGGAAGCCGTGATCTTCCAGCTGGAATTGAAACAGGCGAAGACAAATCCCTCTGCCGGCAAGCCCGCTTCGCCGCGGCCGGATGAACCATGGGCGGGTCCGGAGGCCGCCGCCAGATAGCAATCGGGCAACTGCACAATTTTCTCGCTGAAAAAAGCGGCATGGGAAAAAGGCGTGATCACCGGATCCCCGATGATGTAGTCCATGAAATCGGCGCCCGTGCTTCCGGCGAACCCCAGGAAATTCACCTGCACGGGAGCGGGACGCCGGGCGAGGATGCCAGGCCGGCTGCCGCGGGTATGGCCATTGAGATCGACCGCGATATCCACCCGCTCCGCCTTGAGCCATTGGGCGATTTCGGCATCGCTTCTGCCGTTCATGCCGGTGAAACTTTCGAACGCCCGTTCCAGGCGTTTCCTCACTTCGCTTCCGTCATCCGCGCCCAACGAAACCCCGATGGTCTCAAACCGCGAACGCTCATGCCGCTCGATGACGGGCGCCAGCAAGCGCGCGACGGGATGATCCTGGAAATCGGTGGAGAGATAGGCGATCCGGATGCGGCTGTTGCGGTTGGGCGTGCCGTTCCGCAAAGGCGCAGGCGCCGGCAGGACATTGGCCCTGACATGATTCCTGGCGCATTGAAGCTCCAGCGCGGCATCGTCGCTATAACCCATCAGGCAAAGCGGGGAGATGCCGGCCTTACCGTCCTTGACATGCGCTTCGATCAGCCGGGCGATCCCCGCCGCCCGCGGCCAATCGCAGAGCCTGAGCGCCAGTTCGGCCACGCCGCCCAGGGCATTGGCATCTTCGGGGTTGAGCGCCAGCACGCGTTCATAGCTCTGAAGCGATTCTTTCAACCGGTTGAGCAGCAAGAGCTGCCGGCCGCGATTGTTGAGCGCATCGACATGGTCCGGGCGCAGCGCCAGCGCCGCTTCGAAAGCCTGGAGCGCCTCCTCGGGCCGACCCAACTCCAAAAGTGCGGTACCGCGATTGTTGTGAAGGCCGGCATCGTCCGGCCGGAGCGCAAGAGCCTTGTCGTAACTCGCCAGCGCCGCCGGATACCGGCACATCACAAAGAGGACAAGCCCGCGATTGTTCAGTGCCTCCCAATTCTGCGGCTGGCGGGCGATGGCGGTTTCGAAGCTGGCCAGCGCCTCCTCCAGGCGGCCGAGGGAAAACAGCGCCAGCCCGCGATTGTTGGCGAGACCGGGATGGCCCGGCTCGATCGAAAGTCCGGTTTCATAGCTTGCCAGCGCCTCGTCAAAACGCTGCATGTCCGAGAGGGCCGTACCCCGGTTCAGCCAGAGTCCGGGATCGCGCGGTGCGAGTTTGAGCGCCCCGTCAAAACTGTTCAGGGCCTCTTCGAACGAGGCCAGGCTGCGCAATGCGTGCCCCCGCCCGATCAGGGCCGTCATCAGGCCCGGCTTGATCGCCAGTGCCTTGTCATAGGCCGCCACAGCTTCTCCGAACCGGCCGGTTGAGCGCAGAGCCTGGCCATAATGTGCCAGCGCGTCGGCATTGCCGGGATCGATCCCGATCGCGGCGGCGATGGCGGCCAAGGCTTCGTCCCGGCGCCCCTGCTGAAGCAGCA
>CAZEFQ010000104.1:0-10194 GCA_964511505.1 uncultured Rhizobium sp.
GCAGAACCGCTCGACATTGGCGTCGTCCAGCGGGGCGTCGACCTCGTCCAGCACGCAGACCGGGGCGGGATTGACCAGGAACACGGCAAAAATCAGCGCCAGCGCCGTCAAGGCCTGTTCGCCGCCCGAGAGCAGGCCCAAGGACTGGAGCCGCTTGCCGGGAGGACGGGCGAAAATTTCCAGTCCCGCCTCGAGCGGATCGTCCGATTCGGTGAAAGTGAGACGCGCTTCGCCGCCTTCGAACAGCTTGGTGAACAGGGTCTGGAAATTGCCGTTCACTTTTTCAAAGGACGCCAGCAGCCATTCGCGGCCTTCGCGATTGAGGCTCTGGATGCCCCGGCGCAGGCGCTCGATGGCGCCATTGAGGTCGTCGCGGTCGTTGGTGAGCGTCCCCATCCGCGCTTCCAGTTCAGCGGCCTCTTCCTCTGCCCTGAGATTGACGCCGCCCAGTTGCTCGCGTTCCTGCTTTAGCCGCTCGACGCGCTTTTCCGCCTGGTCCAGGGGCGGGAGTTCCTCGCCGTCCTTGATCTCGGCGCGCTCGCGCAATTCCTCCGGCGCCGCTTCGATCTCGTCACGGATGCGGGTGCGCAGTTCCTCGATCCGGCCGGCTGCCGCCTCGCTCAAGGCCTGGGTGCGGGCGCGTTCTTCGCGCGCCGCCGAAAGCGTGGCATCGGCCGCCTTGGCGTGCTTGTCGGCTTCGGCCAATTGCAGTTCGCCTTCCGCGCGGGCATCGCTGGCGGTGTTGCGTGCCGTCTCCGCTTCGGCAATGGCCGAGAGCAGCGCCACGCGCTTGTCCGCGATTTCGGCGGGGATCGCTTCGGTCTTGCCCAGCTCGGCCGTGAGTTCATCCTGCCGCCGGCTCAGTTCCTCGATCTGTCTGGCGGCGGCCGCGCGGCGTCCCTGCCAGCGTGTGCTGTCACCGGCGATGCCGGCAAGGCGCTGTTGCCGCGCGTCGCCTTCACGCTTGAGCACATCCAGCGCCGCCCGCGCTTCGCCGCTTTGGCCGCGCGTCTCGGCCGTGCGGTTGCGCGCCTCCGCGACCTCGCCCATCAGGGCCGCACCGTCGCCCAATCGGCCGAGCACATCTTCCGCTTCACTCCGCGCCTGCTCCGCGGCCTCGACGGCCTGTTCCAGACGGCGTATCTCCGCTTCCAGGCTGGCCAGCTGCGCGGCGCGCTCGGCGCTGGCGCGTGCGGCGCGGGTGCTTTCGTCCTGGGCGGCGATCAGGTTTTTTTCGCTTTGCCGCTCTTCTTCTTCCGCGGCACGCGCTGCCTGGCGCGCCGCGATGCTGGCATCCTTCGCCCGCGAATAAACCGCGAAGAGCGAGTCACGCTCCTGCTTGGCGGCGGCAAGTTCCTGTTCCAGGACCGCAAGCCGGTTGCGCTGGGAAAGCCGCACCGTGGCGGCGGCGGGTGCATCGGCCGATGCAATGTAACCGTCCCAGCGCCAGAGATCGCCCCGGGCCGAAACCAGGCGTTGGCCGGGCTTGAGCAGTTTCTGCAGGGACGCGCCCTGGTCGGGAAAGACCAGGCCGGTCATGCTCAGCCGCCGCGCCAAGGCCGGCGGCGCCTGCACGAATTCGCTGAGTGCCCGCGACCCGCCGGGCAGGGAGGAGGGTTCTTCCAGGCCGCCCAAGTCACGCCAATGATGCGGCGCCGATTCATCCAGCGGCGCCTGAAGATCATCGCCCAAGACCGCGGCCAATGCCGCTTCATAGCCTGCTTGCACCCGGACCGCGTCGATCAACGGCGGAAACAGCCCTTCGCCCTCGGGATGGAGCAGATCGCCCAGCGCCTTCACCTCGGCGGCACGGCGCTGCACATCATGTTCGGCTTCTTCCATGGGAAGACGCGCCGCGCTTTCCGCCGCTTCCGCCTCGATGAGCCGCGCCCGCGCGGCGGCGGCGCTTTCGCGCACCCGCTCCGACTGGGCGCGGGCGGCTTCCGTCTGGCTGTCGGCATAGCTGGCATCGGGTGAGGCTTTCGCAAGCTCCAGCGCCCCGGCCAGCCGGTTGCGGGCTTGGACCAATTGGGCGCCGGAAGTCTCTTTCAACGCCGCGGCCACGTCGCGGGCGCGTTCGTTGCTGGCCTTGTCGGCATTCCAGGCCGCCAGCCGGGCGGTGAGCTTTTCCAAAAGCGCTTCGGCTTCGGCCAGGTACGCATTCAGCCGGGCTGTTTCGGTTTCCGCCGCGGCGATGTCGCTGGCGGAGCGCGAAGCGGCCTGCTGCAAGGCCGCTTCTTCTTCCGACAGGGTGGCGAGCGCGGCACCGGCATCATTGTCCAGGGCACGTTCGCGCTCGATATCGGCATGGCCTTGGGCGATCAACTGGCGGATGCGCTGGGCAGCTTCGCGGGCACGAGTCTCTTCCTGATCCAACTGCTCCCGCTGGACGATCAGGCGGTGATGGGCGGCGGATTTTTCCGCTTCCGCCTGGCGCAGCGGCGGTAACCGGCTTGCGGCCTCGGCTTGCACGGCGCTGGCACGCGCGGCGATTTCCGTGGCTCCGGCCACCGAAGCGGCGGCCGCGGCGAGGTCGCTGCCGGCGGCGGCGGCGCGGGCCTCGGCTTCGGTCCAGCGCAGGAAATGCGCCAGCGCCTCGGCCTTGCGGATATGACCGGAGAGATTGCGATAGCGGGAGGCCTGGCGGGCCTGGCGCTTCAAGCCGGCCAGCTGCCCTTCCACTTCCCGGATCACATCTTCCAGCCGGGCGAGATTGGTTTCAGCGGCACGCAGGCGCAACTCCGCCTCATGGCGGCGCTGGTGCAGGCCAGCGATGCCGGCCGCTTCTTCCAGGATGGCGCGGCGCGCCAGGGGCTTCTGGCTGATCAGAAGTCCGATCTGGCCCTGGCGCACAAAGGCGGTCGAGCCCGCGCCGGAGGACGCATCGGCGAAGAAAATCTGCACATCGCGCTGGCGCACATCCCGGCCGTTGATGCGATAGACACTGCCGGCCTCCCGCTCGATGCGGCGCGAGACTTCGATGGTGTCGAACTCGGCATAAGGCCCCGCGGCCTTGCGGTCGCTATTGTCGATGAAAAGCGTGACCTCCGCGACATTGCGCGCCGGACGCCCCGCGCTGCCGGCAAAGATCACATCATCCATCTCCGTGCCGCGTATCGAGGTGGGACGGGTTTCGCCCATCACCCAGCGCATGGCGTCGAACAGGTTGGACTTGCCGCAGCCATTGGGCCCGATCACGGCGGTGAGGCCGGGCTCGATGAACAATTCGGTCGGCTCGACAAAAGACTTGAAGCCGGAAAGTCGTAAGCGGGTGAATTTCAATAGCTGCGCCTTATCTTACAGGATGCTGTCATCCGGCTGTCATTTGCTTTGATTCCGGAAGGGAAGGTCAATCAAGGGATGTCACTTATCCTCAGGCGGCTCGGATTTATCTGCTTGTGACAGAGGGTTGAGACGGTTTCAACCGCACCCGTCACGCCTCGCGGGACGGGTTGCGCGCGCGCCAACGTGCCAGGCTTTGCAGGGCGGCCCGCACTGTCTCGGGTCCTTTGTAAGCATTTGAAGGATCGGAAGAATTCAAATTTTTGGCCGGCTGGGGAGGAAAGGCCGAAACGGAGGGAGCGGACAGGCGGCCCTGGACGAATTTGATCCTGGAAACCGCATTGCGGCCGGCCCAGGCATTGATGCGCGCGGTAAGTGCGCGCGACTCATGCCCGAGAAAAAGCGCGGCGCCCGGTTCCGCCAACAGGGTGAGCACGCCGTCCTTTTGGGAAAAGCGCACCGGCCGGGCGATTCGCGCCACCGCGGCACCGGCAATCTCCGGCCAGCGCAGCACCAGCGACGGATCGGTAAATCCGGCGCGCGCGAAGGCGGCGGCGGCCAGCGGCCCGGCCTCATGGCCGATCGAGCCGGCCCGGTTGCGCCGGACGGCTTGGGGTGCGTCCGGGCCCGCTTGCTTGTCCGGTTGTTTTTCGGAACCAGGTTGGGTCATGGTCACCTAAACCAATCCACGAATATAAGTATGCCCGCATCACGCATCGCTGCCAAATTGCTCGCCTGGTACGACATCCACCGCCGCGTGCTGCCTTGGCGGGCAGCTGCGGGCAAGCGCGCCGATCCCTATCGTGTCTGGCTGTCGGAAATCATGTTGCAGCAGACCACGGTCCAGGCGGTGGCCGGCTATTACCGCAAATTTCTGGCGCTGTGGCCGGATGTGCGCCGGCTGGCGGCGGCGAAAGAGGACCAGGTGCTGGCCGCCTGGGCTGGGCTTGGCTATTACGCCCGCGCCCGCAACCTCCATGCCGCCGCCAAAATCGTGGCGCAGGATATGGGCGGAATATTTCCGCCCACCGCGGAAAGTTTGCGCGCGCTTCCCGGCGTGGGCGCCTACACCGCCGCCGCAATCGCAGCCATCGCCTATGATGAAAAACAGGCGGCGATGGACGCCAATGCCGAGCGGGTGATCGCCCGGCTCTTTGCCGTCAAGACGCCTTTGCCCAAAGCCAAGCCTGAGCTTTACGCCCATGCCCAGGCGCTGGTGCCGGAACGCTCCGGCGATTTCGCCCAGGCCCTGATGGATCTGGGTTCGGCGATCTGCACGCCAAAGCGGCCAGCCTGCAAGAATTGTCCGCTCCACGCGGATTGTCTTGCCAGAAGGGAGGGCATCCAGGAAACCCTGCCGGTCAAAGCGCCCAAACTGGCCCGTCCGCTCAAGCGCGGCGCCGCCTTCGTGGCGCGCGACAAATCCGGCGCGGTCCTGCTGGTCAAGCGGCCGGCCAAGGGATTGCTGGCCTCCATGCTGGAGCCGCCGCTGGGCCCCTGGGAGGACAAATTTCCTTCACCCCAAGCGGCGCTGGCCCAGGCACCTTTCGCGGCGGCGTGGAAAAAGCGTCCCGGCCTGGTGCGCCATGGCTTCACCCATTTCGAGTTGGAAATGGAAGTCTATGCCGCCACGCTCTCAAAACGTCCGAAAACAAAGGGAGAATGGGTCGCGGCGGAGAAATTGCGCGAGGTGGCGCTTCCCACCGTGATGCGCAAGCTGGTGGAACATGGCCTCGACGATGGCGGGCCCTTGTTTCAGCGTCAGACCAGTTCGGCGCGCAGCCGTTGACGCAGCACATCGATCGGCACCAGGGCGCCGTTCAATTCGAACTGCCAGAAGGTCCAGCCGTTGCAGGCATCCAGCCCCTGCACCTGCGCGCCCACCTGATGGATTGAGCCGCTGGCATTGGCGGCAACCAGAGTGCCGTCGGCGCGCACCTTGGCTTTATGGTGCTTGTGGTGGCCGTGCAGTACCGTGCCGGGCGGCAACAACCCGCGCTCCACCACCCAGCCGAAGGGAATGCGCGGCTCGGCGCGCTTGGACTTGGCGGTTTCGATGCTTTCGCTATCGGCGGCCTCGATCTCGGCAATGCGGGCGCGGGCGATGTCGGCATAGGTCTTTTCCCGCTCGATGCCGATGAAATGCCGCCCCAGCCTTTTCGCCACCGCGCCGGTGGTGCCCGAGCCGAAGAAGGGATCGAGAACCACATCGCCGGGCCTGGTCGAGGCCACGATCACGCGATGGAGCAGGGATTCCGGCTTCTGGGTGGAATGGGCCTTGCCCCCCTTTTCGGTCTTGAGCCTTTCGCCGCCCGAACAGATCGGCAGCGTCCAGTCGGAGCGCATCTGCAGCTCGTCATTCAAAGCCTTCATAGCTTCGTAGTTGAAAGTGTATTGCTGCTTGGGATGCTTGGTCGCCCAGATCAGCGTCTCATGGGCATTGGTGAAGCGGCGGCCCCGGAAATTCGGCATCGGGTTGGTCTTGCGCCAGATCACGTCATTCAGGATCCAGAATCCCAGGTCCTGCATGATGGCGCCGACACGGAAAATATTGTGATAGGAACCGATCACCCAGATCGAGCCGCTATCCTTGAGCACATGGCGGGCCGCCAAAAGCCAGTCATGGGTGAAACGGTCATATTCGGCAAAACTGCCGAACTGGTCCCAATGATCGTCAACAGCGTCCACCTTGGACTGGTCGGGGCGATGCAGGTCCCCACGCAACTGGAGGTTATAGGGCGGATCGGCAAAGATCAGATCGGCACAGGCTTCCGGGAGCGCCTGCATGCGCGCCACACAGTCGCCTTCGATCACCTGGTTCAGTTTCAGCATGGCTCCCGCCCGAATTATCAACAGCGGGATTCACAGTGATTCGGCGGGAGTCCGCCGTCAAGAGTCTTGTTGAATCAAAGTGTTAACGCCGGACTCCCAATTTGAGTCCCCCGATTCATCCTCACACAAGATATTGTGGCCTGTGAGCAGGTAGTGGATCGGGCTGAAGCTGCGGCGATGGTGCACGGTCACGCCATGGGTCTTGAGCCCATGATAATGCTCCGCCGTGCCATAGCCCTTGTTGTTGCGCCAGTTATAGCCGGGGAATTCGTGATGCAGCGCCACCATCATGCGGTCGCGTGTCACCTTGGCCACGATGGAAGCCGCGGCAATGGAAAGCGAACGTCCGTCACCGCCCACCAGCGTGTCGCAACGGCAGGGAAGGGCCGGCGGATCATTGCCGTCCACCAGCGCAAAAGCGGGGCTGACTGAAAGAGCGCGCACCGCCCGTGCCATCGCCAGATGGGTGGCCTGGCGGATATTGACCATGTCGATTTCGCCGACACTGGCCTCGCCCACGCCCACTGCCACCGCCATCTCCATGATCCGCGGATAAAGCGATTCGCGCGTTTCCTCGTCCAATTGTTTGGAATCGTTGAGACCCTTGGGAATCTTCCCTTTCTGAAGAATCACGGCGGCCGCCACCACCGGCCCCGCGAGCGGACCGCGTCCGGCCTCGTCCACGCCGCAGATGAAATGCGGGCCGTCGCCCTCCAGCGCCTTCAGCAGCCGGGATTCGTAAATATAATGGGGCATCGTTCCGCCGGGGGATTCCGCCCTTTAATTAGAGGCATTTCTGCCGTCCCGACAATGCTCCCGGCAATTCGCGCACAGGGCAGGCTTTACAGGGAACCCCCAAGGCCGCTACTTCAGCCCGAGACGGAAATACAAGGCGGGCAGGCTTGCGTTCCTTGCGGGAAATCGCGGCTTTTGCCGCCAGCTGGGCCGGGCAAATCTGGCGCTCGACCCTTGGCGGCGACTGGAAGCCCCATCCCATAGATGCGCATTACGGCATCGAGACGTCGCGGCGTTTGTCTCGCCTTGAAATCCGCTCCGGCTCGGTGAAGCTGGACAAGTCCAGCAGCGGCTATGTGGGCATGCAGCCCAGCGTCCTGCGCAAATCCCTCGATCTGTTGCCGATAAAGCCCGGCACGGTTTTCCTGGACCTGGGGTGCGGCAAGGGCAGGGCGCTGGCGGTGGCCACGGAATATCCTTTTGCCCGCATCATCGGCGTGGAGATATCTCCGGTGCTGTGCGGTGCCGCCCGCGCCAATGCGCGCAGAATCGCCAGCCGCTTCCCCGACAAGGTGGTGCCCGAGATCATCGAAGGTGACGCGTCGCAATTTGCGCTCCCGCCTTGTCCCGCCCTTGTCATTTACCTCTATCACTCGTTTGCGCGAGGCCTGGTGGAGCAGCTCATGGAGCATCTTGCCCGCATTCATCGCGCGCATCCCCAGATGAAGATGTTCCTGATCTATTACAACCCGGTGCATTTCGACCTTTTGGACGCATCGCAGGTTTTTACGCGGTTGTCTGCCCGCAGGACGGATTTCGACGCCGAGGAATGTGCGGTCTCCCCGATGGGGAACATTTTCGACAGCGTTATCATCTACCAGTCGCGGGGAGCGGATATGCTGGCGCCGCTGCCCGGCGCGGACGCTTCCGTGCGGATCACCATTCCGGGTTTGGCAGCCGATGTCGAAAAGCGGGAATCAGAGCAGTGAAAGCTGATCGCCGATCCGGGGCGGCGCCCGGAAATGGTTGACAGACAGCGGCCGGCCCGGCTGGTTCAATCCAAGTTTCTTCACCGCCATCTGGAAGCGCCGCGCCATCATCTGGGCATAAGGTCCCGTTCCCCGCATCCTGGTGTTCCATTGGCTGTCATAATCCTTGCCGCCGCGCATGGAGCGGACGAGTGCCATCACATGCCTGGCGCGGCCCGGAACATGGACGTCCAGCCATTCGCGGAACAGGTCTTTGATCTCCAGCGGCAGGCGTAACAGGACATAGCCGGCCGAGCGCGCCCCGGATTCCCTAGCCGCCGACAGCACCGCTTCCATTTCATGGTCGTTCAAGGCCGGAATCGCCGGCGCAAACATCACCCCAGCCGGAACGCCGGCATCGGCGAGACCGCGTATCGCCTGCAGCCGGCGGGCAGGTGTTCCGGCCCGCGGCTCCATGGCGCGGGCGAGCTTGCGGTCCAGGGTGGTGACGGAGAGCGCCGCCTTGGCCAGTCCCGCCGCCGCCATCTCCGAGAGAATGTCCAGGTCGCGCAGGATCAGCGGAGACTTGGTCACAATCGCCACCGGATTGCGGAAATCCCGCAGCACCTCGAGAACGGAGCGGGTGATGCGCATCTTCTTTTCCAGCGGCTGATAGGGATCGGTATTGGTGCCCATGGCGATCACCCGCGGCACATAGGACGGCGCGGACAATTCTTTCGCCAGCAATTCGGCGGCGTTGGGCTTGGCGAACAGGCGCGATTCGAAATCCACCCCGGGCGAAAGCCCCAGATAGGCATGGGTCGGCCGCGCAAAACAATAGATGCACCCATGCTCGCAGCCGCGATACGGATTGATCGACTGGTCGAAGGAAATGTCCGGCGATTTGTTGCGGGCGATGATGCTGCGCGTGCTGTCATACGTCACCTCAGTACGCAGCGGCGGCGGCTGCGCGTCTTCCGCCCGCCACCCATCGTCCCAGCCGTCATCATCGATCACGCTTGAAAAACTGTTCCGGCGCGCTGTCGGCTCCCCAGCCATGCTCCGATCCCAACCATCGTCCACAAGGACACGGGTCTGCTTCTCGTAGCGCCCCACCTGATTGGAGAGCGCGCCGCGTCCGCGCAAAAGCTCGGGCCTAATGGTCGTATCAAGCACTGTGGTCATGTCTGGCAGTATAATGGCTGATAAGAACAAAACAAGTACAAAATTTGGAAAGCTACTGAATTCAAAAGCAAACCTGTCCGGCCACTGCCGGGACGAATGACGATGGGACCCCCCGCCCGTTCGACTCTTCGCCGGCGTGAAATGCGGGCGATTTCGTGAATGTCGCGTACGGTCCCAATTCCTCGCGGATGACGCCGGTCATGCCGATCCCTGTGCCCTCCATGTTACGCTGAGCGTCAACACGAATGGAGATGCGATGAACCGCCATGCCCTGTCAGCGCCGGCCGCATTGCTTCTTTTCTGCATGCTGCCGGCATGGGGCCAAGATGAAAAAGGTCAGGGCGAAAGCACCACTGATCCGGGATTCAAGGCCAGTGCCTTGAGGGATGCCTGCGATCCGCCCGTGGGCGCCGGCCAGGCCGAGAAGGACGACGGCGACCGCCTCTGCCAGGCCTATCTGCGCGGCGTCGCGGACGGACTGTTTCTATTGGGCGCGCTTCATCAAAGCGGCGCTCCCATCTGCCTGCCGCAAGATGGACCCATTTCCCCGTCGGAAGCAAAAGACGAGTTGAAAGATTACCTGGCCGGTCATCCGGAGGCCGCCAATCGTTCGGCCGGCATGGCGGCTGCATTGGCCATCATCGCGGCTCATCCCTGTGAGTGAGGGTGGTTTGCCGTCGGCAAACGAAACGGTCCGGTGGACCGTTTCGAGCGACGAACGCCGCGAGCTTGGGCGAGCGGCAAAGAGTCCCGGCACAGCCGGGCCGCTTTCATTTCCGTGGCTCAATTCCGGAAGGTGATCTTCTCCACATTCCATTCCGAGCAGGCGCCGCGGATCAGGACGGTGTCCGAGACGGCGTGCAGTTCATGGATCAGGCAGCCGGTCTGGCCCTGGCCGAGCCCGGTCTGCGCCCAACCCAGTTCCTTATGGGTGGCGCGGTCGTAGCGATAGATCTTTCCGGTACCGTCGCCGCTATAGATGTACTTGGCGGTGGTCTGCACGCTCCAGGGCGCCCCCATGCCGGTCAGATCTTCCTTGTGGTTCAGGTCATAGTCATAGATCTGGATGCGGTTGTTGCCGCGGTCGCCGACATAGACATTGCCGTCGGCGTCCGTGGCGATGCCATGCGGTGTGTTGAATTGCTGCGGACCGCTGCCATAGGTGCCCACCGCCTTCACCCAGGTGCCGTCC
>CAZEFQ010000105.1:0-9402 GCA_964511505.1 uncultured Rhizobium sp.
CCCGCTTCTTGAAGGTGATCACGCGATTAAGCGCGAAACTCACCAGCGTTCCGGCGCCGTAAGACACGATATTCGCAGCCTGATACCAGGCCCCGGCCGACACAACCAGATAAAACACGGCATAGTCCGTCGCCACGCCCGTCCCGCCGCAGATGCAATAAAGCAGGAAAGTCATGGCTCGGCGCGGGAAGGAGGGAAATTTATCTTCTCGTCGATAATATAAAGCGGACGCCTTTTGATTTCTCCGTAGATCCGGCCGACATATTCACCAAGCAGTCCGAAACAAATCAGTTGGACGCCGCCAATGAACATTACGGCGATGAACAGAAGAGTCCAGCCTTCCACCCAGACATCCGTGAACAGCCGCAACGCCAGCGCGTACAGGATGCCCAGCAGGGCCAGGAAGGAGCAAAACAGGCCAAACCCCGTCGCCACCCGCAGCGGCTTGGACGAAAAGGAAAGCATGCCGTCGAAAGCCAGCGCTACCATTCTGTGCAGGGGATAGTTTGTCTTGCCGGCATAGCGTTTGTCGCGCTTGTAGGAGATTGCCGCCTGCCGGAAGCCGATCCAACTCACCATGCCTCGAACGAAACGGTCGCGCTCCGGCATGCGGTTGAGCACATTGACGACCTTGCGGTCCATCAGGCGGAAGTCACCCGCATCGAGCGGAATGTCGACATTCGAAAGACGGTTCAATATGCGGTAGAAATATTTCGCGGATGCGAGCTTCAGCCAGGATTCTCCCGCTCGCTCACTGCGCTGGCCATAGATCACCTGGTTGCCGGCGCGCCACAATTTCACCATTTCCGGAATCACTTCCGGCGGGTCCTGCAAGTCCGCGTCAATGACGATGACAGCATCGCCTTGTGCGAATTCGGCGCCGGCGGACAGCGCCATCTGATGTCCGAAATTCCGGGAAAACGAAATCACGCGTGTCGCTGCATCTTTCGCAGCGAGGCTGCGCAGCAGATCCAGCGTGCCGTCGCGGCTGCCGTCATTGACGTAGATGATCTCATGCCGCGTTTCCGGGATGGATTTCAGCACGCCGGCCAGGCGCAGATGGGTCGCCGCTAGGCTGCTTTCTTCGTTGAAGCAGGGAACGACGACCGACAGCAGGATCGATTGATCAGCCATGGATGAGAATAATCCGGTTGGACTTAAGGGGCAGCGCGGCGTCTTATTCTGCTTCGCACACAGATAGCCCACAGAGGCAAAAAGCTGCAAGCCAAAGCTGCGCGGCTGTTGTTGGGCTCAGTCTCGGCAATCCACGACCCTGTTCTCCGACAAATGTCTGTAGGAGCGAAGACGGTACACGCGCCGGGCCCCCCAGCGACGGGCAAGGGCACACAATTCCCCGTCGGAAAGCGGAATGGAGCGATGGGCCTCCTGCTCCGCGCCGAAACTGTAATAGACCGGCAGTCCGGGCGCGAGGCAGCTTCGCTCCTGATTTTTTGGCGCGATGCTCCTTATTTCAAAAAAACCCGTGATTGCCGGCACGGTCAGATGGCCTGCGAAGCACCACCAGCCGGTCTGGCCGGTGCTTTCCAGGGAATGCCACATCTCGTCGGCATCAGGCGGGATATGGACCGCGAAGGCACGGGGATCGGGCTGCGCCTTGGCGTTCAAATCGGCCTGAAGCCGGGCAAAGGATGAGGCCTGGATCAAGCCCTCCAGGGAGGAAAAGGGCCGATGTGTCGCTTTCAGCGACGCGGTGATCTGACGGGTGGTTTCGCCGTTGGGAAAAGGAACGCCTTTATCCTTGAAGGCCTGCTGATACCGGGCCGAGATGGTTTGCATTATATTGCCCGCTCCGAATATGTCGGTGGCGGCGCGGAAAACCACAAGAGCCGACAGCAGCAGTGCGACAGGCGCCGCGGGAATCCGGGGCAGGTTCAGCGACGGCCGCTTTCCCTCAGTCAGTGCAATCGGCAGGAACAGGAAACTCGCGCCGCACATCATCGCGGAAAAAAAGGTGTTATTGCCTCCAACGTGCAGGAAAATCAGGACGGTCAGGCAAGCCAGCACCATCAGGGCATTGAACTGCGCAATCGCATCCTGCCGCAGAAACCAGGCCCCGGTTTTCGCCACATCCGCCAGCGCGGGACGCGGCACTTCAACACGTTCCATCAACAGCAGGGCGGTGAGGGCGGGAACTGCATAATTTGTCGCGGTTTGCACAGTGATGAGGTTGTAATAATCGAGAAAGAAGAAATACCAGGGCAGGCCGCCCGTCACGGCGTCTTTTTCCAGCAGCCATGTTTTGACGACGACGAGGAGCAGGAGGAGGCCCATGACAAGCGAGGCCGCGACGACCGGCCGCGCGCGGTATTTCCAGGCGACCAGCATCAAGGCGAGCGCGCACATGAACCCGGCCGAGACTTTGGCCGTGGCTGCGATCAATGCGCTGGCAAGCGCGACAGCAACCAGAATGGCGGTGCCCGAGGCGGCCGCGCCAGCCTCAGACCTGAGCAACACCGTCAGCACCGGCAGGGCGGCGAGCAGAAAGGCTTCTCCGAGAACAAAGCTGTAGCTGTCGAGCGAGCCGGTCAGGATGCAGCCGAGGCAGGCATAGGCGATCCGGAAACAGATGGCGGCGGAGGCCGTGCCGGGAACAGGAAACAGGAACATGCCCGCCACCATGGCGCACCAGAAAAGACCGAGCGGCATGCCGATCTGGCACCAGTAGAGGGTGGCGCGCTGGACTTCGGCGCCGGACGCTGCCGCGTATCCTGCGGCGAGCACGTTGGAGAGCGTGTGGTAGGGATAATAGAGAAGCCCGTCCGCTCCCATGGAAACCACATGATAGAAGCGCACCATCTGCGCCAGGGCAGTGAATTTGTATATGTCGGTGGGTGCAACGCCCTGCAGTATGATTTCCGGCAGGAAAAGTCCCGCGGGTGGCACAAAAGCGAGAAACAGGAATGTCAGGGCCAGCCCCAGCCCCAAGATCAACAATGCGTGTCGGACAACGCTTTGCCATACCGCGCCGAAAACCAAACCGGCGCAGATAACTGCGGCGGCTAGCGCGATGGCGGCTGCTCCGGAAACGAGACCTATCATGGGTATGAGCTGCGACAAGACCAGGCTGGCGGTGATCGCGACGGCTTTGTCAGCCGCGCCTTTGCCCGCAAAGGAAAGAGCGGCCACCGGTGCCCAGATCGGAGCGAGGCTGAGGATGCCCATCAGCCACACCTGGCCGATATCGTCACCCAAGCCGCTCCGGAAAAGAAACAACGCATGATAGGCGGCCAAGCACGCCAGGCTCATCGCCAGCGCCATAGCCGATAATTGCCTCAGGTCCACGAAATTTCCCGCGGAGATCCGGGCATTGGCGACCCTTTGAGGAGATTCCGGCATCTTCGCGCCCGCTTCGCAAATATGGCACAACCTAATTCCTGCCCTTTGAGCAATCAACCAGCGCCAACGCCGTCCCGACGACATCGCCGCATCGGGAGGGCAGAGACGGGAGATGCGCTAGAGCAGCCCCAGCGACTTGAAGCTCACATGACCGCTGCGGCCGATCACCAGATGGTCATGCACCGCGATCTTGAGCGCCTTGGCGGCGGCGGCCACTTCACGGGTGAGATCGATATCGGCGCGCGACGGCGTGGGATCGCCGGACGGGTGGTTGTGCACCAGGATGATGGCGGATGCGCCATGCTCCAGGGCGCGGCGCACGATCTCGCGCGGATAGACCGGGGTGTGGTCCACGGTGCCTTTGCTCTGCACCTCGTCCGCCACCAGGACATTCTTGCGGTCCAGGAACAGCACCCGGAATTCCTCATTTTGGCTGCGCGCCATCGCCGCCATGCAATAATCCAGCAATGCCTGCCAGGACGACAGTGCCGGCCGCCCGATCACCCTGCCTTTGGCCAGGCGCTGGGCGGCGGCCTCGATCACCTTGAGCTGGTTGACCACCGCCTCGCCCGCGCCATCCACTTCCAGCAGGCGTTCGCGTTTGGCTGCGATCACTTCGGCGAAGGAGCCAAAGCGGGCGATCAGCGCCTTGGCCAGCGGCTTGGTATCCTTGCGCGGCACGGCGGCGAACAGAACCAGCTCCAGGAGCTCGTAATCCGGCATGGCCTCCGCCCCACCCTTCAGGAAACGCTCCCGCAGGCGTTCCCTATGTCCGCTATGGGGCGGCTTTTCGCTCATGCCTTGGCTTCCCAGGGAAAGCCTTGCGGATGATGCCGGCGCATCTCCTCGCCGCCCTTGACGAAGAATGTGTGCCCCTTCTCGTCGCGCAGCCGGTAGTTGACGGTATAACGGCCGGTGCAGGCATGGTTGGGATAATGGGCGAGCAGCGCCTCGGTCACGCGCCGGTCCTGCCCCCATTGGCCAAACCAGGCGGCGGCGATGCCGATCGCGGTCTGCAGAGTGAGGCAATAGCAATTGGTGTCGATCAGGCGATAGCCGCCCAGCCCCGGCCAGGTGCCCAGGCTCTCGCTATTGTCATGGGCGACGAAATTGCCGTGCCTGTCGCAGACTTTGCGCAGGGAATAGGACCAGTCGAGATTCTTCGTCTCGATGTTCGCCACCTGCGACGAGACATGACCGGTGTCGAAGAAATTGTCCTGGTCCAGGAACAGGACATAATGCGCATTGACCAGGTGGGAAAAGCCGCCATAGATGCGGTGGCCGTAATAATCCTCGGCCCCCACATTCTCGGGCAGCACCACCGTCTGTAAGCGCGGGTCGCTCAGGCCGCGCATGGCGTGCTCAAAGGCATCGCGATGCCGGCTGCCGTCCACCACCGCGACCACCTGTATCGCGGCATAATCCGAAGCAAGACTGGATTCGATGGCGCGGCGCACGGTTTCCGTGCCGGTGGTGGGGATCAGGATGGCCGCCCGCTTCATGCCCCCGTCCGTTCTTTATTGATAAGGCGGCTTGTCCCAGCCCTTGGGCGACAGGGTGAAAATCTCCACCCCCGTCTCGGTCACACCCACCGAATGCTCGAACTGGGCGGAAAGCGAGCGGTCGCGCGTCACCGCGGTCCAGCCGTCATTCAATACCTTCACGCCGTAAGCGCCCAGATTGATCATCGGCTCGATGGTGAAGAACATGCCGGGCTTGAGGGGAATGCCATGTCCCTGCTTGCCGTAATGGACCACATTGGGCAGGGCGTGGAAAATCCGCCCCAGCCCGTGGCCGCAGAAATCCCGTACCACGGCACAGCGCTCCTGGCCTTCGGCATAAGACTGGATGGCATGGCCGATATCGCCGGTGGTGGCGCCCGGCCTGACCGTCGCGATGCCGCGCAACATCGATTCATAGGTGATGTCCATCAGCCGCTGCGATTTAAGCTTCACTTCGCCCACCGGATACATGCGCGAGGTGTCGCCATGCCAGCCGTCCAGGATCACGGTGACGTCGATATTGACGATATCGCCTTCCCGCAACGGCTTGTCGTTGGGGATGCCGTGGCAGACGACATGATTGATGGAGGTGCAGATGGTATGGCGATAGCCGCGATAGCCCAGACAGGCGGGAATGGCGCCATGCGCAATCGTGTAGTCATAGGCCACTTTGTCCAGCTCTGCCGTGCTGACCCCCGGTTTGACCAGCGGCACCATCAGGTCCAGCACCTCGGCGGCCAGCCGGCCGGCCCTGCGCATGCCTTCGAAGGCCGCTTGGTCATGGACCGTCACGGCCAATTGCGCCTTGCGCGCGGCCTCAAAAAGCTGGGTGTCGGAAGTGAGGGACATGCGGTTAATGTAGGGGAAATCCAGCTATTTTCCAGCCCCACGGAATATGGAAGGGTCGGAACCCGCCATGCTTGAAAACCGCAAAACCGCCGCCGTCCTGATCATCGGGGATGAGATTCTTTCCGGCCGCACCCCCGACAGCAATTCCCATTATATCGCCCGCTTCCTGGCCGCCTTGGGGATCGATCTCAAGGAAGTCCGGGTGGTGCCGGATGTGGAGGATGACATCGTTTCCGGCCTGAACGATCTTCGCCGCCATCACGATGTCGTCTTCACCACCGGGGGCATCGGCCCCACCCATGATGACATCACCGCCGACGCGGTGGCCAAGGCTTTCGGCGTCGGCATCGGCTACCATCCCGAGGCTTACGCCCTCCTGGAAGCGCGTTACCGCCCCGGCGAGTTCAATGAGATGCGAAAGCGCATGGCCCGGATTCCGCACGGCGCCGGCCTGATCCGGAACACGGTCTCCACCGCGCCCGGCTTCCATATCGGCAATGTCTATGTGATGGCCGGCGTGCCGATGGTGATGCGCGCCATGCTGGAGGTGATCGAACCCGAGCTGCCGCATGGGGCAGTGGTGCAATCGGTGACCGTCTCCGCCCAGATTCCTGAAGGCACGCTGGCACCGGGCCTTCTGGAAATTCAGAACGTCAATCCAGGCGTCGCCATCGGCTCTTATCCTTTTTATACGGAAAAAGGGCCGGGGGCGCAGCTGGTCACGCGCGGCCGCGACAGCGAAATGGTGGAACGCGTCGCCCAGGCCATCGAAGCGCTGGTGAAACAATTGGGTGGTACGCCGGTGCGGGTGTGAGACGCCGGTGCGTGTGGCGCATGAGCAGGTTCAGTGGGTGAGGAGCGGTTCGCCCAGGGCGAACGACATGGTCCGGTGGACCATTTCGAGCGACGAAGGCCCGAGCTAAGCGAAGGGCCGTGCGGCGCATCCTCGCTTCGCTCGGATAGGGGCAAGCTTTTCTAGTCTCGTTTCATTCGCCAAGAAAAGCTAAGCCAACGCTGCGAGTTTGGGCGAGCGGCCCGGAGAAATACTCAGTTCAGCTTAAGCTCCCTTGCCTCTGTCTCAAGCCCCGCCATCACATCCTTGTCGTTGGCGAAGGTCTTGCGGGCGGTGGCCAGCGCCTGCCTGGCATCATCGGTCTGGCCCAACACGCTATAGGCACGGATCAGCCGTTCCCAGCCTTGCGCATCGTCGGGATTCTGTTTCAGCCGCGCCGCAAGGCCTGCCACCATCTGCCGGGGATCGGGCGCACCGCCGGGGCCCGCGCCTTGCGCCGTGAGCAGGGCGATCCGGTCCACCAGAAGCTGATGCAGCGGCGCGTTGGCGGGCACTTCCGCCAGGAGCGGCTGCCAGAAGGACAAGGCACCCTCCTTGTCGCCGCGTTCGGCGCGGGCCTGGCCCAGGAAAAACCGCGCCGCCCCATCCTTGGGATCGCGCGCCAGGACGGCGGTGAAGGCCGCCAGCGCCTCGTCGTTGACCGCGCCGGTGGCCTCCACCAAAGCCTCGCCATAGGCGGCCTCCAGTGCGGTGTCCTCGCGGCCGTTCCGCCTTGCCACCGCCACCGCCCGGCCGAAAGCGTTGGCGGCGTCGCGCGCATCGCCCGCGGTCATGTAAGCGCGGCCGAGATAGGTCCAGGCCTCGAGATCGCCCGGCTGTTTGCGCACCCGCTCGATCAGGAACGGGATCAGGCCGTTGATGTCGCGGGTGCCAAGCCCACGCGCGCTACGCAGCGCGATGCCCGGCTCGCCCACCATCCAATAGGTGCCCCCGCCCACCCCCACAAGGAACAGCGCCACCGCGCCGGCCAGCAAGGGTCTGCCCTTCCCAGGCTTCCGCCATAAAGCAAAGGTGGCAAAGCCGATCGCCAGAAGCGCGACCAGGCCAAAACCGATATAAGGCATCGCGATCACGCTTCGGTTTCTCTTTTCTTCTGACTGTTTTTTGGGCCGCGATATTTGTTCTTCACCAGCGCCACGATCATGCCCCTGATGGTGCGCACTTCCTGGTCGCTCAAGCCGGCGCGCAAGATCATCGCCCGCATGTTGCGCACCATGGTCTCTTTCTTCTCCGGCGGGAACAGGAATTCTGCCGCATCGAGTTCGCGCTCGAGATGCTCGAAAAGCCCGGTCAATTCATGCCTTGTGGCCGGCTGGGCGAGGGATTTGCGGGTGCGGCTGGCCGGGGTGGCATCGGCGGCCTTCCGCCATTCATAGCCGATCAGAAGCACCGCCTGGCCCAGATTGAGCGAGGAGAATTCCGCGGTCGGGATGGTGATCACCGCATCCGCCAGGGAGAGTTCGTCATTGTCCAGGCCCGCCCGTTCGCCCCCGAACAGGATGGCGGAAGCGATACCATTCCGCGCCGCCGCCCGCAGCCGTCGCGCCCCGGCTTCCGGGGTCAATATCTCGCGCAAGACGTCCCGGTCCCGCGCCGTGGTGGCCAGCACCAGCCTGATGTCCGCCAGTGCCGCCCCGGTATCGGGATAGACTTTCGCATTTTTCAGAATGTCGCCCGCCCCGGCCGCCAGGGCTTCCGCCCGCTCATTGGGCCAGCGGCATTGGGGCGCGATCAGGCGCAATTCCGGAAGCCCGAAATTCTTCATCGCCCGGGCGGCGGCGCCGATATTTTCCCCCATCTGGGGGTGGCTGAGGATCACGGCAGGGGCGGTCATCGAACGTCTTTATGGGGCCTTTGACGGAATGTCCCCGGACAGGTTATTGGGGCGGGTCTTTGCCCGTCTGGGCCCGCTATACCCCCTCCCGCCCCCTTTTTCGAGGACAAGTCATGGACAAGATCAAGGTTGCCAATCCGGTTGTTGAACTCGATGGCGACGAGATGACCCGCATCATCTGGGACCTCATCAAGAAAAAGCTGATCCTGCCTTATCTGGACGTGGACCTGCATTATTACGACCTCTCGGTGGAATACCGCGACAAGACCGACGACCAGGTCACCATCGACGCCGCCGAGGCGATCAAGAAATACGGCGTGGGCGTCAAATGCGCCACCATCACCCCCGATGAGGCGCGGGTGGAGGAATTCCATCTCAAGAAGATGTGGAAGTCGCCCAACGGCACCATCCGCAACATATTGGGCGGGGTGATCTTCCGCGAGCCCATCATCTGCTCCAATGTGCCGCGCCTGGTGCCGGGCTGGACCCAGCCCATCGTGATCGGCCGCCATGCCTTTGGCGACCAGTACCGCGCCACCGATTTCCGCTATCCCGGGGCCGGCACGCTCACCATCAAATTCGTCGGCACCGACGGCAAGGTGATCGAACACGAAGTGTTCAAGGCCCCGAGCTCGGGCGTGGCCATGGCGATGTACAATCTCGACGACTCGATCCGCGATTTCGCCCGCGCCTCGATGAATTACGGCTTGAATCGCAAATACCCGGTCTATCTCTCGACCAAGAACACCATCCTCAAGGCCTATGACGGCCGCTTCAAGGATCTCTTCCAGGAGGTGTTCGACAAGGAGTTCGCCGCCAAGTTCAAGGAACAGGGCCTGACCTATGAACACCGCCTGATCGACGACATGGTGGCTTCGGCGCTCAAATGGAATGGCGGTTATGTCTGGGCCTGCAAGAATTATGACGGCGACGTCCAGTCCGACACCGTGGCGCAAGGCTTCGGCTCCCTGGGCCTGATGACGTCGGTCCTGATGACGCCCGACGGC
>CAZEFQ010000106.1:0-3799 GCA_964511505.1 uncultured Rhizobium sp.
CCTTGATGGCATTGGAGATGTCCGAAGGCATCAGCCCGAAATCATGCAGCTTGTAAGGGTCAAGCCAGATGCGCATGGCATATTGCGCGCCGAACACCTGGACGTTGCCCACGCCGGTGACGCGGGAAAGCGGGTCCTGCATCTTGGAAATGAGAAAGTCTGAAATGTCCACATTGTTGTAGCGGCCGCTATCGTCATAAACCGCCACGATCAGGATGAAATTGGACTGGGCCTTGGTGACGGTGACGCCCTGCTGCTGGACCTGGGCGGGCAAGTGCGCGATCGCCTGCTGCACCTTGTTCTGCACCTGGACCTGGGCGATGTCCGGATCGGTGCCGGCGGCGAAAGTGGCGGTGATGGAGACGGTGCCGTCGGCGTTGGAGGAAGAAGAAAAGTAAAGCAGGTTGTCGAGACCGGTCAGCTGCTGCTCGATCACCTGGGTGACGGAATTCTGCAGCGTTTCGGCATCGGCGCCGGGATAGAAAGTGTTCACCACCACCGCGGGCGGGGCGATCACCGGATATTGCTCGACCGGCAGGCTGAAGGCGGCGATGCCGCCTGCCAGCATGATCACGATGGCGATCACCCAGGCGAAGACCGGCCGGTCGATGAAGAAGCGGGAAATCCCCATGATGTCCGCCTAGGATTTGACGGTTTGTGCCGGCGCCGGCGTCACCGGCATGTCGGGCTGCACTTTCTGCAACCCCTCCACGATCAGTTTGTCGCCGGCCTTGAGCCCGTCCAGCACCAGCCAGCTGCCGTCAACGGCACGGCCGGTGCGCAGCACGCGCAGGCGCGCGATGTTCTTGTCGTCGATCACCAGCGCGGTGGGCTCGCCCTTGGGGTTGTGGCCGATGCCCCGCTGCGGCGCCAGGATGCCATGCGGATCGGTGCCCTCGATCACCGTGGCGCGCACATACATGCCCGGAAGCAGCAAGCCGTCGGGATTGGGGAAGAGGGCGCGCAGGCGTACCGCGCCGGTGGACTGGTCCACCGTGACATCGGTGAACTGCAGCTTGCCTTTGAGGGGATAATCGCTGCCGTCATCCAGCTTCAGCGTCACATCCGCGCCGCCGGCGCCGATCTGGCCCGCCTGGGAAGCGCGGCGCAGCGCCAGCAGTTCGGAACTGGCCTGGTCGATATCCACATAGATCGGATCGAGGGTCGAGATGGTTGCCAGCGCATTGGTCTGGTTGGCGGTGACCAAGGCACCTTCGGTGACCGACGAGGCGCCGTTGCGGCCGCTGATCGGCGCCGCGATATGCGTGTAGTTGAGATTGATGCGCGCGGTGTCGGCAGCGGCCTTGGCCTGGAGATAGGCCGCCCTGGCGTCATCGGCATCCTGGGGCGCGATGGCGTTGGCGGTGAGCAGCTTGGCATAGCGGTCCGCCTTCACCTTGGTCGAGGCGAGATTTGCTTCGGCGCTTTCCAGCGCCGCCTGGTAGGGCGCGGGATCGATCTGGTAGAGCGCCTGGCCTTTCTTGACCATCGAGCCCTCGGTGAAAAGCCGGCGCAGGATGATGCCGGACACTTGCGGCCGAACATCGGAGACGGCAAAGGGATCGGTGCGGCCGGGCAGTTCGGCGGTGAGCTCGACCGGCTGCTCCTTGATCACCACGAACCCCACCGCGGGCGGAGGGAATTTGGGTTGCTGCTGCTGCTGGCCACAAGCCGCAAGCGCGCCTGAAAACAGAAGGATGACTCCAAAACGGCGCAGCATGCTTCCCCTCAAATTTCGCCTAAAGCCGGTTCGCCCCTTAAGGCGGGGGCGCTCCCTTAGCAGATCAGGAACGCCGAACCCATTCGCCCCTTGAACTAAATAGGGGTGGCTTCCGGGATTGGAAGAGGCGGATTTGACCAAAGTGCGGCCAATGCAGTTTCCAATGTTCCCGCCCTGTCAATTTGACACAGACGCGCCTTTTCCTCACGGCGGGTGCGGGTATCGCCACCGAACAGGCTGAGCGGGGCATTTTCCACATACCAGCCAAGGTGTTTGCGGAAAACTTTCAACCCAAGCCCGTCACCGTAAAATTTCAGCGAGCGGGACAGATGGGCGAGCAGGATTTCGAAGCGCTCGGTCAGGCCCGGCTCGGCCAAGGGCTCGCCGGTTGCAAGCGACCGGTCCAGCGCCGCCGCCAGCCAGGGCCGGCCATAGGATCCCCGGCCGATCATCACCCCATCGGCGCCCGACTGCTCCAGCGCGGTGCGCGCGGAAACGAGGTCGGTGATATCGCCATTGACGATGACGGGAATCTTGACCGCCTCTTTTACGTGCCTGACCGCCTGCCAGTCAGCTTTCCCGCGAAAGAATTGCTGGCGGGTCCGGCCATGGACGGTCACGGCCTTCACCCCGATTTGTTCGGCGTGGCTAGCGATCTCGGGCGCGTTCATCCAATATTCGTCCCAGCCCAGCCGCATCTTGAGCGTGACCGGCCGGCTGGTGGAATCCACCGCCGCCGCGATCAGCCGGGCCGCCAATTCCGGCTCGCGCATCAGGGCCGAACCGGAAAGCGCCCCGGTCACTTCCTTGCAGGGACAGCCCATATTGAGATCGATAATGTCGGCGCCCGCCCGTTCGGCAAGCCGGGCACCCTTGGCGATCCATTCCGGCTCGCGGCCCACCAGCTGCACCACCATCAGCGGGAGCGCGTCTTTTTCATCCCGGGTCCCCATCGCCGCGCGCCGCACCACATCCGGCCGCTGGCGGACGAAGGAATCGCACGCCACCATTTCCGTGGCGACATAAGGCGCGCCCAAGGCGCAGGCAGTCTGGCGGAAGGGAAGATCGGACACGCCGGTCATGGGCGCGGTCAAGACCCGGCCGGGAAGAACCACATCGCCGATCCGAAAGGTTGCGGACATGGACCGAAAATGCCTGCGCGCGAGCGGTTTGTCGATTGCCCCGGCAAAACTCAGCGCCGCGCGATTGCGCTCAAGGATACGCCGGGCGCAACCCCGTCCGGATCGTATTTGACATGGACCAGGGCGGGCAGGCCCGAGGCCCGGGCGGCCGCGAAGGCATCCGGAAAGTCCTCCGTCCTGGTCACGCTGATGCCGAAGCCGCCGCAGCTTTTTGCCCAAAGCGCGAAATCGGGATTCTTCAATTCCGTGGCGATCACGCGGCCGGGATAATTCCGTTCCTGATGGAGGCGGACGGAGCCGTACATGGCGTTGTCCAGCACCAGCGAAATGATGGCGAGGCCATGTTGCACGGCGGTGACGAATTCCTGGCCGGTCATCAGGAAATCGCCGTCGCCGCTGATCGAAACCACCAGCCGCCGGGGATAAAGCCGTTTCAGCGCCACGGCAGCGGGCACGCCATATCCCATGGATTGCGACACCGGCGCGAAATGGGTGCCAAACCGGCGGAAACGGTAGAAACGGTGAATCCAGGCGGCAAAGCCTCCCGCGCCGTTGGCAATGATGGCGTCGGCAGGAAGATTCTCCCGCAGCCAGATCATCATCCGGCTGAGATTCATCTCTCCAGGCTGGGGGAGGGGCTGATCGGAGAAAGCGTGATATTCGGCGTTGGCGGCCGCGGTTTCCCGGCTCCAGGCAGGGGGCGTGCGCGGCGTAAGATGGTGAAGCGCCGCGGCGAAAGCGCGAGGGCTCGCCTGGATGGCAAGTGCGGTGCGGAAGACACGGTTCAATTCCTTCGCATCCGGATAGGCGTGCACCAGGGCCTGCGAACCGTCGAACAATGTGTAATCCTGGGTCGTGGTCTGGTTGAGGCGCGCTCCCGCCGCGATCACCAGGTCGCTGTTCTTGATCCGCGCCACCAGTTTGGGATTGGCGAAAA
>CAZEFQ010000107.1:0-5308 GCA_964511505.1 uncultured Rhizobium sp.
GATCGCGCAGGGCTTCACCGAATTCCAGACACCGATCCTGACGGCATCCTCGCCCGAAGGGGCCCGCGACTTCCTGGTGCCGTCGCGCCGCTATCCCGGCCAGTTCTATGCGCTGCCCCAGGCGCCGCAGCAATTCAAGCAGCTCATCATGGTGGCGGGCTTCGACCGCTATTTCCAGATCGCGCCTTGCTTCCGCGACGAGGACGGCCGCGCCGACCGCTCGCCGGGGGAGTTCTACCAGCTCGACCTTGAGATGAGCTTCGTCACCCAGGACGACGTCTTTTCCGCCGTCGAGCCGGTGATGGCCGGCGTTTTCGAGGAATTCGCCAATGGCAAGAAGGTGACCAAACCGCCCTTTGTTCGCATTCCCTTTGCCGAGGCGATGCTGAAATACGGCACCGACAAGCCCGATCTGCGCAACTCGATCGAAATCGCCGATGTCAGCGACATTTTCGGCCGCGGCGAAGTGGCGTTCAAAGCCTTCAAGGGAAAGACGGTGCGCGCCATTCCCGCACCCGGCGCGGCAAGCCAGCCGAGAAGCTTTTTCGACAAGCTCAATGAATGGGCGCGCGGCGAGGGCGCGCCGGGCCTGGGTTATATACAGTTCGAGGCAGAAGGCGGCAGCGTCGTGGGCAAGGGCCCCATCGCCAAATTCATTCCCGAAACCGCGCTGGCCGATCTGGCCAAAACCGCCAAAGTCAAAGCCGGTGACGCCCTGTTCTTCGCCGCGGACAAGACGGAGCGCGCCGCCACCCTGGCCGGCCTGGCCCGCACCCGCATCGGCCGCGAGCTCAACCTGATCCCCCAGGATGAATACAAATTCTGCTGGATCGTGGACTTCCCCATGTATGAGTGGAACGAGGAGGAGAAGAAGATCGATTTCTCCCACAATCCCTTCTCCATGCCGCAATATCCGCGCGAAAAATTTCTCGCCCTCGACAAGGCGGACAAGGACACCATCCTGGGCCTCAAGGCCTATCAGTACGACATCGTCTGCAACGGCTATGAATTGTCCTCGGGCGCCATCCGCAACCATGACCCGGACGTGATGCTGAAGGCCTTCGAGATCGCCGGCTATGCCCGCGAGGAGACCGAGACCAAGTTCGCCGGCATGCTCAACGCTTTCCGGTATGGCGCGCCGCCCCATGGCGGCACCGCGCCCGGCATTGATCGCATCGTGATGCTGCTGGCTGGTGAGGAAAATCTGCGCGAAGTCACCATGTTCCCCATGACTCAGCAGGCCCAGGATTTGCTGATGAACGCGCCCAGCCCGGCGAACGCGAAGCAGCTCAAGGAGCTGCATTTGAAGATCGTGTACCCTGAAAAGTAGTATGCTCATCGCATGAGCGATGGCGGCCCGCTTCCTCACCGAACCTGCGGTCCCTGCACCGCTTGCTGCGTGCTGCTGGAAATCCAGGATCCCGCCATCGCCAAACCCGCTGGCACGCCTTGCCGCCATCTCTCCGCCAAGGGCTGCGGCCTTCATCCCCATTGGCCGAAATTGTGCCAGACTTGGTTCTGCGGCTGGCGGCTCATTCCCGGCCTGCCGGAGGAATGGCGCCCCGATCTTTCGGGTATCCTGCTTTACCATGTGCCCTGCCGGGAGCCGGGCTATGGTCCGGATGCGTATATGCTTTGCCTCTCCCGCGGCGAAGCCCATCTCAGGGATGTCGCCGTGTTGGGCTTTGTCCAGAACATGGTGGAGCGGCGCGTGCCGCTCTATCTGATGCTGGAGTTGGCAAAGCCCGACGCCAAGATGCTGTTCGTCAATCCACACATGACAGAGCCGTTGGCGCGCCAGGACGGGAAGCTGTTCATCTCCACACTGGCCGCCATGATCCGCGATCTCTCCCTGTGACTCCCATTCATGGATCAGCTGTAATCATTACCGGCGGGTTCCGCCGGTATATTGTGCATCCAAAAGGGAGGCCATGATGCAGAAGCACGGTTTGGTCTTGGGATTGTCCCTGCTTGTTCTCGCCCCCGTTTCGGTTCTCGCAGCCGGTGACAATGTCGTCGTGATCACGGTCGACAAGGTGACCGTGCCTCAACGCCTTCCGGGCAACTGCGAGGTCCAAGGGACGATCGGTGAAGTATGGGAGGGCAAGAAATTTCATTCCGGAGAAGCGATTTCGCTGAAAGTGCCCTGCCGCGGCAATGACGCTTCGCTCATTCCGGCCGTCGCCACGGACGCACCGGCTGGTCCGCGCTTCATCGCAGCAGATATTTTGCGGCAATCCCACCATGGCTTCGCGCGGCTGGATGATGCCGGCAATTTGATTTGGGACTATAGCAAGCGGACGTATGGCCCCTGGGGCCTTGCAGGGGGCTATCGGGTGATGGATGGAATAGTGGTGCCCGCTATGCCGGCGCGTTGATTACTGGTGCGCTAGGATCGCCTAGTTCAGCTTCCCGCCCAAATCCTTGATGCTGCTTTCAATCAAGGCAGCGGCGCGTTTGTCATCCATCCGCGCCGTGATCAGCTTTTCCGCCGCGGCCGCCGCGGCGTTGGCGGCCTGGGCGCGGATTTCGCTCATGGCGGCGGCTTCGGCCTGGGCGATGCGGTCTTCCGCCGCCCTGGCCCTCCGCTCGATCTGGATGGTGAGATTGGCGCGGGATTCGGCGGCGAACCGTTCGGCCTCGGCGCGGGCCTCGCTGACAATGCTCTGGGCCTCGGCTTCCGCCGCTTGCGCTTTTTTCCGGTAATCGGCGAGCAGGGAAAGCGCTTCTTCACGCAGCCGCCCGGCTTCAGCCAGTTCGGCGGCGATTACGCGGGCGCGATTGTCCAGCATCTTGCCGATCATGCCCGGTACGCCTTTCCAGACGAGGAGTGCGATCACCAGAATGAAGCCGACACCGACCCAGAGTTCCGGCTCTTGCAGCAATTCCATAGTCAGCTACTCCCGCACCGCGGCCGCGGCATCGGCGGGCGACACCGTCTCGCCCGTCAGCCGCGCGACAATGGCGATGGCGGCTTCCTCCGCCGCTCTGGTCACGGCCCCGCGCGCCTGTTCCTGGGTCGCGGCGATGCGCGCATTGGCGCTCGCCATGGCATGCGCCGCGGCTTCGTCTGCCGCGCTCTTAGCTTTGGCGATCTCCGCATTCAGCGCCTGTCGGGTCTCATCCGCCAGCGCATGCGCGCGCTTGCGCGCCGCCGCCAGCGCGCTCTCATAGGCGGCGGCGGCCGCTTCCGCCTCTCCGCGGGCCTTTTCCGCCGCCGCGATATCGGCATGGATGGCGCCGCGCCGGCTGGTGATCACGCCATGGATGCGCGGACCTGCCACCTTCCACACCATCGCGAACAGGAAGGCGAAGGTCAGCGCCAGCCAGAAGATCTGGCTGGGATAGGTCGTGGTGTCGAACGGCGGAAAGCCGCCGCTCTTCTCCGCCTGCCCGGTCGTGGTGTTGGTGGCTTCGGCCATGGATCAGGTGAACAGGATGATCAGCGCGATCACCAGCCCGAACAGGCCGGTCGCTTCGCAGAGCGCGAAGCCCAGGAGCAGGTTGGTGGTCTGGGTCGCCGCCGCGCCGGGATTGCGCAATGCGCCCTGCAGATAGCTGCCGAAAACATTGCCGATGCCGATGCCGGCGCCCACAAGCGCGATGCAGGCGATGCCGGCGCCGATCATTTTTGCTGCTGCGACGTCCATTTTTAAGATTCCTTTCTAGTGATGATCGTGAAGATGAAGGGCTTCGTTGAGATAGATGCAGGTGAGGATGGCGAAGACATAGGCCTGCAGGAAGGCGACCAGGAGTTCGAGCAGCATGATCGCCACGATCAGCGCCAGCGGCAGCACCGAAAGCGCGGTGAGGGCGCCGCCTGCGCCGCCCAAGAGGATCACGAAGCCTGCGAACACCGCCAGCATGGTGTGGCCCGCCAGCATGTTGGCGAAAAGACGGACGGAAAGGCTGATCGGCCTGGTCAGGAAAGAGATCAACTCGATCGGCACCAAGAGGATCAGGAGATACCAGGGCGCATCCGGCACAAACAGCTTCAAGAATCCGACGCCGTGCTTGGCAAAGCCGGTGACCAGCACGATGAAGATCACCAGCAGGGCGAGCGAGAAGGTCACAGCGATCTGGCTGGTCACGGTGAAGCTGCCCGGCACCATGCCGAAGAAATTGCAGCACAAGACAAAAATGAAGAGGGTGAAGATGAAGGGGAAGAATTTCAGCCCATCCTCGCCGGTAGCGGAATGAATCATGTTGGCGACGAATTCGTAGGAAAGCTCGGCCAGCGATTGCCCGCGAGTGGGCACCAGCCGCCCCGGCTTCACCGCCAGGCTGAGGAAAAGCGAGGAGGCCACCACCACGATCACCATCAAAAGCGACTGGTTGGTGAAATAAATCGGATGGCCGGCCACGCTGAACAAGGGATGGTCCATCCCCATGGCCGGCGCCACCTCGAACTGTTCCATGGGATTCATCGCCATGGGGACCTATTTCTCCTTCTT
This sequence comes from uncultured Rhizobium sp., assembly GCA_964511505.1. Lineage (GTDB taxonomy): Bacteria > Pseudomonadota > Alphaproteobacteria > Micropepsales > Micropepsaceae > Rhizomicrobium. The sequence continues at coordinate 4,455 of CAZEFQ010000107.1, forward strand.
CGCCATCGCGGCGTTAATCTCGGCCGCCGCGCGCGTCACATTGCGGATTCCCGCCACCGTGCCCAGCACAAAAAAAATCACCAGAAAAACCGGGCGGGTGTGGAAGCCGAAACGGCCCGCGAGCCAATCGATTCCCCAACCCAATCCGCCGCCCACCACCAGGGCCGCGACCAGCTCTGTCGCGAAGCGTCCGGCAATTCCCAGTTGGCTGGGCGGAGGACGCTGAGGCCGCTCCGCATGGCGCTTCCGGGTCTCGTCGAGCCGCTGGCCCAGTTCGTCAAGATCATCGGGACCGGGAGCCATGCTCCTCCAAATGCCGAGAAAATTTCACGAAACCGACCGAAGCAAGCCACGTCGAAGGCGGCCGGAACATAGGAACAGGCCTATAGGGTGTCAAGAAAGACAGATTTGCCGCAAGTCATTGTCCTGATTTGAGAATTACCTTCGGCGCGTTATGTCGCGTGAACTTCTTGTGCAGTGCGGGGGAGTTATTCGGCCGCCACCTTTTCCGCCTCCGCCAGAGACACCGAGACCAGCTGGCTCACGCCCCGCTCGGCCATGGTGACGCCGAACAGGCGATCCATGCGCGACATGGTGAGCGCGTGGTGGGTGATGACCAGGAAGCGGGTGCCGGACATTTCCTTGATCTGGTCCAGCATCTTGCAGAAACGCTCGACATTGGCGTCGTCGAGCGGCGCGTCCACTTCGTCCAGCACGCAGACCGGGGCCGGGTTGACGAGGAACACGGCAAAGATCAGCGCCATTGCGGTCAATGCCTGCTCGCCGCCCGAAAGCAGCGCGAGCGACTGAAGACGCTTGCCTGGCGGACGCGCGAAGATTTCGAGACCGGCTTC
>CAZEFQ010000108.1:0-8860 GCA_964511505.1 uncultured Rhizobium sp.
GCCCAGACCGTACCGTTGGGGAAAACGGAAAGGAACGTGGCGATCTCGCTTTTGATCACCGCCTGGGTGGACTGGTAGAGCGGCACGTAAAGCGTGAAATAGCCGCCGGGATTGAGGTGCTCCTTCACTTTCTGAAAATATTCGCGCGTGTAGATCGAGGCGGTGCCCTTCACCCACACATCCAGGGGATCGGAGGCGATGATGTCGTATTTCTCCGTTGTGGTCATGATGTAATGCCGCGCATCGTCATAGACCACATGGAAGCGCGGATCGTGATAGACATTGTTGTCGGCTGCGGCGAAATAGCGGCTGGAGGTGGGCGGGATCATCGGCTCGATCTCCGCCACCGTGATGCTCTTGACTGTGGGATAGTCGGTGAAGCTTCCCGCCGAAACGCCCGCGCCGAAGCCGATGCCCAGGATCTTCACCGGATTGGGATGCAGCAGGGCCGGAAGGTGCCCCACCATGCGCTGCAGCCGCATGTCGTTCACCTGGTCGGAAGCTTCCACATGTCCCGCCACGCTGATCTCGGTGATGCCGTCGGTGCGGGTGGAAATAGCGAGCGACGAATTCATCCCCTCCACCACCTCTTTCACGGTGGTGTCCTTGCCAAGTCCCACCAGGTCCGGCCCGTACGCCACCAGCAGTCCCGGCTGTGCGGGAAGGAAAAAGGCCAGTGCCAGCGACGCGGCCAGTCCGCCCGCGACCGCATAACCCGTCCAGGCGGCGCGCCTGATCTCCGGCAGAAGCAGGATCACCCCGCTCGCCGCCGCGAGCAACAGCATCACCCGCCCGGTGTCGCGCGTGCCCAGCGTCACGACCAGGATTAGCGACGTGGCCAGCGCGCCCGCAATCCCGCCCAGCGTGTTGGCAGCATAGACCCGCCCCACCGGCCGCGCCGCGTCATGGGAGGAGCGCGCCGCCGCGGCCAGCGCGAAGGGAAAGCTCGCGCCCCACAAGAGAGCGGCGGGCAGAAGCGCCATGGCGGCGCGGCTGATGTCGGTTGCCGCCACCACCCAGCCATTGAGCGAGACTTCCTGCGGCATATAGGGCAGCACGCGGGTGATCATGAATGTGGCATAGGCGATCGCGCCCGCCAGCAGAAGTTGGCAAAGCCCCAGCGCGATGCGCGCGCGCACATTCAGCGAAGGCCGCATCAGCAGGGCGGCGACGCCCGATCCCGCCGCCATGCCCAAAAGAAACACCGCCAGAATGATGGCAAAGGCATAAACGGTGCCCGCGAACAGCATGCCCAGAAGCCGCGCCCACACCACTTCGGCGCCCAGCGCGGTCGCCCCGGAAAGCGCAATGGTGAGAAGCACCGGCGAAACCGGCTCGGGCGAAAAGCCGCCCGTGATGGAATGGTCCGGCTGCGCCGGTTCATGCATCACGTTGCGCGCCAGAAGGAAGCTTGCCCCCGCCACCGCGATATTCACGGCAACGGCCGCATAGGTCGCGATACCCACATCGAACAGGCGGAGCAGCACGAAAGCCGCCGTGAGCGCGCCCATCACCGCGCCCAGCGTGTTGCCGGCATAAAGCCAGCTCCATTGCGAAGCGGCTCCCGGCGACGACTTGATGAACCGGGAGATGGCGGGCAAGGACGCGCCCATCAGCATGGTGGGCGGCAACAGGCAAAGCGCCGCCAGCATCCCCCGCGACAGCATCGAGGGCATGCCCGCCTGCACGCCCGCGACATAAACGCGATCCATCAGCGGCAACAGAAACAGCACCAGCAGGCCGCACACCGCGATGCCAAGCTCGATGGCGGCATAGATGCGCAAGGGATGTTCGTCTTCCCGCACATAACGCGGCAGAAGAAAACTTCCCAGGCAGAGCCCGCCCATGAACGACGCCAGCAGAACACCCAGCGATATGGCGGTGGAGCCGATGGCCAGCTGCAACAGCTGATACCAGGTGATCTCGTAAATCAGGGCGGCGAAGCCGCTCGCCGCGAACAGGATCAGCACCAGCCATCTCGTGGAGGAATTGCTCATGTGCGCCCTGCCCCGGTTGTTTTTATGTGGCCCTGGCGGGGTTTATAGCCCGGATCGGGCGGGCTGGCGAACCGGGCCTGTGTCATTATTCGCTCAGCGGCATTGTCAGAAAGAGAAATATGTCGCCGTCAGCTTGCGGATCCTTGCCCGCGGATGCTGCCCGTCATGTGCCTGCTCCGGCTCGCTTTTGCGAACGGTCATCATGCTACAGGGGGCGGAGTGGGTTCATCAGTCATTCACCCAACACCCGGGCGGCGAAATAGGCGATATCGTCGCGCGTATTTTCGGTGAGGTCGAAACCGGTCAGGTCCGTCAGCGCTATCCATTGGAAGCCAGCGCCCTCGCCCAGCACCAGCGCCTCTTCCCTGACCGCGCTTTCGGCATAAAACACCACGCGATGGATGCCGCTGGCCGCGTCCGGGTATTCGCGCAGGTACCGCGCCTCGCTTTTTTCCAGCGTGAGCCCGATTTCTTCCCGTAACTCGCGCAGAAAACATTCGACATGGGTCTCATCGCCTTCGTTCAACCCGCCGAAAAATGCCCAGCGGTTGGGATTGTTGCTGGTGTTGCCGTCGCGCAGATGCAGCAGCACCGCGCGCCGCGCGGCGTCATAGAGAAAGCCGCAGGCATGGAAATTCGCCCTGGTCATCCCGCGCCTGCCTTTGTCCCATCAACATGCAAAGGCAGAATACCCTTTTTTGGCCTTCGCAAAGCTCGCCTCAATCACCGAAAAGCTTAATATGGCCGGCAGGGGCAAACGAAAGACAATTGCATGTGCGGCAAGTTCACGGCCTTGGCGTCATGGGCCGATATCGTCGCTTTTTCACAGTCCCCGACCGCTGACCGCGGCCCGGCTGCCGAGAATGACCGCGAAGTCGCCTATCGCGTCATGTCCGTTCTGCCCCTGATCGTGTGGGATCCGCGCCAGAAACGCCGCCGCACCCTGATGGCGCGCTGGGGTTTCCCGCAGGCGCAAGATTGGAAACGGCCTCAGCCCATCCACGCCCGCGCCGAAAGCATCGACACCACTCAGGCTTTCGCCGGCGCCTTCGCCACCGGCCAGCGCGGCATTGTGCTGATCAATACATTCAACGAAGCACCCGACATTCCCGGCCCGCCGATCCAGCACACGATTACCCCGGAAGGCCCGCGCGGGATCGCCTTTGTCTGGCGCAAATTCGCGGTGGGAACGCCGGACCCGCTCTATGCCTGCGTGATGGTGACGGTTCCCGCCAACCGGCTCATCGCCGCGCTTCCCACCGACCGGATGCCCGCGGTGCTGGTGCCGGAGGATTGGGAGATCTGGCTGGGCGAAGAGCCTGCTTCGCCGGAACGCATCAAGGCCTGCCTAAAGACCGTGGAAGGCGTGAACTGGAAAATGGAAAAGGAGAGACGCTCCACGCCCGCCGCTTCCGATCCGGGCGGATTATTCTAGGCGAGCCGGACCCGGCCATCCCGCGGAAGGGTCACGCCGCCTCACGCGGCCGCCACCACACTTCCACCTGGCTGCGGCTTACATAGAGTGCGCTGAATTTCTCCAACATCGGCAGCTGTGAGGCCGATTCGGTGCAGGAATTCTCTTCCCCTTCGAAAACCGTGTGTAATCCGTCCACCCGGTTGGTGCGCCAGAATTGCGGCGGGATCGGTTCGCGCGGGCTGAATGGCGCCGCCTTTCCCCAGACACGGAGCTTGCCGTCCTTCGCCCATTCCCGGATCAGCTCCAACACCTGGAAGGAACGGCCGGTCTCAACGTCACGCCATCGGCTTTCGCGCTCTTGACCCTTGCCCCATCGCGTTTCGCCTTTGGGCCAGGCGCCGTTCAGGATGTACATCACCGCTTCCATGATAGGTGCGTCGGGACCGATCCCATCAGGGGTCCCGTCCTTCTCCCGCGACTCCGGCACTGGAGGCATCTCCCTGGATGGTGCAGGAGCCTTAGGCCCGTTCAAGGTTTCGTTCAGCGCTCCCAATCGCGCCCGCGTCATCACAAGGATGCCCGCCAGCACCAGCATGGCGGGGATCACATCGACCAGCACAAAGGGCAACAGCCTGGCGGCGTGGAGTCCCCGGTCGTCCAGCCAGAGCCAGATGGGATCGTAGAGGAAGCTGCCGAAGAGCCATTGGGACATCAGCCCCAACAGCAACAAAGCGGCCAGCAGCCCCCACCCCAGACGCTCGGACATGGACTGATTATAGGGAAAAATCCCGCCTCATCCTGCGCATTTGATAGGATTTCCACAGGCAGGAAGCGCCAATTGAGGAGCGGGGACCATCATGAATGCAACAAGACTGGGCCCGGTGCTCGAAACCGCAAGGCTGATCCTGCGCCCGCCTCTCGCGGAAGATTTCGCCGCCTACTGCGATTTCCACACCAATGAAGAAACCATGCGCCATATCGGCGGCGTGCAACCCGTGCCCGTGGTGTGGCGGACTTTGCGCGTGGTCGCCGGTTCTTGGGCGCTTGACGGCTTCGGCTTCTTCAGTGTCCTGGAAAAAGCCTCGGGAAAATGGATCGGCCGTATCGGCCCCATCTATCCTTACCAATGGCCGGGCCGGGAAGTGGGCTGGGGCTTGCATACCGCCTATTGGGGCAAGGGTTTTGCGCGGGAGGCCGCCGTTGCGGTCATGGATTACGTTTTCGATGTGCTGTCATGGGACCGCGTCATCCACACCATCAATCCAGAGAATGCAAACTCGGTCGCCCTGGCGAAAGCCCTTGGTTCCAGCAATCAGGGACCGGGCGCCTTGCCCGAACCGTTTGCCCATATTCCGGTCGACATCTGGGGACAGAGCCGGGAGGCGTGGCGGTCGAAAAACCGTGCCGCTGTGGTGCTGACCGCCCCTGTTTCTTAATCCATCAAGGGTGGGCGTGGCCGCCGCTTGGGGGATTGATCCTGTCGGCCACAACCTGTTCCAGGAAGGCCAGCCGGCGGTATTCCTCGGCGATCCGGCGCCATGCCCTGTGCTCGAAATCCGCTTTCGCAAGGAAGGCGTGATCCTCGGCTTCGCCAGCTTTGTTGAGGAAATATTCGCGGTCCGGCTGCTGCATCGGCATGACCTTCCCCCTTTCCTGAATGGAAGAAAACTCCACCGTCTCTTGCCGGGTTCCCGGTCCCGCAGGAATTTTTTCCGAGAGCAATCGTCTGCGCTGTCCAATTCTAATTGGCCTCAGGCTTGAATTCCTGGTCGGGGTAACCGTTGGACTCCGGCTGTTTGATCACCAGGAAAGGGTGTTCCATATAAGTGTGACAATCATTGCAGCCCGCCGTCAGGTCCTTGTAGGCGGCGTCAAAGCGGGCGGAATCCGCGGCCGCCACCGCGCTGTCCACGGCGTCCAGCTTCTTGGTGATGAAATTGGCCACCGCGCCGGCCACATCGTTGTTTTCATAGCTGGGCAGCGCTTGCCGGATGCGATCCATGGACTGCCGCAGGTCGCGGCTTTCTGCGGCGGCAAGTTCCCAGTTCTTCGCGGCTCCCGCATACCAGAGCTTGATATGGCGGGGCTGGATCAGCATGGTCATCAGATCGTCGAAGCCCGGCGCGAAACCCTCTTGGCGATAGGCGGCGCCGGCTTGAGAATTCGCGGCGGGGGTTGCCGCCGCCTTCGCCGCCACGGCGGGCTTGGCGGGAGGCTTGGGCGGCACGGGCTGGGTCGGCGCGGCTGTCGCCCAGAACGCTGTCAGGAAGACGGTCCCCAAAACCGCAATTTTCTTCATGGTGCCCTCACATTGCCCCTCGGTTCAGATTGTGTCTTGGCATGCATCGCCAATGACCAGAGAAAACTGGTGCGTAGCCTCTTCGGCGCAAAAGCCCGGTCACGGCGAAGGTCGGGATCGCCCCGTGTCACCGGCAGAAACGGCACCGCCGGATAACTGGCACGCAAATGACAGGTCATGCAATTGCTTGCCCCGCCGCCGCCATGGCCGGCATCTGGGAAGCGGCCTTCCAGCCAGGGATCGAAGGCGATATGCGGCCCGCCATCCGAAGCCAAGGGTTTTTCGGCGTCAAAGGCTGTCTGCATCAGATAGTTCTGCCAAGGCGCGGCCAAAGCCGGGGGCCGCTGCGCTGCAAAAGGGCCCTCGCCCGGCCGGTCGTGCCACCAGAAGGTCGCCCAGATCCAGTCGGGAATTTCCCGCGCCGCCAGGTTCGCCGCCACCAGAATAAGGTGATCGCCGGGCTCAAGCGGCCGGCCCAGCGCGATCAGCACCGCCTTCCTGGTTTCGGCATCGGCCATCATGGCCTTGGCCATCGCCGCATCCACATCGACATGATTGAAAGCGGACAGTCCCACCCGATGCGCCTCGGCGAAATGGCTTCCCGCGAAATCGATGGCGATGCTGCCGGCCCGCGAATTCCCGGCCGGGTCCACCGCCACCGCCCGGCGCCAGCTGGTATAGGGATTGCCGTTGCGCCGCTGCGGATTCTGGTCCGGGTCCCAAACCGGCAGCGCGGTGATGCGATCCTTCGCCACCGGCCACCACACAGTCTTGAGCACCACGGACTCGGCCGGGAAAGACGGCACGTCCCGGTTTTCCGCGATCACCGCATCGGCCTCTCCGGTCTTGCGCAATTCGTCCAGCGCTCCGGCCTGGTTGAGCTTGTAGCGGAGGATGTGATCGAAAGCCGCGCCGTTATACAATGTATAGGTCATGACCGGTACATCCGGGCTTTCCGGGTTTGCAATGCCCGCACGCGCAAAACCGGCGATCCCTGTGCGAGGACGCGAAGGCACATCCGCCGAAAACAATTCGCCCTCGCCATGCCAGCTTTCGAACAGCGGCCGGCGGTTTATCTCCCTGGTGATGGCGGCGATAAGGGACCAGACATGGCACCGTTCGGCCGCAAGGTCGCCTGCGGCACGCATCTTCTCCAGCGCGGGTGCCGTGGTTTCGGGATTCGAAGCGGATGGCGCCATCAGGAGAAGTCCCGGGACAACAGCGACCAAGGCCGCTTTGGCGATCCGCATGGCCAGGCCTAATCCTTGTGCAGAATGCAGTCCGCCTGAACCGTCTGCTTGACGCCGCCCTTCGGCCCCGGCCGCTTGATCACCCGCACGAATGTGTAACCCGGCTTGGAGCATCCCACCGCCGTCAGCTCGCCGGTATACATGGCGTCGATATTGCCGCGATAACGCCCCTGTTCGTCGGTGACAAGCGTGAATTGATGATCGATCAGCATGGTCACGCCGGGAAGCAGCGCGCCCTTGTCATCCTTGGCCGAGCCGAAATATTTGATGCCGGGCCCCTGCTCATCGGCATTGTTGGGATCGAAACTGTATTGTGCCAAAGCCGGCGCCGCGGCGAACACCAACAAAACCGGAGCCAATCTCAACCAGCGCATGCCACAGTCCATGCTCAACTCACCAGGAACAAATTCCGCAACAGATACACGCAGACTAGCATGGCGGCGACGGGAAAGAGCCAGAGATAATTGCGGAAAACCCGCTCCACGGCGGCGCCCGGAATAAGAAACGCCAAAATTGTGGCGGCGATTCCCGCATCCACCATCAGACCGTACCAGGCCATGGAAGGGCCTGCATTCTTCAGCGCAGCGGCGCCGAAGGGCCCCAAAGTCACATCGCCATGCAGCGGATAATAAAGAAACAGCGGCTGGTTGAACCAGAAGGCCACGGCATAGGCCAGGGAAAAAGCGATGCCGAAGGTGACGGGCGAGAATTTCATCAGAGTCCCCTCAGGTTGTTGAGGATGTGGCCGATGAGAAAATCATACCAGATGATGAAGGCGAGGACGGCGGTGATGGCAAGCCGGTCGCGCATGCGCGCCTCCCCCGCGTCCGCCCGCCAGAGAAAATAATAAAGCGGCAACAGGCCAAGCCCGATGCCGGCGAAATGTTCCTTGGTCTCGAACGATCCCACCGCCTTGAACAGGAACATCTCTTCGAACGGGATGCGCACATTGAGGCGGTACGCGGGATAGACGATCGCGCCCAGGATCACCTGCGCCACATAAAGAGCGACCACCGCCGTGACGAAGACCTGCTGGTTGACGCCGGTATAACGGTCAACGAAGGAAACCGCCGGCACCCGGCGCCGCCGCAGCATGGAAACCAGTTGATGGGTGATCGCACCCAACAGGGCCACGCCCACCAGGCTATGCAGAATCAGGAGCAGGATGGTGCCCGAAAGCATGCAGTCCCCGAACGAATTGCCAGCGCCGGCAAAATTACACAGGCGAAAGCTTCTTGCAACTGGTTCTCAAACAGGATTGCGCGCCTGTTTGGCGCTAGGGAAAAGGCCTGGATGACGATGGAGCAGATCACTGCCGTCCGCGATCGGCATGCCCTTCTCCAACTCCCGCCGTTCCGGTGCCGCCCGCGCAATCATTCTGGAACCATCACCGGCGAAAATCATTGCAGCCGGATTCGCCCGTTGGAACCACGATTTCCGCAACGTCTCCCCTGCCAACAGGGTTATCACTCTGTGGTCTTTGATGGAGAGCAAAATGAAGCTTCTCGCAGCGACAGCAATCAGCGTACTTGCGCTTGCAGCCGCGGTTCCCGCGCTGGCGGGCGATCCGACGCAAACCGCCAACAACACGGCAAAAGCGGACCAGGCGATCCCCGGCGATCAGAACCTCACCAACTCCGACCAGACAGCCTTGAACCACCGGAACACCCAGGCCGCACTCAACAACCAGGAAAGCGTGGATCAGTCCGGCGTCACCCCTGGCGGGCAATCCGGCAACCAGGACCTTCAGAGCCAGAACCAGACTGCGCTGAATGATCAGAACGCCGGTCAGGATCAAGACGACAGCCAGGCCAGCGGTCAGACAGGCATGAATGGACAAATGGCGCTCAACGACCAGAACAATGGGACCAGCGCGGAAGACCAGGCCACCGTGGAC
>CAZEFQ010000109.1:0-22266 GCA_964511505.1 uncultured Rhizobium sp.
ATCAGAAGGATGCCGCCGCTGTTGGCCCCCGCGCTTCCGGCCGGGACGGTGTTGTTGACGATGATGCCTGTGACGCCGCTGGAAGAGGTGAGGGTGAGGCAGTCGGCCTGGGTGCCGCAGGCGCTGCCTGAGGCCGTGACGCCAAGCGCAGCATCCAGGCTCAGTTTGCCGCCGCCGGTGTAAGGACCGGTCAGTGTGAGCGTGTCGCCTGCCGCCGGGTTTGCGCCGTGCAGATCGATCGTTCCGCTGTTGGCAAGCCCAGCCTGGATCGTGGTGCTGCCGGAGGTCCTGATGGTGCCCGTATTGCCGAGGCTGGTGCCCGCCGGCAACGCATTGACGCCGCTGAGCGTCCAGGTACCGCTATTGGCGATGGCGGCGGATTTGGCGCCCGAGAGATTGATCAACCCGGTGATGCTTCCATTGTTGGTGAGATTGACCGTTCCGTTGGGCGAAACGTTGAACGTGCCGGTGCTGGCTTTTTCCACCGCGATGGCGGCCGGCGCGTTGCCGACGGCGGCAATGGTCCCGTTGTTGACGACGGTAATGGTGCCGCCATTGGTGCCGCCGTTGTAGAATTCGACCACGGCATTGCCGGCGGCGCCGAGACCCTGGAGCGCCGCGTTGTTTGTGATGTTGATCAGCCCGGTATTGGTGATGCCGCCACTGCCGAACGTATTGCCTCCCGCGGCGATGGCCGGGCCGTTGCTGGAGGTGATGGTGACGCCCGATCCGGTGGTGATGTTGATGGCGTTGGCGCCGGTGCCGGTTATGGCATAGATGCCGTAAGTGTTGGCGGTGAAATTGCCGTTGGCGACTGTTGTGGCGCCAGTGGCGGTGATCGAACCTCCCGAGCCTGCCCAACTGATATTGATGTTGCCGCCGCTCACGGCATAGAGACCGGCGAGGGTGGGGAAGAAACCGGTGCTGTTGGCGGCGGACTGGTTGAGGACGATGCTGTTGCGGGCGCCGACTGAGATGGTCACGTCCCCGAAATCAGTAAATCTCCCCGCCTCCATGGTTTGGCCCGCGATGCCATAAGCGATGCTGCCCGTGGCGGCGATACTGTTATCGCTGCCGGTGGCGATCTGAACGCCGCCAAGCCCGGTGGTGCCGATATTAGGGCCAAAAAAGGTGCTGCTGTTGTTGACCGCGGCAATGCCAGCAACCCAATCACCCAACACGGTGATGTTGTTGCCGCTGCCGGTGGCAAGGGTGGAGGTCGTGATGCGCGACAGGGTTTTCTGGCTGCTGAGGGCAAGAAGGCCGACGCCGTAATATGGGCCGACGGTGTTGAAGGCGAGACGGTCGGCGCCCGAAGTGGCCGTGATATTGCTCCCGGTAACCAGGCTGGCAAGACCGGCGCTGCTGCCGGCGAAAGCTCCCGCCACGCCGCCATGGACGATTTCGCCGTCGCCCAGAGTGAGGAGCGCCGTGCCGCTCCCGTTGGTGTTTGCGATGACAGCCATCGCATCACGGCCACTGGCGTTGACGGCGCTGATAGTGCCGCCGCTCACGGTGACCGTGGCATTGCCGGTGCCGCCCGATGTTCCCCCGCCCACGGCGCTGTTGCCCGCCATGGTACTGACATTGCCGGTGACGTTGACGACGGCGGAGCTGCCGCCGCCGTTTAAACCGCCATTGATCGTACCAAAAGTGGTGATGGTGACATTGCCGCCGAAGACGTTGATGGCAGTGTCGCCCGGTTGCGGCTCACCCCCCGTGATGGTGACAGGGTTGGCTGCGGAGCCGGCGACAATGGCGATGTCGTCGAGCGTGTTGTTCACCAGGATGGCATGAGAGGTGCCCGTGACATTGGCGTTGGCGGTGATGCTGATCTTTCCGCCGCCTCCGCCCCCGCCTTGCACGTAGATGCCGTTGCCGTTGGCACCGCTTTGGTTCACGGCGGCTCCAGTGACGATGGTGGCGCTGGCGCCATTGCCGGTGAGCCCGCCTAATGTGACATTGATTCCGTTCACGCCGGTCCCGGAGGCGGTGACGGTCCCGCCCGCAAGCGAAGTGAAGCTCACATTGCCGCCGCCCAGGCCGGCATCCAGATTCACCGCGTGGGCATTGGTGGCGCTGATGGCACTGGCGGTGAAGCTTCCTGCCAGGCCGTCATTAATAGTCAGGTTCTCTTTGGTCCCATTGTCCTTGAGATTGACGCCGTAAGTGAAGACCGGATCATTGTTGATGTTGACGGTGAGACTGCCGCCGCTGGCGGTATAGCCGATGCCCGGGGTGCCGCCCGCGCTGGCGCAGGTCTCGGTGGCGGCGGCGGCGGCATTGCGCCCGCCCGTGCTGTTTTCGGCATCCGGGCCGCAGGTGGCAGCGGCGCCGGGAGAGGAGAACGCCAAGAGCGCCGCCGGCGCACATGCCAGGAGCAGGACAAGGCCCCGCCCGTTCGAATTGCCCACGTGATCCCCCGCCCAGCCATGGTTGGACAATGAGACGTTAAAATCGCCGCCGCGCCGGGCAAAGAAAGAAAAACAGGGGTTTTTTGCGTTTCATTTCATGCCGTTGGCAGGTGCCCGATTATTTTCACCGTAAACATCCAGACCTTTTCGTTCCGGTGATCTAAGATGATGTTGCATGGAAGGACTCGCATGAAACGGAGTCTTCAGGCCGCGCTTCTTCTTTGTGCCCCGCTCGCCATCTGCGGATCGGCAGTGGCGCAAACCGCGGTAAGCTATTCCGCGGTGAACAACCTGGCGCATGATTGCTATGTCGCGGCGCTGACGGCGGCGAAGACCGGAATGCGTCCGATGGCGACGGATGCGCTTTCGACCTGTGACGCCGCCCTCAATTCGCCGCTCAATCTCCGCGACCGCGCCGCCACCTTCGACAATCGCGGCATCCTTCACGACACGACGCAGGATTGGTCCGCCGCATGGTCGGATTTCGATGCCAGCATCCGGCTCAATCCGGAGCTGGGCGATGCCTGGCTCAATCGCGGCGTCTCCCTGATCCGCATGAAGGAGCGGCCGGAAGAAGCGCTGAGCAATATCCAGCATGGCGTGGAATTGGGGCCGTCCCTGCCGCAGGTCGGCTATTACGACCTGGGCGTGGCGCAGCAGAGCCTGGGCCATGCAGCTGAGGCCTATGCGGCGTACAAGCGGGCGCTATCGGTGGACCCGAGCTTCGCGCCCGCCGCCGAGGCACTGAAGAATTTCCGTGTCGTCCCCGCCGGCGCCTGACCTGTTGCAGGGCGGATGAAATAGGCCCCTGTAAACATTCCCCCTTTGGCTGCCCGGATGACACCGGCAACAAATGTTGTGGCCGGGCCCCGGGGAACCTATAGCCTGCTGTTCTTCGGGGGGACTGGCCCCGGGGGGGCTGATGGACGAACTTCAAGATCACGAATTCTATCTGCAAAAGGCGCTGGAAGCGGAAAAGCGGGCCTTGGACGCCGACGAGGTGACCCGCAGTGGCTGGCTCTTTCTTGCCCAGGAATACCGGCGTTTTGCCGAGCAGCTCCGCCCGGCACAGATGCTGCACTAGTCCGGGCATCCCGCGCGCGGGCCTGACAGGCGTTTGTTCCGTACGCTGGGGACGGTTGAATGGAACCGCCGGAAAGCGCGGTGAAAACTTCCTGTAAAGGCGCCTCTGTCACACTCGCCCCGTTCCATATTCGGGGCCTGCGTGACACTGGAATCGGCTTTTTATTATCGCAACCTCGCCAAGAAGATGCTGGAGCAGGCAGGCAAGGCGAAGGATGAAGAGGCGAAGGCCGAGTTTCTCCAGCTTGCCGCCTCCTGGCAGGACTTGGCCGACAAGATAGAAGCGCTGGACAAGGCGAAAAAGGAATAGCCGCTGCGCGCCGTGCCTGCCCAATAGCGCAAGAGACATGGTATTCGTCGGCTTTCCCCCTTGAGAGGTTTGCGATGCAATCCATGACAATGCTACAGGCGCTCGGCTTCTTGATCGCGGCGACCATCGTCGAAGTCAGTGGGGATGCGGTTGTGAGGATCGCGCTCCTCAATCACGCCGGTTTGACCGCCGCGCGGACCGGTCTGTTCGTCCTGGGCGCGGCGCTGCTCTTTGGCTATGGCACCTTCCTCAACCTGGCTCCCCTGGAATTCCGGGAGGTGGTGGGCCTTTACATCGCCACCCTTTTCATCGTCTGGCAGGTGATCAACTTCGTGTTCTTTCAGACGCTGCCTACGCCGCCCGTCCTTTTGGGCGGCGCGCTGATCATCGCCGGCGGGGTATTGGTCTCTTTCTGGAAAGTCTAGCAAAGCCGCCTCTCATGGAACTTTGCCGGGTTCCATGATGCAACCGGCATACGGGAAAATTCCTTCTCCCCCGCACGCGGGAATTGATCTAGATATCGCCTGTCGAAGGGATTGGGCGATGGCGATCCGGGCCGGGGTTATCAGCTGGGCGATGGCTGCGTTGTTGCTTGCAGGGATGCCTGCGGCGACGGATCCCGCCGCCGCCGCGCCGATGGAGGGGCTCCAACCGCAAACCGTCCGCATGGAGGCGCACAACGGCGCCTTCGTCATTCCCGTGGTGCTGAACGATGTTGTTACCGAGAAATTCATCGTGGACAGCGGCTCTGCCGATGTGAGCATTCCGGCAAACGTCGCTTCCATGCTCAAACAGACGGGCACGCTCACCGACGCCGACTTCCTGGGCCAGAAAATCTACATGATGGCCGATGGCTCCAAGGTGCCCTCGGACATCTATCGTATCGCCACCTTGCGGATCGGCCGTATGGTGATGCAGGACGTAACCGTCCGCGTCGCGGCGGAAAAAAGCGAATTCCTGCTGGGCCAGAGTTTCCTGAGCCGCCTCAAATCCTGGTCCATGGACAATGCCCGCCAGGTGATGACGTTCAATTGATCTTCTGAGCGGGCTTCTGTTCGAAGGCGGCGGGCATGACCGTGTCGGCCTGGGCTGAAGCCGGCTGGGCGACAGATGCGGAAAGTGGCGCGGCCCGCGCGTCCAACCGGCCTTCCACCTCATAATAGGCGGGAAAGACAGCGCTCATCGCCTTCACTTCGGGCAGGATATAGACGATGCCCTCGCTGTCCTTGAAGGTGGGATCCACCACGCGGTCGAAGAACTTGGCCGGGACGTTGATGCAGCCATAGGAAATGCGATGCTCGGAGGGGTTGTCGGAGACGATGCGCTCCAGCCGCCGCTCCGCCGGATTGGTATTGATCACGCGGTGGAGCGAGATGGCGAGGGAATAATCCACCCACAGAACGTCCAGTTTGCCAAGGTCATGGCCCAGGCTGGCGACAAAGCGGCCGGCCGGGGTGGTGCGGATGTCGGGGGTGATCGCGGACAAAGGCATGGTACCGATACCGGGAACGGAATCGTCGCCATGCGCCAGGCCGACCAGGGCCCAGGCCTGGCCGATCAGCTTTCCCGCACCGTTGAAGACAAAGACCTTGGCAGCCTGCTTGTCCACGATCACGAAAGGAAGGCCGCCATTGTCGCCGGAGACGCGGACCCAGTCGGCCATGTGATGCACGATGTCGGGCGCGCCCTGGCCTTGAAACTGCGCCCCTTGCGGATTCCCGTTTTCCTTCGGCGTGCCGGCAGCCCAGACCGGAAGCGACCAGAAAAGCAGCAAGAATCCCGCGACCACGACCAGAGCAGTTCTGGTGATGGCCGCGGGGTGATGGTTCTCCTCGACAAGCACGGTCCAGTCCCTCATCCCCATGCCGGCCGATGCTCCCAGATCAGTTACGGTCCTGCTTCGGGGGCATAGGCGCCGGCGGCGGGGTCGTCGCCTGCGCTTCGACGGCGGGCGCCGGCTCCGGCGCGGCCTGGGCTACCGGCGGCGGGGCAGGCGGCGTCACCATGGCGATCTGGTCGCCGCAATTGGTGTCGAGCTTGTTGTCCCGGTGCAGGCGCGCGCAGGCATAGTCGGCCACGGTGGGGCCGGCCGCCGGGGGCTCCAGCGAATTGTCGGGGATATGGTCCTTGCCGCGTATCACGGCCTCGCTGAACATGGCATCGGCCTGGTTGATGTCGCCGTCATGGTGATAGGTGGCGCCCATGTTGAACACGGCGACGGGATGTTCGGGGTTGCCGCGGTAATCGTCCTTGAACTCCACACGGGCGGCGTCCCAGTTGCCGGCTACGACATCGTGGAAACCGGCCTCACCCATGCCGCCACATCCGGAAGTGAAAAGAGCGATGGGAAGCGACGCGAAAATCAATGCGCCTTTCAGAGAAGAACTGGACATAAGACACCTATTCCGTTCTTCGACCGCCCCGGAGGACCATCCTCTTGATCGATATCAACAACGCGATAGCGTGCAGGGGCGTTTCGCCTGGACGGGCCAAACCAACAAAAAATGATGGTTCCTGGACGGGAACGGTTTTGCTGATCGCAAAAAGGCCGAAGTGGTTAATGCCCTATTCAACCCCCTCTGCCTTCGCACGCGACGGCCGCAAGCGGCCTGCGTGCTACGGCGCGCCTCGCCCCGAAGGGCTCGGCCAGGGCAAGGTTTTCTAGGCTCATGCTTCGCCAAGAAAACCTAAGCCATCTCCCCTTCCACGCGCTCCGCGCGGAAGGGGGAGCGGGCAGCCGTGATCGTTTCACGCGGTCACTGATGGCCCTGCGTCTTGCCGATAGTGGGATCGATCTTGCGCGCCTTGGCGATATCGGCGTCGCCTCCGACATCGCCAATCGCCCGCCGCAGGACGCCCCGGCGGTAAAGCGCCACGGAGAAGTTCGGCGCCAGCCGGATGGCCTCGCCATAATCGGCGATGGCGTGCGCTTCGTCCTTCTGGGCTTCATAGGCGACGGCGCGGATATAGAAGGCCGTCGGATCCTTGGGGTCGATCTCTATCGCCTGGCTCAAGTCCTCGATGGCATGGGCCTCATCTTTCTTGCGATGATAAGCGGCGCCGCGCTGGATGAAGGTGGCCGCGGCGTGCGAACCGAGCGCGATGGCCTGGTCGTAATCCTTTATGGCGCGGTCGTAATCGGCCTTGTTGAACCAGGCATGGCCGCGGAACAGGAGCACGTCCACGAAATCGGGCTTGAGCCTCAGCGCGGAGTCGCAATTCTCGATGGCGCGGTCGTGATCGCCTTTGTCGTTATAGGCCAGGCAAAGAAATTTGTAGGCGACGGCGCGGTCGCCGTCACCGGTCTCTGGACGGTTGAGCACGGCGCTGCAGGCTTTGATCAGCACATTGTCGTCGTCGGTGTCGGGGCTGGTGCAGCGGGTCCAGTCCGGGTTGGCGCCAAGCTCATTGGACGCCGCGCCGGTCGGGGGCGCCAAACCCGCCCAGACGGATATCACGGCCAAGATCGCGAGCGGCGTGCGCACGCCTTCCGGAACTCGCGAAAGAGAGGATGTTTCCCGGCCAGGGCCGAAAAAGTTCCCTCGATACGACCGCAAGTTTGGCGGTGGCAGCGGATTCGCCTTTGCGCTTTTGCAGTCTCTTTACCAAGGCTCCCTACAATTTCCTCGAAATTGCACTGGATTCCGGGAGCGTTCGGAAGGCCCATGCGCATCGCGGTCCATAGCGAAAACAAGCGGGCGATTGACGCGGCCGTCTCCGCCGCCAAGCTGCATGTGCTCGATCTCGAACCGATAAAGGCGCAGGTGGGGGAGAAGTGGCCCCGGCTCAGCGACCTGGTGCATGCGCTTTTCGAACGGGCGTTGAAACGCACGCAGGGCCCCCTGGACCGTTTCCTGCCGGCTGGCGAACTCGCCTATGTCGTGACCTTCCACGGACGCAGCGGCGAGGAAGCCGAGATCATGTGCCGGGCGGTGGCCTGGGAAGTCTGCGAGCTTTTGTTCGGCGAGGGCGCCGGGGACATTTCCGTCAGATGCGTGGTGGGGACGCTGCCGCTCAGCCAGCTGAGCGAGCGGTCGGATGCCGGGATGCTCGCCGACCTGTTGGAAAAGACAGGCGGCGAGACCCTGGTGAGCAAGACGGCCAAGCCGCGGCTCTTTTCGCCCCGCTATCCGGCCGAGTTCTTTCCCTTCTGGGACCTGGAGCGCGGCACCAGCAGCTTTCTTTTCCTCACGCCCATTCTCGTCGGCCAGCGCCGGCAAGCGACCAGCTTTCGCCGGATGCTGGCGCCCCCGGCACCCCAGCAAACCGAAGAGGACAATATTGCCGAACTGGAGATCCGCCTGCTCCAGGCCGCCGGCGGATATGCGGAGCGGGTGCAGGCGGCGGGCAAGGTCTGCGCCATCGCCGCAGGGGTAAGTTGGGAAACGCTCTCGGTCCTGCACACCCGCATCCGCTACATCACCGCGCTCAAGAGCATCGTGCCCCAACCCAACTGCCCCCTGCTGGTGAAGATCCAGGACGTGCCGATCGGCATATTGCTGGGCCGGCTGGCGGAGATGACGGCAATGCTGTCCCGCATCGGCGTGCGCGTTCTGATCGAATTCGAGCCCGACACGCGCATTCCCGACCTTGATATCAAGCTGGGGGCGGTGGGCATCGGCACCAGCCTGCCCCTGGTGTGCGGCACCGAGAAGGCGAAGGAGATCATGGCGATGCTGTCGCGCCGGATGCTGCAGCAAAACGCGTTCTCTTTCATCGGCGGCCTCACCAACCAGGGACAGGCGCGGCTGGCCAGCGAACACGACATCCGCTTCGCCATGGGGTCGGTGCTGGATAAGGGACGCGAACCCGACCCCGAGGACGACATCCCGGACTTTCCGCTGAAGACCGATCCTTACCACTCGCTATTCCGCGAACGGCTGGAGTGACATCGCGGGCGGACCGCCAAAGCGCATTTCCGACGGAAAACGGCGCATGTTGGCGTTGTCAGGGCCTGCCGGGTACACAGCTTATTAAGGGGTCTTATGAAATATTAAGCGATCATTGCTGTGGCGTTCCCAGTGATTCCTGCGGGGGGATCAATGACGGCCAAGACGCGAGCCTATCCGGAGGGGGTGCCCGAACAGCGCGCCGACCAGAGGATATCGACCTGCCTGAACGGCAAACTGTTCTTTCCCGCCGAAGAGATGGAGCTCGACTGCGAGGTCAGGAATGTGTCTGCCGGAGGCGCCGGGGTCTGCTGCGACGAGCCGCCTCCGCTCGACAGTTTTGTGATGCTTGAAATTGAAGGATTCGGGCGGTTCGCCTGCGTGACGACCCGCTACGCGGACAATGAACTCGGGCTCAAATTCGTGTTCAACGAAGTCCAGCGTCACCGTCTGTTGCGGGAGCTTCTGGCGAAGGTTGGCAACGTCCCGCCGGTCTCCGGCGGCGCGGCACAGCGGCCGGACAAGACGGGCGCCGAGTCCCATCATGGCGATTGACAGAAGCATCCGTTGCCTGAGCCTGTTGAGCGGCGCGTCCTCGAACCGCGTGCTGAACCTTTTGGCAATCGCCGAGGCGCAGGCGGCAAACGAAAATCATCGCGCCTCCCCGCTGTTCGTGTCGCCCATCATCAACAGCTCCATCATCCTGAAACATCGCTTGCGGGCGGACGAAACCCAGATGTTCGTGACGCCGCGCATACAGGCGACAAAGGTGATCATCCCTTTCGAGAAAAAGGACCTCAGGGTCGGCGGACGGTCGCTGTTTGTCGATCAGGCCGGCTTCGAAGCGCTGCTCAGGGAAGTCGGCAATTACAAGAATGACGCGGATGCGAAACATGACATGGATGTCCTGCAATTGATCGACCGGGTGCCGTCACTCGATCCGTTCCTGCTGAGGGAGCACCTGCGTTGCAACGATGTCGCGCCGGATCCCTGTTATTTCGAAATCTCCAAGGCCGACCAGAAACGGATGCACGACTATGCCGCGGCCGAGATCAGCCGTTTGACCGCCATGGCGAGCGGCAAAAAAAGCGGGGCGCAAACGCGCAAGATGGTGGAGGCGCTGTTGTCCAGCGATGTGGATGAAAAGCTGGAGCCCATGCGCCTGACGCTGAATCTGCCGCCGGAACAGTTCAGCGAGGGCGTGTTCTGCTGGCGCGGCTTTTTATACTACAAATGGGCCGCGGCCGAATTCTGGCCCAACTTCATAAAGGCGCTCAAGGACCTGAAGGCGATCCGGCCGCTCGGCCCGACCACGGCCGAACAGGCGGCCGTGATCCGGGCCAGCAAGGAGGCGGTGATCCGCGGCGCTTCCGACAACAGCAATGCGCTGCGCCGCGTTCTCGGTGTGTATGATGACGCTTATGGGAGCATGATCCAGCACCGCGATCCGACCTTATTCAAGGAATTTCTCCTGCGCGCGCCGGCCATGTTCCTGGAGATCGGCGAGCGGATGGCCGCCATTTCGCACGTCACCAGTTTCTGGCAATACCGCTTTCCGCCGGGCTCGCCCAAAGTCGTCGAACCCGAAGACCTGACGACCATCTTCCAGGACTTCACCCGCAGCTTCGGTCTCGATGTCGAGTTTGCGGCGTAAGCCGCGGGGTCGCGCAGAAACACGCGCCCGGATTCAGCCTGGGACGCTGCTTAACGCCGGCTGGCCCGGATTGCTGGTGACAAAACCGAAAGCCAGCCTCTCTTCGGCGAGCTTCTCCCACATGGCGGCCAGGTTTTCGTAATGGGCGCGAATCTCGGCCGCGCTGCCTTGCTCCCCCAGGGACCGGCATTCTGCCGCCCGCCTTTGAAATTCCTGAACCTTGTCCATGGATAATCCGTCTTTCCGCCCGATTTGGTACGCAAACGAACCTGCCTAACAAAGGTTGCCTCCCGCCTGGAAAATGGTCAAAGGGTCGCAGCGTGCGTCATTTGATAATGACGAATCGCGTGTCCGTGCGATAACGCACCAAGATGGACAAGCGCGTGGAATTTCTGCGTCATGCCCGCCAAGCAGACCAGCAGGCTGAGCGGACCGACGACCCACAGATCAAAGACGCGTGGAAACGGATTGCCGTCTCCTACCTGGAGTTGGCCCGGCAGTTGGCCCCCAAAACGCACTAAGTTCCCCGAGGCCGGCCAGCCTCGGCGCCTGTGCAGCTGTTGAAGTGGCAGTAAAGCTCCGCCTGCCGTGCCCGGCCGATGAAATTGTTCACCGCACGCAGGCGCGCCTCCGCGTCGGCCTGAAGCGCCGGATCGTTGATCACATTGTGCAGGCCGGTCTTGTTGGCGGCGTTGAGATCGTCCGGAATCCGCACATTGTTGGCGATGAGATAGTCCCGGTCTTGCTGGCTCAGGCCCGAAGTCGCAGCGGAAGACAAGTAACGGCCATAGCCCTCAAAGGCCTGCTTCACCGATATCGCAGCGGGGTTCGTTTCCCCAGTGTCCCGCATTACCTGTTGATAGAGCGCCGCACAGGGAGCGGCCTGGGGATAGAAGGCGCACAGGGTATAAAGATCGGCGGCCGGCACTTGCGCGTGGCCGGCGCCCGCCATCGCCAGTAGTCCCGCGATCAAGAGACCAAGCCGGATCATCTTCCATCCCACGTTCCGTGAGCGAAATAGGAAAGCCGGGAATTGTGTCAAGGGCCTGGAGATGCTCTTTTTTCAGGCGGAACGGCCCATCCGCTCGTCCTCGTTCCGCAGCCAGCGCTCCGGCTGGGTCTCGATGGAATTCTCCAGCGACACGGCCATGGCGTCATAGGAAGCTGCCATCGCCGAAAGCGCGGCGCGGCAGCCGGGATCGGTCATCGCCTCGGCATAGACCCTGGCTTCCTCCGCCTTGAGCCGCAGACCCTCCAGACGCTTTCTTATTTCTTCTGTAATCATGTGCTTATGATGGCAAGACGCTTCCTAAGGGGAAAAATGGAGTTTCTTACAAAGCGTTCCCCGAAAGCGACGAAATCGTACAAAAGAAAATGAATCGGGAAAAATTCCCGATTTTTGGCCCCGCGAGCGCCAAACGGATAAGATTTGTTATGGTTCCCGCCGCCTATCGTGACTTTTCGCCGCGCTCAACAGGCCTGAAATGGGTAAAGGCCCAAGAAACCACCGGAACCCTTGGTGCGTTTCCGTTCGATTGTATGGGGCGTAAGTAAAATGTCAGGGCCAAAATGGCAGAGGGCGGAGTTTTACCGTCAGCGCGCTGAGATGCTGATGCGCCAGGCCGATGCCGCCTCGGATGAAGAGACACGCCGCACCTGGGTGGAACTGGCCAATTCCTGGTTTGAGTTGGCCAAGCGGGCCGAAGCCTTGGAAGGAAAGCGGCAGGGGCGCTGTTAGCTTTCCTGGAATCTCACTTGCCTGCGGGCGGCATGCGCCAGCCGCCGATATTCCAAGGCCAGCCGCACCCATTCCGCCTTGGCGGATCCGTTATCGGTGCAGTCGGCATGTTCGACCGCCGATATGGCCTTTTCGAAATAGCGCCGTGCGTTTTCCCCAGGCTTTCCGGCATCCAGCATCATTGCGGTTCCTTCTCCACGTCACGTAAAGCGTCCTGGTGCAACCGGGTTCCCTGAAATTCAAAAAAACCGGGCCGGCCCCAGGGTGAGGGGCCGGTCCGGTCTGCAACCTGTCCCGCTCTTTAAAGGGTGATCCAGACGCCGTTGCGCCAATAGCCGCGGCCTTCATGGCGTTCGGCGCGCCAGTGCATGTCGCGGTCATGGTCCCAATCGCGGTGGAAATACCAGTCATCCGGATGCCAGCTGAAAGTCACGCCGGGGGCGGTGACCCGCCGGTCGGTATGCCAGCAATCGCCTTCGCGGTTGCAGGCGACATAGGCCGAGGCCGGGGCCGCCAGGGCCAGGGCCAGGCCGGCAGCCGTGGCTGCGCCGGTCAGAATCTTGGTGGAAAGTTTCATGGGAGTGCGCTCCTTTGTTATGCCCTCTCTGCCCGGGAACGGGAACAAGCAGCGCGGGGATGCAGGCTTAAGGGGATTTAATGGGGGTGCCCGGGGGCGGCGGGCGGCGCAATGCCTTAGTTCGCCAGGCCCAGTTTCCGGAACGCGGCCGGGATGGTTGGCGATAAGGTCTTGGCCAAGTCCATGTCGACGCCCCCGCCTGGGGTGTCGCCCAGCGCCGTCTTGGTCAGGCCGCGCATGAAAAGGTAGTTCGCGTTTTTCGTATCTGCGGCGACGGCGGCATCCAAAGCGGCTGCCGCGTCCTGAAATTTACCCTGCTGGTAAAGTGCCAAGCCCTTGCCGAAAAAGCCCGGCGCCCAATCCGCCTTCAATTTGAGACTGTGCTCGCAATCGGTCAGCGCGCCGTCGAGCTCGGTCTTGGCTGCGGCGCGCCAAAAGCAGCGGTTGCTCCACGCCGCCGGGTTCTGGGCATCATTGGCCGCAACCCCGGTCCAGCGCGCGATGTTGGCGGTGAAGTAGGCCGGCGGAAAAGGCGTGGGCTTGCCGCCTGCGGAAGCCGCCGAGATGAAAAGCGTCTTTTCCTTGAACGCCATGTAGAGGTGCAGCTTGCTCAGCACATTCATGCCGATGACCACGTCCGGGCCCGTGGGATCGATGGAGACGCGGGGATTGCCGACCGCGACATCGCCGAAGGTGAGGCTCTTGAAAATATGCTGATAGAAGGGAAACGATGCATCATGATTGACAACGCCCATCTTGGGCGTGTCGGCATCGCCCAGGGTGAGATGGAATCTGCGCTCGGCGATATCCGCGCGCAGAAAAGTGCTGGTCGCGCCGGAGTCGATCAAGGCATCGAATTTCTCGCCGTCGATCGTCACCGGCACGATGATGTGGAAGCTGCCGTCGACCTTCATCGGCAGCACCGCCAGGGCGGATGGATGCCAATAGACCACGCGGCCGGGGCAATGATCGGGGGAAAAGAAGTTCAGCGTGTCGGTGCCGAAATCCACCTCGGCATCGTAGTTGAGAAGATAATCGAGCGCGAAAATGCCGTCGGCGTCGGCGTCCAGTCCGTTTGGGGAAAGCTGAAAATAGGTTTGACCGCTCTTGAGATGGCCCAGCACGAACCGGTCCACGCGGGCCAGCTTGGCCGGCGCACCGGAGGTCACGCCCTGCATCGCTATAAAGCTGTTATGCAATTGCAATTTCATCCCGTCGGCGGCGACCTGCGTGATCGAGGTCAGGTCGCCGCCGGTGTCGAAGAGGAAATATTTCCAGCCCCCGTCAAAGAGGATGGGGACAAAGTCCTCATCGCCATCCAGGCCGCGCAGCATGGGAATGGTGTTGACCAGGGTGAGCGGGGCGCAATTGGCCGGTGAGGGGGCCTGGCTCTGGGCATGAGCACAGGCCGGCAACAGCGCCAGAAGCGCCGCCATGGTGAAGATGCGCACGGAAAACCCCCTGCCTTCCGATGTGCCAAGTTTATGCCGGATGGCGGGCGGATGCCAGGATGTTACCGATGTCTGCGCGACATCGCCGCCATCAGTTGGGCGGCGGCGTTTGAATCCAGACATCGTAGGCCATGGAGGCGGTTCCAAAACCGGTGAAGCTCGCGCCGCCATCCGTGCTGACGGCCACGCCGTTCAGCCCGGAATTGCCGATATGCCATCCGACAATGGTATCCAAACCGGCCGGCACCACCACCAGCCAATATTTCTTGCTGGTGGAGAGGGCGGGATGGCGCTTGGAGATGACTTTGGTGAGCTTGAGCTTGGCCGGCGGGGCAGGCGCGGCCGGCACCTTGGTCACGACCCATTCTTCCAGGGGAAACTGGTTTGTCGCGGGCAGGCCGTTATTGTCCGCGACCAGCGCCACGCCGACGCCGATGCCCAGGTTGCCGTATGTGGGCGCAAAATTCTCCAGCGCCATGTCGATGTGATCCAGGGCTCCGGCCACCAGCGGGATGAAAGGCATGGCCTCGATCACCGAGGTGGGGCCGCAACCGCCGGCCGCGCCGGCAACGCACAAATAGCCGACGCCATAGGCAGGCCCGGCGTGGCTGAAGGTGTCGTAGGCGCGCTCTTTGGTTGCCGCCGCCGCGGCCCCGGACATCGCCGTGACAGCCAGCATCGCCGCCATGGCCGTTTTCAAAATGCTTTTCATGGAAATCCCCCAGTTTGATGACCGCCGGAAAAAGGCGGCTGGCCGGAAATTCGACCGTTGGTTGAAATCTTAACAGAAGATCGCGGCCCAGCGAGACGGCCGGCAAACCCCTGGTTTTTATGATGTTTGGGGCGGAAAATCCGCCAGCGTCCTGTCGATGGCGGCGATCAGGCGGAGGCGGGCGGCGTCTTCGTCCTGGACGGGTTGGAAATCGGCAAGCCGGCCGCCTGAGGCAAGGAACGCGTGGAGCAGGGGCGTGCGGCGCTCGGCCAGATCCTCCCGGCCGAAGATATTGTCGGTAGCCGGATCATTTCCATAGAGCGCGTCATACCAGGTGACGGACCAGGTCCCGCTCACGCCGGCGCATCAGTCTCGCCGGCAAGCGCGGGCGGCCTGAAGCCGCGCAGCAGCGCCTCTTCCCGCTTCAGCGCTTGCGGCGGCAGGCCCAGATCGCGCAGGCCTTCCAGCTGGCGGCGGATGAAATCCTCCCGCCATTGCTGGCGCGGGGTGAGGGGGGCGATACCGGGCATGAAGGGAGGATACAATAATTGTTGTATATGTCAGCGCGTTTTAGGCGAGGCGAAATCCCCTGTGGAACGCCCGCACACACGTCCTTGCCAGACCGATATTCGTGCTACTTTCCCGCCATGATCCTGATCCGCGACTATGCGCCGGAAGATGCCGCGACGATGGCGCGCCTCTATGCGCCGTATGTGGAGATGACGCCCTTCACCTTCGAAGACGAGCCGCCGTCCTCGACCGAGATGGCGCTGCGCATGGAAAAGGTGCTGAAGGCGGGGCTTCCCGTTCTGGTCGCGGAGCGCAATGGCGGGGTCCGGGCTTATGCCTATGCCGCGCCGTTCCACACCCGCTCGGCCTATCGCTTCACGGTGGAGAATTCTGTCTATGTGGCCAGGACCCATGCGCGGGAAGGCATCGGCACTCTGCTGATGCAAAGGCTGATCGCGGAATGCGCCGGGCGCGGCATCCGCCAGATGATCGCGCGCATCGGGGATTCGGAGAATGCGGCCTCCATCCGCCTGCACCAGAAACTGGGCTTCCGGCGGGTGGGGGAGCTTTCCCAGGTGGGCTTCAAGTTCGGCCGCTGGTGGGATGTGGTCGAGATGCAGTTGCTCCTGGAACCGCGGCTGCAATAGGAGCAACGGATGAGATTGCAGACATGAGGTTTCTGGCGGGCCTGGTCATCGGCATCATCATCGGTGCGGTGATGAAAGACCAGTTTTTCCCCGAGGGCTTTCTGGTCTGGATAGACAATACCGCCAATCTGATTCGCGACTCTGTCACCTTCTGGTGAGCCGGTGTCACTGTTAAGGGACATCGGCCGATGACGGCAATTCGCGCCGGTTGATCGGAATCAAAAGCGCGGATTGCTCTGTGGCCGCCGCAAACTTTGATCCCGATCAATCGAGCTTAGCGCGGCCTGATGTAAAGAACCTTGGCCGCCCAGACGAGTTTGACATCTTCGCGCGGCGGGGCGTTCCAGCTTTCCAGGCGGAACAGGCCTTTGCGGCTGCCGCGTTTCAACGTTTTCAACAGCGTGGGGCCGTCCTTCACCTGCACCACACAGAGCTTGCCGATCAGCTCTTCCGCTACGCCCTCATGTTCGGGGCCGTAGAAGATCAGCCAGCCTTCCTGCAACGGGTGCTGGGAATCGCCGCTGATCTCCGCCACGTTGGGCGCGTCCACGCCGGCGGGGGCTTCGATGCCGGCCAAGACGGTGCCTTCCTCGAAGCGGGTGATCTCAGACCCGGCGCCGACCTTGCCGACCAGCAGCGCCTCCCGCTTGCCGCCGCGCGCGCCTTTGCCGGTGGCGAGCCAGTCCAGGCTCACGCCCAGCGCCTCGGCGATGGCCGGGAGATGCTTGCTGGTCTCGTTGCGGCCGGAAAGCAGATGCTGCACCACCTGCTGGGAGACGGGGTGGCGCGGGCGCGATGCGGCGCGCGCCAGGGCAGGCTGGTTCAGCCCCGCCTCTCTCATCGCCTGATCCATCCGGTACGCCAGGGATTTCATGGGGAATACCGGTTACAACTATTGTTGTTGGCCGTCAATAGCTAAAACGCGCACAACGATTATTGTTTGAACACAACAATCGTTGTATCCGTCTCCTTATGCCGAGTCCTCAAAAAACAGCCTTGCATCTGGCCGTGGAACTGGCGGGCGGCCAGGCCGGGCTGGCGCGGATGTTGTCAACCGCCACGGGAAAAACCGTCTCCCAGCAACGGGTGTGGAACGCGCTTCACCGCGACCGGATGATTCCCGCCGGCTGGTGCCTCGCCATCGAGGCGATGAGCGGCGGGCGGGTGACGCGGCAACAACTCCGCCCCGATCTTTATCCAACAGAAAGCACTCAACATGTCTGACGCCATCGCCGCAATCGAAAAGCCGTGCGCCTCACTTCACCAGGACTGGATCGCCCGCGCCCGCGCCCATGCAAGGCGCATCGCCGGGGAACGCGGCCGGGTCACCATCAATGATGTGCGGATGGTGTGCCCGCCGCCGGACGATGCCGATCCGCGCATCATGGGGGCGGTGTTTTCCCGCGCCGAATTCACGCGGGTGGGATTTCAGGTGTCGCACCGAAAATCCTGTCACGGAAGGCATATCGGCGTGTTCGCGCTGCGGGCTGGCGCGATGGAGATGGTGAAATGAAACGCAAGAAGGCACGGGCGAAAGCGCGGGTGGTGAAAGTGCCGTCTTCGATCGAGGAGCCTGAGGCGCCCGCGGTGGTGACGCCGCTGCACCGGCGCGACCGGATGCTCTCGCCCCATGCGGGGGCGGCGCCCAATCCCCGCGCGCCCAAAGGCTGGCGGCGGGTGGACCGGCTGCAATGGCTTTTCGACCATGGCGCCATCGGCGATCACCAGCTTCATGCCGGGCGCCGCCTGCAGGCAGACTGGCAGGCTTCGCGGATCGAGGCGGCGCCGCGCATGGTGTTCACCGGCGGCGGCGGCGGGCAGGCGGGCACGCTCTCCGACGCGGCGCTGGATGCGGGCCAGCGGGTGCGGCGCGCCATCGCGTGTTTGCCTTACGAACTGGCCCAGCTCACCGAACTGTTCCTGATGCCGGAAGACATGCCGTTCAGCCTGGAGCGGGTGGCGGCGCTGGTGAAGGAAGACCGGCGGGCGGCTTCGTTCGGCTTGCGCGTCGCGCTCTCTCTTCTGGCCCGCCATTACGGATATGCGATGTGATGACCGACCCCAATCCCAGATTTCTGGATCAGGTTTCAGACGAGAAGGGCAAGGAGGCGGCGGCGGATGCGGCGGGCGCGCCGGCCGAGGCTTGCGGCTGCGAGACCGGCGCCCGGCTGTGCAAATGCGGCCGCGGCCCCTGGCGCAAAGGCCAGCGCAATTGTCTCACGTGCAACAGAGAGGCGAACAAGCGGTATCGGGAGAGTTTGAAGATCGGCGTGGCCAAGCTGAGAGTCTTGCAAACAAAATTACAGTTGGCGACCCGGGCAAAATCATAAAGCCGCCATGATCAGCCGATAGTTCAACCCGAAAGGGCGGGGCCAAGGGAGGAATCCATGTCTCGCCGTCTTATGCCGGCCAAGGTGGCGCCGGCCATGCTTGCGCTCATTCTGTTCGGTTGCGCCACCGGTCCCGGCGTGCCTGTGTCAGCCACCGCGCCGAAGGGGGCGGAGTTCGCCACCGAGTTGGCGGGGGCCTGATACCTATCTCTATCCCATGCCCACCGCGATTGTGCTGCTGAAGCCGGATGACATGACGCGCAACCGCGCCTTCTGCCAGGCCTTTGTGAAAATGCAGACGGCGGGGGAGGCGGAGGCGCGCTCGGTGATCGCGCCCAATTTGATCCGCACCCGCTGGTTGACGCAATTGAAGGAGATGCCCGCGGAACGCGCGCGCGACTGCGACTATCTCACCGGCACGTATGATTACAGCCGCGCGGCGGGCCTGATCGCCTCGTTGCGCGACGTGTCCGGTTCTCTTTCGGGGAACGGGCCGTTCCTGGCTTTTGTGATCCTCGGCAATGCCGGGATGCGCATGGTGGCCGTGGATGGTTCGCGTTACGATTCCGCGCAGTTCGACAAATTCACGGCGTCCTGGAATGAGGCGATCAACCGGACGCAGACGCAGATCGCGGCGCAGCCGGGGCGGCCGGGGGTAACGGAAAGTGCGGTTGATCTGGTGGCGGCGGTGCTGCGCACCGTGTTCGGCGCGACCGCGGGGCTGATCCAGGGCGTGATTGGAGGGCTTTGACGGTTTCCTCTTCCCCGGGGAAGCTGCCGGTGTGGAGTTCAAGCCCGCCCATGGATGAGTAGGGGCACGAAGGGCAGGGCTGATGCTCTGCCCTTCGCCGGGTGTTACGCCTTGACCCAATCGGCCTTGAGCAGGGTGACGACGCGCAGGCAAATCGCGACCACCGAGGAGCCGACAAGGAAAATGCCGAGATTGCTGAAGATCGTTCCCAGCTGCGTTCCGATTGCCGGGATCTCCGCCAGTATTTGCGCGCCCAGAATCAGGACCGTGGCGGAGGCATAGATCCGCACATAATCCTCGGGCCGGTAGGACAGGATCGAAATGCCGCCCGCGACCAGAAGAATGGTGGCGGCGTAAGGAATGGCGACGAATGCCGCGGCAATGGCGAGGATAATACCGATGAGTCGTGCTATGGCGCATGTCATACGCATGATTTCCTCCCGTTCTTGTTGGTTGATGGAAACGCCCTGGTCCCGTCGAATACCCCTTCGCGGATGGACGGGGGCCAAAGCTATCCGAAACTGCCGTGAGATGCACAGGCGGGCGGGATGCAGAGGAAGCCCGGGCGCGATTGGCGGGCGGGACCGCCCCAGGGGGCGTCATGGCTCAATCCCGGACAAGTGCTAAGGTTGCGGCCGGCCCGGCCGGCAATGGGCCTTAAAGAAGTCTCGGGGGGCGTGATGGCGAAGGCGAGCGATACGGCGTTTTTCGGGCATCCCGCCGGCCTGGGCTGGCTCAGCGCCGCGGAGTTCTGGGAGCGCTTTTCCTATTACGGCATGCAGGCGCTGCTGGTGCTCTACATGACCCACAGCATCCTGCTTCCCGGTCATGTCGAGCATGTGGCGGGCTTTGCGCCCTTCCGCCGCGCCATCGAGGCGGTTTATGGCCAGCTTTCGCCCCAGGCGCTGGCCTCCGCGATCTTCGGGCTTTATGCCGGGCTGGTTTATCTGACGCCGCTGGGCGGCGGATTGATTGCCGACCGGCTCTTGGGCCGGACTCGAACGGTCGTGTTGGGCGCCGCCCTCATGGTGGCCGGCCATTTCATGATGGCGTTCGATGTCAGCTTCCTGATCGCCATGCTGTGCCTGGTTCTGGGCGTGGGCTGTTTCAAGGGCAACATCTCCTGCCAGGTGGGCGAGCTTTATGCGCGCAACGATCCGCGCCGGGGCAATGCGTTCCAGATTTTCCTGCTGGTGGTGCAGATCGCGGGGCTGGTCACGCCGCTTGTCTGCGGCACCCTGGGCGAGGTTTATGACTGGCATTGGGGCTTCGGCGCCGCCGGTGTCGGCATGGTGTTCGGGATGGGCGCGTATCTGGTGGGGCGTTATGCGCTGCCCGCGGAACAGCGGCTGGTGCGCGGCGACAGCACGGAGAAGCGGGAGAAGCTCACGCGCGACGAGTGGCGCAATGTGATCGTGCTGGTGGCGCTGTTGCCGGTCTTGGCCATCGGCATTGTCGGCAATCAGGAAATCTTCAACGCCTATATCGTCTGGGCCGAGCGCAGCTATGACCTGGTGCTGTTCGGCCGGAAGATGCCGGTGACCTGGATTCTTTCCTTCGACAGCATCAGCAGCATGGCGACCATTGCCGCGTCTGTCCTGTTCTGGCGCTGGTGGGGCAAACGCCGCGGGGAGCCGGACGAGATCACCAAGATCGCGCTGGGCACGGCGCTGGGCGCATTCGGAACGCTGGTCCTGGCCTATGTGTCGTTTGAGATCGCGGGCACGGCGCAGCGCGTCTCGCTGGGCTGGGCGGTGCTGTTCCACCTAGTCAATGACCTGGGCTTCGCCAATGTGGTGCCGATCGGCCTGGCGCTTTATTCCCGCGCCGCGCCCAAGAGCCTGACCGGGCTGATGATCGGCGTCTATTACATCCAGCTCTTCATGGGCAACATGCTGGTGGGAAAGATCGGCGGGCTGCTTGACGAGATGCCGGGCACGTCCTTCTGGCTGCTGCACACCGGATTGATGGCGGTATCGGCGGCGATTCTGCTGACGGTGCGGGTGGTGGCCGGAAAGGCGCTGGCGCCGCGCTATGAACTGGCGGCGAGTGCGGCGCAATAGGTGCGGAGGCAGATCCTCAGGGGAAATGGGCCTGGATGTCGCGCGTGGCACCCGGCGTACCCGCCATGACCGCGCGCGTCATCGCATAGCCGGGCGGGGTGTAGGCAATGGCGATGCCCAGCATGAACATGCCGGCGGCCACGCCCAGGCCCCAAAACCAGGCGCGATGAATGCGTCCCTTGCTCCTGAAATCATAGATCATCCCGATCAGGGGAAAGATGCTGGGCGCGGCCAGGGCCACGATCCACCAGACATAAGGCATCAGAAGCGGCACGGGCAGAAGGCGGCCGAAGCCGGGGCCGGTGATGGAGGCCATGGCGCAAAACATCAGCCTTCGGTGCCAGTCGGTGCGCCGGCGGTTGACAAGCGCCGCGGCCACCAGGATGCCAAAGCCGATCATGTCGGCCGGATTGCCGAAGAGGAATTCGTTGGCCGCGATAAAGGGCGGCCCGCCATTGCGCCGCATGTCATAGATGGTGATGCCGATGCCCATCGCCATCATCAGGGGCACCCAGATAACCGGCAGCCATCCCAGGCGGCGATGCAGCGCCACCGAGCCCGTGGCCACCAGCGCGTTCTGGGTCACGTAAAGCACGATCCAGCTGAAGAAGATGAAGGCATGGATGTGAAAGATCAGCGGCAGCGAGAAGCTGGAGCGGCCGGCCGCCAGATTATTCGCAAACCCGCCCACAATCACCAGCGCCATGACGATGGCCATGGTCAGGAAAAAGCGGTGCTCGCCGGTTATGCGGGCAGATTTCGGTTGTGCATCGGAAATAACGGCCATGGCGCCCCCGCCCTTCGTGTCCCGTCTGGTCACTTTATAGCGTGCGCCCCCGGCCGCAATGGCCGGGCCTTCCCGGCCGTGCTTTTTGGTGCGGATTTCGGCCAGCTATTCGTTTTCTGGAGAAGGCCGCTTCGCATCTGCGAAAGTGTTTGCGTTGCCGGACGCCGGTCCGGGCGTGGTAAAACCGCCAAGGGGAGGGTGACATGGCCAGGAGCAGATTGGCGGCGGTGCTGTTGCTGGGCGCGGTCCTTTCGCTGCCCGCCCTGGCGGCGGACCTGCCGGGGCAGAAATTCCATCTGCGCGTCTCAGACCTGCCCAAGCCTTACGACACCGTCGCGGTGGATGACACC
>CAZEFQ010000110.1:0-29202 GCA_964511505.1 uncultured Rhizobium sp.
GGTTGATCACCCCCATCGTCTTCGCGGCCCAGACCAAGGGCCTGGTGGAGATTTCCAACGCCGCCAAGGACCTCGCCGGGCGCGCCCGCGACAAGAAACTCAAGCCCCAGGACTATGAAGGCGGCGGCTTCTCGGTCTCGAACCTCGGCATGTTCGGGATCAAGGAGTTCACTTCCATCATCAATCCGCCCCAGTCCTGCATCATCGCGGTCGGCGCGGGCGAGGAGCGCGCCATCGTCAAGGACGGCAAGATCGAAATTGGCACCATGATGACGGTGACCATGTCCTGCGATCACCGGGTGGTGGACGGCGCCACCGGGGCCAAGTTCCTGCAGACCTTCAAGCAGTTCATCGAAGAACCGGCCTCCATGCTGCTCTGAGGGATCGGGGTGCCACCCAACGCATGGGCGCCGATACTATATAGACGGGGGTTTGTAGGGTTTATCCATGGCAGATACGAACTTTGACGCGATTGTGGTGGGCGCGGGTCCGGGCGGTTATGTCGCCGCCATCCGCTGCGCCCAGTTGGGCATGAAGACCGCGGTGGTGGAGCGCGACCGGCTGGGCGGCATCTGCCTCAACTGGGGCTGCATCCCGACCAAGGCGCTGCTGAGGTCGAGTGAAATCTGGCACCTGATGCACCGCCTGGACGAGTTCGGCTTCTCGGCCGACAATTTCAAATTCGATATCGCCAAGATCGTCGCCCGTTCCCGTGCCGTGTCGCAGCAGCTCTCGAACGGCGTCGGCTTTTTGATGAAGAAGCACAAGATCACCGTGATCCCCGGCAGCGCCAAGCTTTCCGGCAAGGGCAAGCTCACCGTGACGCAAGACGGCAAGGCCACCGACTACACCGCCAAGAACATCATCCTGGCCACGGGCGCGCGGGCGCGCACCCTGCCGGGGCTGGAACCGGACGGCAAACTGATCTGGACCTATCGGGAAGCGATGATCCCGCCGTCCTTCCCCAAATCACTGCTGGTGGTGGGGTCAGGCGCCATCGGCATCGAGTTCGCGAGCTTCTACCGCACACTCGGGAGCGACGTGACGGTGGTCGAAGTGATGGACCGCGTGCTGCCGGTGGAAGACGAGGAAATCTCCGCTTTCGCCGCCAAGGCTTTCACCAAGCAGGGCATGAAAGTCAAAGTCGGCACCACCGTGACCGAACTCAAAAAAGGCGCGGACAATGTTACCGCCACGCTCAAGGCCAAGGACGGCAAGACCGAGACCATCACCGTGGACCGGGTGATCCTGGCCATCGGCATTGTCGGCAATGTCGAGAATATCGGGCTCGAAGCCGCCGGCATCAAAGTCGACCGCACCCATGTGGTGGTGAACCAGTGGGGCGAAACCGGCGTGGCCGGCGTCTGGGCGATCGGCGACCTGGTGGGCGCGCCCTGGCTGGCGCACAAGGCGATGCATGAAGGCGTCATCGTGGCGGAGCGCATCGCCGGCGTGAAAGGCGTGCATCCCCTCGACACTTCCAACGTGCCGGGCTGCACCTATTGCTGGCCGCAAGTGGCGAGCATCGGGCAGACGGAAGCCCAGGCCAAGGCGAACGGGCGCAAGATCAAGGTGGGCCGCTTCCCCTTCATCGGCAATGGCAAGGCGATTGCGCTGGGCGAAGCGGAAGGCCTGATCAAGACGGTGTTCGATGCTGCCACCGGCGAGCTCCTGGGCGCCCATATGATCGGCGCGGAAGTCACCGAACTGATCCAGGGCTATTCCATCGCCAAGGCCGGCGAGCTCACCGACCATGAGCTGATGCACACCATCTTCCCGCATCCCACCCTTTCCGAAATGATGCACGAAGCGGTGCTGGCGGCCGACGGCGGCGCGCTGCATATCTAGCGAAGCAGGCGCTCCACATCTTCTGCCATCGCCGTGGTGTCGCTGGTGTCGGTGGTGACCAGGCGCGCTCGCCCATCCTTGTCGAAAAAGAAAACCGCGTTCGAATGCATCACCGTGTAAGGCGGGCCGGGATCGACCGAATAGGCGACGCGGTAGCGGCGGGCAAAATCCGCCAGGGCATTGTCATCACCAACCAGGCCGTCGATCTGGGGTGAGAAAGCGGTGGCGTATTTCTTCAACATCGTCGCGCTGTCGCGGTGCGGGTCCACGCTGACGAACAGAACACGCACATCCGGGCTTTTCAGCTTGCCCAGCATGTCGGTGAGATTGGCCAGGGTGGCGGGGCAGACATCGGGGCAATTGGTGTAGCCGAAATAAAGCGCCACCACCTTGCCACGGTAATCGGCGCCGGTGACCTCTTTGCCGTCACTGGCGCGGGTCATGCGGAAGTCCAGGCGCGGCATGGCTCCAGAAATGTCAGTCATATGGAAAGCCGGCCTGCCGCATCCGGCGAGCAGAAGAGCGAGGAGCAGGGCGGCTATGCGCATGGGCGCGTCCTTATCACGCTTTCGCGGAAACGGCCTAGGCGCGTAAGGTAGCGCCATGTACATACCGCCACATTTCCGGGAAGACAGAGACGAAGTCCTGCGCGATGCCATGCGCAGGATCGGCTTCGCCACCCTGGTGACCCAGGGGCCGGATGGTTTGGAGGCCAATCACCTGCCGCTGCTGTTGGAGGGCAATGTGCTGCAAGGCCATTTCGCCCGCGCCAATCCGGTATGGAAGTCCATCGGTCCTGATACTGAGGCCCTGGCGATCTTCCTGGGCCCCCATTTCTATGTCAGCCCCAGTTGGTATCCGTCCAAAGCTGAGACCGGCAAGGCGGTGCCGACCTGGAACTACATCGCCGTGCATGCGCGGGGAAAGATCACCCTCCATGACGATCCCACCTGGCTGCGCGCCCATGTCGGACGGCTCAGCCAATTCCACGAAGCGGGCAGGGCGGCACCCTGGAGCGTGGAAGACGCGCCGGCCGATTACATCCAGGCCATGCTGCGGGCCATTGTCGGCTTCGAGCTTTCCATCGACAAGCTGGAAGGCAAATGGAAGCTGAACCAGAATCGCAATGCCGGCGATATCCAAGGCGTGAAAGACGCCTTGGCGCGGGAAGGCTATGACGATCTTGCCCAGTTGATGGGATCATGACCGTCCGGTCGGCATGGCTGCAATTCGGCGCCCTGCTGGCGGTGGGCGCTGCGCTCGCCATCTGGTCGGCGCGCTTTCCGGCGCATCTCCCCGCCTTCCTGCCCTGGGAATTCCATTGGCCCGAATTCCTGGGTCTGGCGCTCACCCTCGCCTGGTTCGCGCGCGGGCTCAAACGCGTGGCCGAACCACCGCCGCTTTGGCGCCAGGTCTGCTTCGTCGCCGGCGTTATCTCCTTCTATGTCGTGCTGCAGACCCGGGTGGACTATTACGCCCAGCATCTCTTCTTCATGCATCGCTGGGCGCATTTCGTGCTCCATCATGCAGGGGCCTTTGCCATCGCCATGGGCATGGGCGGGAAGGTGGTGCATGCCGGGCTGCCGGAATTCCTCAAGCCGCTGGTGGATTCCAAGCCGGTGCAGCGTCTGGCCGATTTCCTCCAGCATCCCGTCGTGGCGCCGGTCTTGTTCGTCGGGCTGCTTTATTTCTGGCTGATCCCCGCCATTCACACCTATGTGATGCTGAGTGCGCCACTCTATGAGCTGATGAACTGGAGCATGGCGATCAATGGGGTGATGTTCTGGTCGCTGATTTTGGACTCCCGCGCCAAGCCACCCGCCCGGCTATCGCATTTGATGCGGGCGGCGCTGATCCTGGTGATCGAGCTGCCGCAGATGGTGCTAGGGGCGATCCTGTCGCTCTCCATGACCGACTACTATCCCGTTTACACCATCTGCGGCAGGGTGATGGAGATGACCGCGCTCAATGACCAGCACTACGGCGGGCTGATCATCTGGCTGCCCGGCACGCTCACCAGCTTCGCCGCCATGATCGTGGTCCTGGTGACTATGCGGATCAACGAGGAACGCGCTGAAAGAAGAGCCTAGCTGTTGGCCACTTCGGCATAACTCACGCGGCCTCGCCTGCCCACGCTGACGCTAGGCAGTTCCGTAGGCCGCGCGACCAAAATCAAGCTTGCCGCGTCAGTTCCTCGTAACTGACGTGGCAAGCGCCGCCATGCTTCTCGAAGTAGCGCTGGTGATAGTCCTCGGCTCTCCAGAAGGCTGGGGCGGGCTCGACCTGGGTGACGATCGGCGCCTTCCAGCGGCCTCCGGCCTTGGCTGCTTCCAGCCGCTCGCGGGCGATCCGGGCCTGCTCCTCCCCATGGGTGAAGATCACCGAGCGGTACTGGGTGCCGAAATCCGGACCCTGGCGGTTCAATTGGGTGGGGTTGTGCATCTTGAAGAACAGATCCACCAGCCGGCCATAAGACACTTTGGCCGGATCGAAGGTGACCTCCACCACCTCGGCATGGTTGGTGTCGCCGCGGCAGACCTGCTTGTAGCTGGGATTCTGGGTCGTGCCGCCGGCATAGCCCGACACCGCCTCCGAAACGCCGGGGACCTGGCGGAAGAAATCCTCCACGCCCCAGAAGCAACCTGCGCCGAAAAGTGCCTTTTCCATTTTCTGCCTCCTTGCCTGGGCTGATACGTACGCTGGGAACCAAAGGTTACAAGCCGTCCGGTTCAAGCTATAGGGCCGATATGAAGGTCATAATCATCGGCGCCGGCGTGGCGGGTCTCGGCATCGGCTGGCGCCTGGCACAGGCCGGCCAGGAGGTCACGGTCCTGGAGCGTGCCCAACCGGGCGGCGGCGCCAGCTGGGCGGCCGCGGGCATGCTGGCAGTGACAGCAGAAAGCCTGGACGCCCATCCCGCTGAGATGGAATTTTCCAAAAAATCCAGCCTGTTGTGGCCGGAATTTGCAGAAGAAGTTGAAGCGGCCAGCGGCCGCGCCATTTCTTATACCCGCCAGGGCGCTTTGATGCTGGCGGAGGATGAGGCGCAGTTGGCCAGGCTTTCCCGCAACAGCAGCGGGGGTGAGATTTTAAATCCGGCTGAGGTGCGGCGTCTGGTTCCCCTGGTGACCGAGCGGCTGGCCGGCGCCCTATGGTCGCCCCAGGAAGCCCAGGTGGACAATCGCGCGCTCGGCGTGGCACTGGCGTTTGCCTTCCAGCGGGCGGGAGGGACGCTGATCGCCAATGAAGCGGTGGTGCGGATCGAAAGGCGGGGCGGCAGGGCGGTCATCGCGCACACCCCGTTCGGGCTCCATCACGCCGATGCCTTTGTGCTGGCAGCGGGTGCCTGGAGCGGGCTGATCGAGCCGGAACTGGCACCGATCACGCCCGTGAAAGGCGAGATGGTCGCGCTGACGCCACCGCCAGGCGAGTCCGCGCCCCTTCCGGTGGTTTGGGGTTATGGTGTCTATGCGGTACCGCGGGAGGGAAAACTCCTGATCGGGGCCACCATGGAAAATACCGGTTTCGATACAGCGCTGACGGACGCGGCACGCACGTTCCTGAAAGCCGGTGCCGAAGCCGCTATGCCGGGATTGAAGAATTGGACTGTTACAGATCACTGGGCCGGATTAAGGCCGCGTTCAACAGACGGGTTGCCGTTGCTGGGTCCAACCCGCGTGGATGGGCTATGGCTGGCGGGAGGCCAGTTCCGCAACGGTATCCTGTTCGCGCCGGCTATCGCTCAATCCATCACGGGCCAGCTTCTGGGCAAAGCGGAGGCGATCCCGGCTTTCGACCCCAGACGCGTGCGAGGAGCATAAGGCGTGAATTTTGAAATCCATACCCGTCTTGCCGCAGACACCAGCTTTGTCGCCGACTGGCCGCTGTCGCGTGTGCTCCTGATGGAGGACGCGCGCTATTTCTGGCTGGTGCTGGTGCCGCGCGTGGCCGGCGTGACCGAGATTACCGAGCTGTCGCCCGCCGAGCGTGCCTTGCTGATGGAAGAAGCCGCGCGCGCCGGCGCGATCATCAAGGCCGCCGGCGCCGCCAAGCTCAATATCGGCAGCCTGGGCAACCTGGTCCCGCAATTCCATCTTCATGTCGTGGGGCGCCATCCCGGCGACGCGGCCTGGCCGGGGCCAGTCTGGGGCCATAGCGCGCCCGAGCCTTATGATTCCGCCGCGCGCCTGGCACGGATTTCCCTGGTAAGGGCTGGTTAACCATAAAAGGCCATCTTGCCCTGATGCAGATTGGGGCTCTCAACAATGGCTTTGGCGCCGATTCCGTCATCAGCGCGCTGAAAGAGGCCGCCGCCACCACGGGATCGGATTTTTCCTATCTCCTGGGCACCGCGATGCGGGAATCCAGCTTGAAGCCGACGGCCCAGTCGGCGACCTCCTCGGCGGCAGGACTGTTCCAGTTCGTGGGGCAGACCTGGCTCGGCCTAATCAAAAACCACGGCGCGCAATACGGCCTGTCTTCCATGGCCGACGCGATCTCACAGGACGCCAACGGCCATTACCGCGTGGCGAGCGAAAATGACCGCAAGGCCATTCTGGAACTGCGCAAGAATCCGCAAATTTCCGCCCTGATGGCCGGGGAGTACACCAAGAGCTCGGCGTTGGCGATGCAGGAGACGCTGGGGCGTCCGGCCTGCGGCGGCGAGCTTTATGCCGCCCATTTCCTGGGCGCCGACGGCGCCTGCAAGCTGATCCGCGCCCATGAGAGCGCGCCGTCTGCCGATGCCGCCCAATTGCTGCCGGCGGCAGCCGCGGCCAACAAGAATGTTTTTTTTCGCGCCGACGGCTCGGCCAAGAGCGTGAAGGAGGTCTATGACTGGGCGATGCAGCAGCCGGGGGCGGCGACCCCCGTGCGGTTGGAGGAGGCGCCGGCCCCAACAGCCACAGCGTCTTTGGTCCAGGCGGCGGGTGCGTCATCCGCCAACATCGAGGCGCTGCTCGCCAGTGTGATGAACTGGCAGCCCAGAGCGGATTTCTTCGCGCCCGGCAAGGAAGTCCCGGTTTCGCCGTTGGCGTTGACGCCAGGGCTCTTGAATCTTCTTTCGGAAAGCTAGGCCTTCAGCGCTGCCCCGACCTGGGCATCCAGCTCCCCGGCCAGCGCCAGCGCCAGCGTGTTGGATTCGTCCATCACCTTGTCGCGATAGATCACATGCACGGCGTCGACATGGGCATCGACCAGGGCAAGCGGCAGATCCCGGCTTTCGGGCCAGCCCAGCAGCAGCTTTGCCAGCGAGCCGGAGACCTGCGCAATCAGGGGATAGTTGAACGTCGCGGCCTGGCCTTTCATATCATGGGCTGCGCGCAACAACGCCGCGCGCGCCTCCGTGCCAGGCACCTCGGCATAACGGGCGCGCGCCGCCACCAGCTTTTCCAGATCGGCCGCGGCCCACTGCGCGAACTCGCTTTTGATCTCCTCCATCGCCTGTTCTGCCCGGCGGATGGCGGCGGGATCGAAGCCCGGCGCGCTTCCCAGCTTGGCCTTGAGCATATTGGGCGGCATGAAGGTTTCGATCGGCTGTTCGCGGGCCATGGCGTTCTCCTATTCGGCGGCTTGCGGGGCGGCGGCCGGCTTTTGGTCGCGGCGTTCGGG
This sequence comes from uncultured Rhizobium sp., assembly GCA_964511505.1. GTDB lineage: Bacteria > Pseudomonadota > Alphaproteobacteria > Micropepsales > Micropepsaceae > Rhizomicrobium. The sequence continues at coordinate 7,459 of CAZEFQ010000110.1, forward strand.
ACCCTGGTAGACGCCTTCGGCGCGGCGCCGCCGGCAGGGACCGAAAAAGGATTTGGTGCGCACAAAAGGGCGGGGGTGCTCGATCACCGCGATCAGCCGCTGCATCATGGTCTTGACCGAGACCGGCTTGGCGATGAATTCGTTGATGCCGGAATCGCGGGCCTCGCGCACCTGGTCGAGCGCGGTATGGCCGGTGAGCATGATCACCGGGACGAAGGGATTGGGGCTTGAGGGATCGCTGCGGATCTTGCGCACCAGCTCGAGGCCGGACATGCCTTCCATCAGCCAGTCCAGCACCAGGATGTCGGGATTGGATTCCCGCAACACCGCCCAGGCCCGCTCGCCGCTTTCCGCTTCCAGGACTTGCGAAATGCCGAAAGCCTGCAGGATGGTGGTCACGAGCTTGCGCATATGGACATTGTCGTCCACCGCCAGAACCTTCAACTGGTTGAATTGATAAGCCATGCCGCTCGCGGGAATGCGCGCGCTTACGCTAGCTTAACCGGCGTTAACGGGGCGTTGCAGCTGTTGTATACGCAAGCACAGGCCCGCCTCCTCCTCGCGCGCAGCGCTGGAGGGGGAGGTGCCCGTAGCAGCGCTTGCGATGCGAAGGGCGGAGGGGGGCAACCAACAACTAATCGCTGAACTGCTCGGCCAGGATGCGTTCGTCGAGGTTATGGCCCTGGTCGTAAAGCATGGTCATGGAGATGGTCCGGTCCTCGGCCACGTCCACCGATGAGACATCGCGCACCTCGAAATCATCGGCCACCGCGCTCACCGGGCGCTTTTTGCTTTCCAGGATATCGAAGCGCACCTTGGCGCGGTGCGGCAGCAGCGCACCCCTCCAGCGCCTCGGCCGGAAAGCGCTGATCGGGGTGAGCGCCAGCAGCGCCGCGTCGATCGGCAGGATCGGGCCATGGGCGGAGAGATTGTATGCGGTCGAGCCGGCGGGGGTGGAAACCAGGATGCCGTCGCAGATCAGTTCGGAAATGCGCGATTTGCCATCCACCTCGATGCGGATCTTGGCGGCCTGGCGGGTCTCGCGCAACAGCGAGACCTCATTGAAGGCGAGCGCCTCGGTGATGCCTTTGGCGTTGTGCGCCCGCATGCGCAGGGGGTGGACGACGGCGCGCTCCGCCGCGTCCAGCCGGGCCGCGAGATCGTCTTTGCGGTATTCATTCATCAGGAAACCGACTGAGCCCAGATTCATGCCGTAGATCGGTTTGCCCTTGCCCAGGAAGGCGTGCAGGGTCTGGAGCATGAAGCCGTCGCCGCCCAATGCCACCACGATGTCGCAAGCTTCCGGCCCCACATCGGCATGGCGGGCGTGCATCTCGGAAAGCGCCTCCTGGGCATCGGGCGCGGCGGTGAAATGAAGCGAAGGCATGGTGGGCGTGAAAGGACCCCTGGGGACAGCACGGAAAGTCTAGCAGTCCCGCCCCTAATAGTCAGGCGGCAATGGCGCCCTTGACTGCTTCCAGCGCTGCGGGCCGGGTGTACGCCATGAACACCTGCTCCACATCGGCGATTTCGCTCTGGCCCAGGACCGGCACGCGGTTGCGCGCCTGGCGCGAAAGATTGAACACGGTGGCGAAGACGGATTTGTCGATGCCGCCGGCCCGGCAGGCGAGTGCCGGCTGGCGCACGCCCTCCTCATAAAAGAAGCTGCGGAAGGCAGGAAGCTCCACGCCGAGAAGGCGGGCGAAAGCGAGGTCGAACAGGTCGATCTGGCCCTGGCTCAAGACCCGCATCAAAAATCCCGCCTTGAGCTGGCCGGACGAGGCGAGTTTTTCGATCAGCTTCTGGGCGCTGTCGGCAGGCTTGTCGCTGGGCGCGGGCGGTTCGCTGGCGAGCGTGCCGGCGGCTTCGTTCAAGGCCGCGTCCACCCGCCGGGACGGCATCTGATAATTGTTCTGGATGTAGTTCTTCAGCGCGTCCGACACCCAGGCACACATTTCCTTGGCAAGCTCGCCGGGCAGGTCGGGGCGGCGCGCCAGGGGCTCCTGCAATCCCTGTATGGCGCGGGATTTCTCGACAAGGTTTCTGTAGCCGGTTTCCGAGATTTTGGCGGTGGCGTTGCGTACCAGCGCCAGCAGCACGGATTCATGGTCCAGGCGGCAAAGCGCGTCGGTGATCTTGACTCCGATATTGGGCCGCCCCGCCACGGCCTCCTGATGCGCCACCGAAGCCTCCCCGATCAGGCGCAGCGCATCCTGCTCGGTCAGAAGCGGGGAGTGCAGGATCAAGGGACGGGCGACCTCGATGGAATCGTCCACCAGAAGAAGGATCAGGTCGTGCGGCACGCTGATATCGTCCGCCAGCCGCTGGGCCAGCGCGATGCGGATCGCCATCTCCACGTCGCGGGTTAGGCGGCGCAGGATTTCGCGCATCAGCTCGCGTTCGGTTTCATTGAGGCCGGCGCCCTGGATGCGGTAGAGGGAGGCGACGGCGAGATAGATTTCCTCGCGGCTGGCGCCGTTTTGCGGATTCATCGCGAGCTGGGCCAGGCGGCCCATGTCGCTCATGTCATGCGCGGTCAATCCCACGCGGCCTTCAAGATTCATTCTTTTGGCCGATGGACCGGCCCCCCGACAGCACGAATTTTTTAACAGCCAGGGGTTAACGCGGAATTAAGCCTCTTGCGGTGCCTCCCTCAAATTGCCCAAAATCATGATATGAAACAGGCGTTTCTGCTGGCCATCGACCAGGGCACCACCTCCACCCGGGCGATGCTTTTCGCGCCCGACGGCCGGCCGGTGGCCAGCCATTCCATCCCGCTCAGGCAATTTTATCCCGGCGGCGGCTGGGTGGAGCATGACGGGGAGGAAATCTGGCGGGCCACGCTTGCGGCCTGCCGCCGGGTGGTCAAGGGACGGCAGGTGGCCGCCATCGGCGTTACCAACCAGCGCGAAACCACCCTGATCTGGGACAGGAAAAGCGGAAAACCGCTCCATCGCGCGATTGTCTGGCAGGACCGGCGCACCGCTTCGCGCTGCGCCGAACTCAGGCTTGAGGGTTGGGAAGGCAGGATCACGCAAAAGACCGGCCTGCTGCTCGATCCCTATTTCTCCGCCACCAAGCTCGAATGGCTGCTCCGCCATGTGAAAGGCGCCCGGTCAGGAGCGCTGCGCGGCGAGGTGCTGTTCGGCACCATCGACAGCTGGCTGGTCTGGAATCTCACGCAAGGTGCGGTCCACGCCAGCGATGTGAGCAATGCCTCGCGCACCATGCTGCTCAATTTGAAAAGCCTTGAGTGGGATGAAGAGCTTTTGCGCCTCTTCGGCGTGCCGCGAAGGGTCCTTCCCGAGGTGCGCGACAGTGCCGGAGCGTTCGGGACGACCCGCCTGTTCGGCAAGCCGATCCCGATCCTGGGAGTCGCGGGCGACCAGCAGGCCGCCAGCATCGGCCAGGCGTGTTTTTCGGCAGGCGATGTCAAATCCACCTACGGCACCGGCTGTTTCATGCTGGTGAACAGCGGCCGGCGCATTCCGCGTTCGCAAAACCGGCTCCTCTCCACCGCGCTTTATCGCCGGAAGAGGGAGAAGAGCTATGCCATCGAGGGCAGCATCTTCATTGCCGGCGCGGTGGTGCAGTGGCTGCGCGACGCGATGGAAGCGATCCCGAGCGCGCCGGCAATCGAGAATCTGGCGAAGCGCGCCAAGCCGGCGGAAGGGCTTTATTTCGTCCCCGCCTTCACCGGCCTGGGCGCGCCCTATTGGAAGCCGGACGCGCGGGGCGCCATCCTGGGGCTGACCCGCGATACGGGCAAAGCCGAGATTGCGCGCGCGGCTTTGGATGCCGTCTGCTACCAGACCCGCGATCTGTTGGAGGCCATGGCGGCGGACTTGAAAAAGGCCGGGTTGAAAAGACTCACCCGCCTCAAGGTGGATGGCGGCATGGTGACGGATGACTGGTTCTGCCAGCGCCTTGCCGATCTTACCGGACTTGCCGTGGAGCGGCCCAAGGTCACCGAAACCACGGCGCTGGGCGCGGCCTATCTGGCGGGGCTGGGCGCCGGCCTGTTCCAGGACATGAAGGATATCGCCAGGCATTGGGCGCTGGAGCGGCGTTTCTTGCCGCGCCTGAAGAGGAAGGAACGCGACAGCCTCTATCAGGGCTGGCGACAGGCGGTGGCGCGCATATTATGATTGGCGGATGAACGCAATTCCTTCTCTTAAGGGACGTGTCAGCGAAGCGGAATGGCAGGCGAGGGTGGACCTGGCCGCCACCTATCGCCTGGTGGCCATGCATGGCTGGGACGACATGATCTTCACCCATATCTCGGCCAGAGTTCCGGCAAGCGTGCCGGGACCGGAGCATCATTTCCTGATCAATCCTTACGGGCTTCTGTTCGACGAGATCACCGCCTCCTCGCTGGTGAAGATCGACATGGACGGCAACAAGGTCGAGGAGAGCGAATTTCCGGTGAACCCGGCCGGCTTTGTGATCCACAGCGCGCTGCACATGGCGCGCCCCGACATCGGTTGCGTGATCCATCTTCATACCACGGACGGTGTGGCGGTGTCGGCGCAAGCGGACGGCCTGTTGCCGCTGGACCAGCATGCCATGATGCTGATCGCGGACCTTGCCTATCACGATTATGAAGGGATCGCGCTCGACATTGACGAGCGCCAGCGGCTGGTTGCCGACATGGGTGAGAAAAATTTCATGATCCTGCGCAATCACGGCACACTGGCGGCGGGCAAGAACTGCGCCGATGCCTTCTTGCGCATTTACTATCTGGAGCGGGCGTGCGCCATGCAGACCAAGGCATTGGCCGGAGGAGTCAAGATAAATAATCCCAACCAGGGCGTGCAGGAGAAGACCGCGGGACAGGGAGCGTTCGCCTTTGGCGGGTATATGGGTGAGTTGGCCTGGCCGGCGCTTTTGCGGAAAATCGAGCGCAGCGACCCCGGATTCCGGATGTAAGGCTGCCTGTTTTAAGGCTGCCTGATGTCCATGGTTGACTCACGAGCGGGCAGGGGAAAGTATGCCTATGGTGAGCGAGGTTATTCCCATCAAGAAGAAGGCTGACAGCCTGTCGCGGCTGAAGGAGTCCGCGCGCAAGCTGTTCGTCGAGCGCGGCTATCATGCCACCAGGCCGCAAGACATCGCCCGCGAGGCTGGATTGGGGCATGGGACTTTTTATCTCCATTATCCGGACAAGCGCGCCTGCTTTCTCGCTTTTGTCGAGGAGGCGCGGCAGGAACTGAATCAATGCCTGGAAGCAACCCGCAATTCCCAGGGTCCGCTGGAAGAGCGTGTCGCCGCCACCCTCAACGCCATTTATGATTATACCGAGCGCAATCCGGGCGTGCTGCGCGCCGCGATGACCGACGAAATGGTGATCGATGCGGAAGGCGCGCAGGGCACGCCGCTGTTGGCGCGCTGGGGCGAGGAATGGGCCCAGCTCTTGCGCGGCGCCGCCGAACGGGGCGAGGCCTGCCAGGATTACAAGCCGGATTTCATCGGCCAGGCGATCGCCGGCGCGCTGCACCAGACCAGCCTGGACGCCGCGCGCATGCAGCGCTGCCGTGTGGCGATGGTGGACAACCTCACCCGCTTCATCACCAAAGCACTTAAAGCAGATTAACCCCCTCTGCCTTCGCTGGCGTTCGGCCGGGCGAAAGCTCCACTGGAGCTTTCGCTAGTCCGGCCTCAAGGGCCAGCTACGGCGCGCCTCGCCCTTAAGGGCTCGGCTAGGGCAAGGTTTTCTAGCCTCGCTTCGCTCCGCGCAGAAGGGGGAGTCGGGCCTGTGCAGGCTGAAAGAATTCTAGGAAGCTTTATTCGCGTACCAATCGAGCAGCCGCACTTCGATGCCGGTGCCGTCGAGATCCTTTTTGAAGATGGACGTATCCTGGCCGCTATAGTGGTAGGGGATCACCACTTTCGGTTTGAACGCCTTCACCGCCTCCGCCGCTTCGTCCGGTGTCATGGTGTAGGGCAGGTTCATCGGGATAAAGGCGACATCGATGTTCTTGAGCGCCTTCATTTCCGGTGTGCCCTCGGTGTCGCCGGCGAAATAGAAATTCTTGCCGCCATAGTTCAGGATATAGCCGTTGCCGCGTCCCTTGGTGTGGAAGGGCGTGCCGTTGTTCAAATGCGCGATGTTGTACATGGGCACGGCGGTGATGTTCCAATTGTGCCACTTGACGCTGGCGCCGTTGGCGAGAATCTGGGCCTGGGTGATGGTCTGCTGCACGGCGGCGGGCGCGATCACCTGGGTGCCGTCCTTCGACAGCGCCTTGATGTCGGCGGCATCCATATGATCACCATGGATGTCCGTGATCAGGATCAAATCGCCGGGCTGAAGCCCCGCTATATTCGCGGGCTTGGCGGGATCGATATAGATGCGGTCATTGCCCGCCTCGATCATGGCGGCGGCGTGATAGATGGGCGTGATCCTGACCGGACCGGCGGAAGAAGGGAAGGTTTGCACCGGTCCCGGCGCGGCTCCCGCGGGAACGCCAAGAACGAGCGGCAGGGTAAAAAGGGCAATTGTCAGGCAGGGGCGCATGGTTCTTCCTGGTTTTTTTTCCGCAAAACAGGGTTCTCTGCGGCTTACCGGCTGTCAATCCCGCTTTGCTTGACTTTCAGGCAGCAAGCGCGGTATTTGAGAATGAGTTGCATTTATAAGAACAGGTGAAAAAGGTCCTTATGCGCGGTCTGCCCCTTATTGCCGTTCCCATGGTTGCCCTGGGAGCTGCCTCCGCCTCTGCGGCAGCTCTCGCAATAGGGGAAAAAGTGTCCCGGGAAGGTATGGAGATCGCGGCACAATACCGGACCGGGGTGGAGATGGACCGGATGCCCGCCGGAATGGGCATGGGCAAGGAAGCCGTGCATCTGGAGGCTGTGATCCATGCCGCCAGGGATGAAGTCCATGGCTTTGTTCCCGGCGCCTGGATTCCCTATCTCGACATCCATTACGAGCTGACCAAGGACGGCGAGAAGACCTTCAAGCGCACGGGTATCCTGTTTCCCATGGCCGCCAAGGACGGCCCCACTTACGCCAATGATGTGGATATGGGGGGAGCCGGCAGCTATCGCCTGACCTATTTCATCGCCCCGCCCTCCGCGCATGGCTTCCTGCGCCAGACCGACAAGGCCACCGGCGTGCCTGATTGGTGGAAGCCGATCACCTTGAACTGGACCTTCACCTATCCGGGTAAAACCACATGAAGACGCTTGCCATCGCCGCATTCCTCCTCGCCATGGCTCCGGCCCTGGCGATGGCCGACCAGGCCATCCCGGTGACGTTGCAGAACCACAAATTCAGCCCCGCCGAAATTCATGTGAAGGCCAACACGCCCGCCATGATTCAGCTCACCAACAAGGATGCCACCGCCGAGGAATTCGATTCCTCCGATCTCAAGGTGGAAAAGGTGGTGGCGGGCAATTCCAGCGGCAATGTGCGCTTGAGGGCGCTGGCGCCCGGCAAATACCATTTCATGGGCGAATATCATTCGCAAACCGCCCAAGGGGTTGTGATCGCGCAATAGGATGTTGAAATGCTCTCCGCCCTCCTGATCGTTTTCCGCGAAGTCATCGAAGCCGGGCTGATCGTCGGCATCGTGCTGGCCGCCACCAAGGGCGTGCCGCGCCGTTCCGCTTTCGTGACCCTGGGGGTCGGCGGCGGCATCCTGGGCGCCTGCCTGGTGGCGGCTTTCGCGGGCGAACTGGCCGCGCTTTTCGAGGGCAACGGCCAGGAATTGTTCAACGCCTCCATTCTCCTCATCGCGGTTGCGATGCTGACTTGGCACAATGTCTGGATGGCCTCTCACGGCCGGCAGATGGCGCGCGAATTGAAGGCCGCGGGCCATGAAGTAATCACCGGAAAACGGACGCTGGCGGCGCTGGCGATTGTGGTGGGCGTGGCGGTGTTGCGCGAAGGCTCGGAAGTCGTGCTGTTCCTTTATGGCATCCTGGCCCAGGGCGGTACCTCCAACGCCGCGCTGGCCGGCGGCGGCGCACTGGGGCTGCTCGGCGGAGCCCTGGTTTCGGCCTTGATGTATTTCGGCCTTCTCACCATTCCGGCCCATCGGCTGTTTTCGGTGACATCAGGCCTGATCACGCTGCTGGCGGCCGGCATGGCGGCCCAGGCGGTGCTGTTCCTGCAGAATGGCGGTTATATCGGCGCTCTCACCGATCCTTTGTGGAATACCCATTGGCTGCTCGCGGACGACAGCGTTACCGGCCGGCTTCTGCATACGCTTGCCGGCTATAGCGAAGCGCCGGACGGCGCGCAGCTGATCGCCTATCTCGCCATCATCGCCATGATGCTGGCGCTGATGCGGCGGAAGGGGAATGCGGGGCCTGCGCGCCCCGCGCCCGCTCCGGCGGAATAAGGTTCGCGGGAAAAAGCCGGGCGCGCCAAGGCCTTTGCGGAAAATCAAATCGAATTGCGTCTATTTTGAATCACGTTCTGTAAGGGTTTGCTCCCTAATCTCGGGTACGGGATTTATCGGGCGCCTCAAGTGGTTGACCAGAACGACGCGGAGACAAAGGCTCAACTTATCGCCGCCGCACGGGAATTGATCGCGCAGAACGCGGAATTCCCGCTCAAGGAACTTTTGGTTAGGACCGGCATCAGCAAGGCCCAGTTCCGCCGCTGTTTTGCCGATAAGGCGCAGCTGCTGGCCGCGCTCGCCGGCGAGGATGTCAAAGGCTTGAGTGAGATATTGCAGGCGGCACAGCCGGTGCGCGTGGCCCCGGTGCACCTGGCTCCGGCCCATATGGCATCGGTACAGTTGGCCTCGGGCAGCGACGTGATGCCGGTGCTTCCATCGGCTTTTGCTCCTCCATCTGCCGCTCCGGCCGTCAATGACGCGTGGCTGGAGCGCCGGCTAAGGGTTTTCGAGCGTGCGCTCGCCTCGCTTGAGAAACGCCAGGAAAAATCCGAGGAGATCATGGCCCAGCAATTGGCGCTGATCCGGGAAGCCCTGAGCGGCATGAACCAGACTGGAATGAACCAGACAGGTAGGATTCAAACCAGCCTGGTGGAGGAGAACCAGGCCGCGGCCCCTTCGAGCGCTGCCGCGGTTGCCATGGAACCCGTGGAACCCGAGCCGGCGCCGCAGAGTTTTGAGCCATTCCTGGAGCAGAGCGAAGCTGCCAATATCCCGTCACCCGAGCCGTCTGGAATTTCTTCCATGGTGGACGTTGTTTCCGAAGAGAATGACGAAAGCGCGCGCGGCGTGCTTGGCGAGCTTGAACCCTTTTCGCTCGAACCTGGTGCATTGGCATCCGTGCCCTCGGCGGAAGTCTTGAGCGAAGAGACCGCTGAAGAGACCGCTTTTGCCGCCGAGATTGCTTCGATCGAAGAGCCCGTTTCAGACGAGGGGGAAGAACCCATGACGCAAGCCGTTTCCGGCACCATGGCCGAGAGGGAGCCCCAGAAGGAAGTCGTGGATTTTATCGCCCATGCCCGGCGTGCCGCGCACCAAGCAGCCCAGGCCGAACACAACAAGCCGAAATCGTCCTTGAATATGCGCTGGCTTGGCTGGGGCGCCGCCGCCCTGATGGTGCTCTTGATCTGCGCCGGCATGGTGCTGGCGGCAGGCGCGATCAATGGCGGCGCGCGCGGCATGCTGCCCGCGGCGACGGCGCGTCCGTTGCCGCAGGTCGCGGCGAATGGCGGTATGAATTCCGGCATCAACTCCGGCATCAATTCTGGCACCGCGCGGCGCCAGCCGGCGGACAAGGGCATCGCTCATCTGATCGCGCTGGCCGACAGTGGCGATGCGCGTGCCGAGACCGCGCTGGCGCTGGCCTATCTGAGGGGCGAAGGCGTCGCCGGCGACGAAGAGGCCGCAAGGCGCTGGAGTCAGGCCGCCGCGGCGCAAGGCCAGCCGGTGGCGGAATATGTCCTCGGCACGCTCTATCTGGAAGGCAACCGCAATGAAAGCGAAGCGGCGCGCTGGTTCCTGGCCGCCGCCGCCCAGGGGAATATCAAGGCGATGCATAACCTCGCCATCGCCTATGCCGAAGGGCAGGGCGTGGAAAAGGATCCGGCCGAGGCGGTGAAATGGTTCCTGCGCGCGGCGGAAGCCGGCTATCGCGATTCCCAGTTCGACCTGGGCGTGGTGTATGAGCGGGGATTGGGCGTGCCGCAAAGCGCGCGCGCGGCGCTGAAATGGTATCTGATCGCGGCGGCGCACGGCGATATGCCTTCCGCCTCGCGCGCCCAGACCCTCAAGGAGCAGATGGATCCGAGCGAGGTGAAACAGGCGTCGGTAGATGCCGCCTCCTTCGCGCCGCAAGAGGCCTCGCTCTCCGCCAACCAGGCGCCCGTTCTTTAGCTTCTAATCGAATTGCGTGGAACAGGACTTCGGGTCCTCGACGCCTTGCTGCGTGCCGTAATGCCGCGCCCAGGCCCGGGTGAACTCGGCGCCGAAGAGGAAAATCTGCGCCGCATAATAGACCCAGACCAGAAGCACGATCACCCCGGCAGCCGCGCCATAGACATTGGCGTAGATCACCCGTGAGAGATAAAGCCCGATCAGCGCCTGGCCCGCTTCGAACAGGACGGCCGTGACAAAGGCGCCCACGATCACGTCGCGCCAGGCGAGGTTCTTGTTGGGCAGGACCTTATAGAGGGCGGCAAACAGGATCGAGACCAGGTCGAACGAAAGGCCGAAATTGATCAGCCCGACCAGGACATGGCCGAGCCCGGCATCGCGGTTCAGGAGGCGGCCCAGGACGCCGATGCCGCCGGCGATGATCATCGAAACCATCAGAAGAATTCCCAGACATATCACCAGGATCAGGCTCATCACCCGCCCGCGCACGATCTGGTAAAAATAGGATTGGGTGCGCGGCGCCTTCCAGACCACGTTCAGGGCGTCTTCGATCTCGGTGAACACCCCGGAGGCGGTGAATATCAGCGCCAGGAAACCCAACAGGCTTCCCAAGAGACTGTGGTGCGAACCGGCCACATGGGTAATGGCGAACTGCACCATTTCCGCGCCTTGCGGACTCATCACCTGGCGCAGTTGGTAGCGCATCGCGGCGCTGGCCGCGCTGGTGCCCAGGAAAGCACCGGCCACCGCGGTGGTGATGAACAGCACCGGGGCGATGGCGGTGACCGCGTAAAAGGCAATGGCCGCGCCGCGGGTCAGCGCGTGGTCTTCGATAAAACAGTTGAACCCCTCCTTGACGAGGTCCCACAAAGAGGCGCGCCGGGCCGGCGCAGAGTTCCCCACCGCGATGGTCATGAAAAGACAACGCCGGGAACCTTTGCCTGTTCATTTGGGCCTGTTCATTGGGCCTGTTCCATTGGGTCCGTGCCCTTGATTTGTCATTTGAACGGGTCGATCGCAGCCCATCCCTGCCTCCATGCGTTTTACGAGGGGAGGCTCCGCTATGCCGTTGATCGACAATGGGGAAAATCCCCCGGCGACGAAGAACGCCAGTCCGGTTGAAAGGCCTGCAACCTTAAAGGTGGCGGCCTGGGCGGGGCTCACCTTTTTGGTACTGCTGCTGGCGGCGGTGATCACCCTTTATTTTCTTGATTGGAATCTGTTGCGGGGGCCCATCGGCCGTTATGCCTCGGCGCGAGCCGGACGCGAGATCCGCATTGAAGGCAATCTCAAAGTGGACCTGTTCCGCTGGCAGCCTCATGTCGAAATAGGCGGTCTTTATGCGGGCAATCCCCCTTGGGTGAGCGGCAGACCGCAAGCGGCCCTGGTGAAGCAGGCGGTGGTCGAGTTCCGCCTTGTTCCGGCGATTTTCGGCCACTGGAAGCTGCCGTTGGTGGAATTGGACACGCCGGACCTGCTGGTGGTGCGTGACCAGAGCGGACGCACCAACTGGGATTCCAGCGCCGCCGCCAGTTCAAACGCGAAAGGCGCTTCCGCCAGCTGGCGCATTCCGCCCATCAACCGTTTCCTGGTCAAGGACGGGCATCTGGAGGTGGACGACGATGTGCGCAAACTCAAATTCATCGGCACCATTTCGTCCCAGGAATATGCGCGCGGCGGCGGCAGCGCTTTTGCGCTCACCGGTGACGGTACGCTCAACGCCAACAAGTTCACCGCCGACGTGCATGGCGGGCCGCTTATCAATGTCGATGAAAGCAGGCCCTATGCTTTTACCGCCGACATCACGGCGGGAGACACGCATGCGGTGCTGAAGGGAAGCATTCTCCATCCCTTCCATCTTGACCGCTTCAACGCCGATATCTCCTTCACCGGCAACAGCCTGTCGGACCTTTATTACCTGACAGGGCTTACGCTGCCGCGCACGCCGCCCTACCGCATCGTAGGCCGGCTCACCCGCGACGAGGCGCTCTACCGGATGCAGACCCTTGCCGGGCAATTGGGCAACAGCGATCTCCATGGCGATCTCAGCGTCGATGCCGGCGGCGACAAGCCCATCCTGCGGGGCAACCTCTCTTCGCGGGCGGTGGATTTCACCGATCTGGGCTTTTTGATCGGCGGCGGCAGAAACAACCCCGCCGCCACCGCCGCCGGCCTCCTGCCCGATACCCCGCTTCATACCGAAAGACTCAACCAGATGGACGCGGACGTGGTCTATGCCGCCGACGCCATCAAGAGCCGGGATTTTCCCTTGCGCGGCCTTGCCACCCATATCGTGCTCAAGGACGGCGTACTGGACCTGAAGCCGCTTTCCTTTGCTTTCAGCCAGGGCAAATTGTCGGGTTCGCTCAAGATCGATGCCCGCCATGAAGAGCCGGTCACCAATGTCGATGCGCGCATCACCGACATCCATATGGAGACATTCATCAAGAGCGCGGAAAAGCCGGTGAGCGGCACGGTGGAAGCCCGCGCTTTGCTCACCGGCCGCGGCAATTCGGTGCACAAGGCGGCGTCCAGCGCCGGCGGGACATTGACGGTGGCGGTGCCCTCGGGCCGCATCCGCCACTCGCTGGCGGAATGGATGGGCATCAATGTCCTCAATGCCTTGAGCCTCAGCCTTGCCGGGGACAATAGCGATACCGGGATGCGTTGCGCCCTGGTGCATTTCTCCGCCAAGGATGGCGTCCTGACCAGCCAGCAATTCGTCATCGATACCGACCCGGTGCTGGTGGAAGGCAATGGCAGCATCAACATGAAAGACGAAAGCATGGATCTCAGGGTCCAGGGCAAACCCAAGCATTTCCAGCTGTTCCGGGTGAGGGCGCCTATTTCGATCACCGGCCGCTGGGATCAGCCCGCGCTGGGCGTGGACGCCAAGCCGATCGTGGCCCAGGGCGCGCTGGGCGCCGGCCTGGGCGCGCTCAATCCCTTGGCCGCGATTTTTGCTTTTCTCGATCCCGGCCTGGCCAAGAATGCGGATTGCTCCGGCTTGATCAGCACCGCCCGCCAGGAAGGGGCCCCGGTGAAAAGCAAGAGCTAGTCTCTTGAAATATTTTGGCGGAATGGCTTGCGGTTCTTCGCAGGTTCCCCATCTTTTCGCCATGGGTTCTGGGCGGAAGGGAAAGTCATGAACATTTCCAAAGGCTTGCTTGGAATGATAGCGGCGTTGGGCTTGAGTCTGGCGCTTGCCGGCTGCGGCGTGAACGACATTCCCGCCAAGGACCAGGCGGTCAAAGCCGCGGCGGCCAACGTCCAGGCGGCCTATCAGCGGCGCAGTGATTTGATTCCCAACCTGGTCAACACGGTGGCCGGTTATGCCGCGCAGGAAAAAAGCGTGCTCACCCAGGTGACCGAGGCGCGCGCCCAGGCCACCCATGTCTCGATCGATGCCTCGACCATCACCGATCCCGCCGCCATGGCGAAATTCCAGGCGGCGCAGGACCAACTGTCCGGCGTTTTGGGGCGGCTCCTGGCGATCAGCGAGAATTACCCGGACCTCAAGTCCAACCAGAATTTCATGGCGCTGCAGGCGCAGCTGGAAGGCACCGAAAACCGCATCGAGATCGCGCGGCGCGATTACAATGCCGTCGTGCAGGACTATAACACCACGCTGGTGACCATTCCCGGCTCGCTGTGGCACGCGACTTTCTATCAGGCTTACAAGGAGGCGCAGCCTTTCCAGGCGACCCCCGCGGCGCAAAACGCGCCGGTGGTAAGCTTCCCCGGCGCCTCCGCTCCGCCTCCCGCGCCAGCCCCGGCCTCGCCCTGACATGAAGCTTTATTTTGGTCGCACGGCCGGACGGAAAACCGCGAGGCCGCACTTTTCCTGGCCGATGCTCCATCTCGCCGGGCTTTTCGCCTTCCTGTTGCTTGTCGCGCAGGCAAGCGCCGCGCCTGCCTTTCCGCCCTTGCGCGGGCGGGTAATGGACAACGCCAACATCATCGGCGATGCGACCGAATTCGATCTCAACAACAAGTTGGCGGCCTTGGAGCAAAAGACCTCGCGCCAGCTTGTCGTGGTGACGGTGCCGTCGCTCGGCGGCTATGAGATTTCGGATTACGGCTATCAGTTGGGGCGCGCCTGGGGCATCGGCCAGGCCAAGCTCAACAATGGCGTGATCTTCCTGATCGCGCCCAATGAGCACAAGGCGCGCATCGAAGTGGGATATGGGCTGGAGCCCATCCTCACCGACGCGCTTTCCGAAGTGATCCTGCAGACTCAAGTTCTGCCCAAATTCCGCGCCGGCGATTTCGACGCCGGGGTGGAAGCGGGAACGGATGCGCTGATCCAGCAATTGTCGCTCGACCCGTCGGAAGCCGAGGCCAGGGCGGCCGCGGCGGCGCAGCGCCAGGCCCAGGATCGGACCGGGGACGACGGCGGCGGCCTTGTCGGCCTGCTGATTTTTCTCTTCATTCTGTTCGCGATATTCCGGGTATTTGGCGGCTGGGCTTTCCTGCCTTTCCTGTTCATGGGCGGCGGACGCCGTTATGGCGGCTATCATGGCGGCGGCTGGAGCTCGGGTGGCGGTTTCGGCGGGGGCGGCTTCAGCGGCGGCGGCGGCAGTTTCGGCGGCGGCGGCGCTTCGGGAAGTTGGTAGCGGGATGCGGATTCTTTGGCAGCCAGGGGGTTGGGCGTGTTGACGCAAGCCGACCATAAACGCATCTCCGACGCGATCGCCAAAGCCGAAAGCAAAACCTCGGGCGAGATTTTCTGCGTGCTGGCCCATGAAGTGTCGCGTTATCGCGAGGTGCCGCTGGCCTGGGCGGCCTTGGCGGCGCTGCTGTTTCCACCCCTCATGGTGCTGCTGGGCGTCCACCGGCTGGCCATGGACGACATTTTTTCCGCCTGGACCGATGGAAGCGTCATGGCGGTGGAAAGTGCCATCCTGCGCGCGCTCATTTTCTACGCCCTGCTGCAGGCGGCGTTGTTCCTGGCGGTGGTCTGGCTGGTGTCGCTGCCGCCGGTCAGGCGCCTGATGACGCCGCGCTTCCTGAAGCGTCACCGCGTGCGCCAAGTGGCGCGGCATCACTTTGCCGCGGGGGGCGCACGGCTTTCCCATGCCGAACCGCACATCCTGATCTATGCCTCGCTTGCGGACCGGCAGGTGGAACTGGTGGCGCATGAAACGATCCATCGCGCGGTGGGCGAGGGACCTTGGAACGCGGCGGTCGCCGCGGTGACGGAGGGCATGAAACAGGGCCATGCAGCAGACGGTTTTGTCCGCGCCATCGGCATTTGCGGCGACGCCCTGGCCACCCATTTTCCCAACACGGGAACGCAAAAAAATGCGTTCCCCAACGAACTCCTGGAAACCTGACTGTTAACGTCCATGGCATAAACATGGCACGGCGATGGGCGCGGGTTCCGGAAACTTTTTCGCGCCGCCTGCCGTTTCCAGCATGTAGGACTATGGAGATGGACATGACGCGCTTGGTCATTTCGGCGGTGCTTGTTGCGGCGCTTGGCGTGGGTCTCTCCGTCGCGGGGGCCCGTTCCACCCGGCCCGTTGTCACCAGCTGGAGCAACGACCAGCCGCAGCCGATTCAATCGGCCAACGTCCATTCCCTGGTGGGGGCGTCATTCCGCTCGGTGCGCGCCAGCCTCTGACCCCGCCAGCCTCGGATCTTGTCCGAAATCCGCAACAAGCAGTGAGCCTGGGCGTTTTCTCCTTGCATCACCAAGGAGGCAAGGATGAGAAATTTCGCCATCGGCGTCGCCATAGCCGCGTTGAGCGCGCTTCCGCTGCGGGCGGAGCCGGCAGAGACATCTGCACAGGTCCCTCAGGCGCCCACCCAGACGCCGGCGCAACTTGATGCTTCCGCCGGCCCGTCCCCAGCGCCGCAGATGCCGTCGCAGGCCGAGAAGGCGGAGGTAAAACAATCGGACAAGGTGGCGGCCAACGCGGCTGCTTCCGCCGGCGGCAGGGAGGATGACCAAGATAAGAAGGAAAATTCCGGGCCGGTCACCGACCAGCAGCTTGCGGAGAAAGCGCCGGTGGACAATGGCGCCAATGACGGCGGCGCCGCCGCCCATACGGTGGTGCCATGAGGCCTTTGCCCTATTTCAGCTTGGCGGCATTGGCCACGGCGGCGCTGGTGTTCGGAGTACCGGCCTGGCAGGAGAGGGCGGAGGCGCCGGCTCAAGACCAATCCATCGCCAGTTCGGGGGGAATGCCGGAGCCGGGGACTCCAACCCCGATCATGATGGCCGCTACGGCACCTTGGCCGGCCGCTATTACCGAGGCCAGGGGTAAATCGACCGCACCAGCCCGATAAATCGATTCGCTTGTGAGTCAATAAGGGCGAGATCGATAATGCCGCTTCGCGCCGCATTCGCGAATATGATACATTTGTGACATGCTGGTGGTGTGTGTTGTGGCGTTGTCGCCTGTGTTTTTTTCGATGGGCATGATTGTGGGCCAGATCGGCTGCAGGATCCGCAGCCGCCGGCGGCGTTTGGCCTGACCGGCCCCCACTTCTCCATCTTCCTCAGGGAAAGCTTTGGCGGTGAAAGCCGTTATCTCCTTTTGAGGCGCAACTGGGCGCCGTGGAGGAAGCGATGACGGGATTCATCCATAGGACTCTTATCGCCGTGATGGCCTGCCTTGCCGCCACGGCCGCCTTCGCACAGACTGTCGATGTCAAAGGCGCAACGGCCGGCGAGACGGCACTCACCGAAAAAGGCGTCACTGCCAACGGCAAACACACGAGCGCGGGCACCCTCACCAGGCGGGGCGACCAAAACGCCCGTGAAGTGCCCGCCAATGTCCATACGCACATTGTCCCGAAGCCGGCGCGCAAAGGCTCGGGACTGACGCCTTTGAATGGCGATGAAAGCGGCGTGGCGCCTCGCGCTCCTGTCGACAATGCCGATCAGGCACAACGAAGCGCGGAATCGACCGCCCACAAGACGGTGTATGATCCCAATAACCAGTTGGCCACCAGCACGCGCGGCACAACCTTGCCGGCATCTGGCTCCGCTGACGACATGGCGCGCTCGAACGGCAGCGTCGATCATTCCGCAGGTGCCGCCTCCGGCGCCGTGGACTCGGCCTCCGAAGCGGCGAAATAACCAGCCTTCCGATAAGCGAGGCATCTTGGAAGAGGCTGGCGGTGCCGGCTAAGGGACTCGAACCCCTGACCCCCTGATTACAAATCAGGTGCTCTACCAACTGAGCTAAGCCGGCTTTCCCGGAATGCGTCCTTACGCCGCCTTTTGCGGCTCCGCAACCGGCCTCTTTGAGTCCTCTTTGACCTTGGCGCGACAGCCTGTAAGGAGATGTTATAACAGCTTAACTTCATTTATTCACAGGTCATGACGCGCATCCTGATCACCTCCGCCTTGCCTTATGTCGCGGGCGTCAAGCATCTGGGCAATCTGGTGGGCTCGATGCTGCCGGCCGATATTTTCGGCCGCTTCTGCCGCGCGCGCGGTCACGAAACCCTTTTGATCTGCGCCACCGATGAGCATGGCGCGCCGGTGGAGCTGGCCGCCCTGGAGGAGGGCGAGAAGGTCGCGGAATATTGCGCCAAATGGTATCGGGTGCAGAAGGAGCTGGGCGATAAGTTCGGCCTCTCCTGGGACAATTTCGGCCGTTCCTCCTCGCCACAGAACCATGAGTTGACGCTCCATTTTGCGCGGGCTTTGTGGAAGAACGGCTTTCTGGAGTTGCGCAGCACCAATCAGGCCTATTCCGCCACCGATGGGCGGTTTCTTCCCGACCGTTATGTGATCGGCACCTGTCCGCATTGCGGCTATGAGCGGGCGCGGGGCGACCAGTGCGAGAATTGCACCCGCGTGCTCGACCCGGTGGACCTGATCCGCCCGCGTTCCGCCGTTTCGGGCGCGGAAGATATCGAGATCCGCGAATCCACCCACCTTTTCCTCAAGCAATCGCTCTTCGTGGACAAGCTGAGAGCCTGGATCGACAGCCACAGACATGACTGGCCGCAGCTCGTCACCTCGATTGCCTATAAATGGCTGGACGAGGGGCTCAACGACCGCGGCATCACCCGCGACCTGGAGTGGGGCATCCCGGTGCCCGACGACATCGCCGGCGGCAAGCTCAAGGGCAAGGTGTTTTACGTGTGGTTCGATGCCCCCATCGAATATATCGCCTCGACCAAGGAATGGGCCGACAGGAACGGCAAGGGCGACGCCTGGAAAAGCTGGTGGCACGGCGAGGCCGCGCGCGATGTCGTCTATTGGGAATTCATGGGCAAGGACAATGTGCCTTTCCACACGGTGGGTTTTCCCGTCACCATCATGGCCTCGGGCGAGTCCTGGAAGCTGGTGGACCGGCTGAAGGGCTTCAACTGGCTCAATTATGAAGGCGGCAAATTCTCCACCTCCGGCAAGCGCGGCATTTTCATGGACAAGGCGCTTGAGGTCGCGCCGGCCGATTACTGGCGCTATTACCTGATCGCCAATGCGCCGGAGAGCGCCGATTCCAACTTCACCTGGGAGCAGTTTGCCGGCACCATCAACAAGGACCTGGCCGATGTGCTGGGGAATTTCGTCAACCGGGTCGCCAAATTCTGTGCCGCCCGCTTTGACGGCAAGGTGCCGGGGGAGGGGCAGTATGGCGAGGAGGAGAAGGCGCTGATCGCTGAGCTCGACCGGCGCGTCGCTCAGTATACGGATTACATGGAATTGGCCGAGTTCCGGAAAGGCCTGGCCGAGCTGCGCGCCATCTGGGTGGCGGGAAACGAATATCTCACCCGCGCCGCGCCCTGGACCTTGATCAAGACCGACCGCGCCAAGGCCGCGGTGGGGGTGCGCATGGGCCTCAATCTGGTGCACCAGTTCGCGCACCTTTCCTGGCCGGTGATGCCGGTGATGGCGAAAAAAATACACGAGGTGATCCAACCCATCGCCGGAGATGGAAATCTGATCCCCTGGCCGGATCAACCGATGGCCAAGGCGCTGGACGAGTTGGAGCCCGGACAGCCCGTCCGTGCCGCGGATGTGCTCTTCGCCAAGATCACCGACGAGCAGCTGCAAGAATTGAAAAGCCGCTTCTCGGGCGCGGCGCATCAATAAACGGCTATCGCTTCTATGATGCTGGTGTAATGATACCAACCTAAGCATGGTACAAACTGCGGAGGGCCCGCGATGCCACGGGAATGCGGCACTTGTACGCTCTGCTGTAAAGTCATGGGCATCAAGGAGATCGACAAGCCTTCCGGCAGCTGGTGTCCCCATTGCCGGCCCGGCAAAGGTTGCGCGATTTATTCCGATCGGCCTGAAGAATGCCGCACCTTCTTCTGCGATTGGCTGGCCCATGACTATCTCGGGCCGGAATGGAAGCCGGAAAAATCCAAGATCGTGCTTCGCACCAGGGATGACCGCACCGTCGCCTATGTCGATCCCGCGACTCCCACCGTCTGGAAAAAGCCGCCCTACATAGACGGACTGCTTCACATGATGCGGGCGCTCCTGCCGCAGAACCGGCTGGTCTATGTTTCGGTCGCCGAACATTACACGCTTTTGCTGCCGGATCGCTTCGAGGAGTTGGGTCCCTTGGGGTCGGATGACCAGGTGATGCTCAAGACCATCCGCACCGGCACGGGCATCGAATACAAGGTCGAAGTGTTGCGGGGCGCGGGTCCTTGATGAACAGCCGGGAATGCGGCACTTGCACGCTTTGCTGCAAAGTCATGGGCATCAAGGAGATTGAAAAGGCTCCGGGCGCCTGGTGCCGTCATTGCCGTCCGGGCAAGGGATGCGCGATCTATGCCGATCGGCCCAAAGAATGCCGCACCTTCATGTGCGACTGGCTGCAGGCGGAAGCGCTGGGCCCGGAATGGAAGCCGGAAAAATCCAAGATCGTGCTGGTCAGCCGCTATCGCCGCATTGTCGCTTATGTCGACCCCTCGAGCCCCGCTCAATGGCAGAAATCGCCGTATATCGAGCGGCTGAAGTCCCTGATGCAGGTGGGCCTGCCGGAAAGCCGGCTGGTCTATGTCTCGGTGGCGGAGCGCTATACGCTTTTGCTGCCGGACGGACCGCGCGAGCTGGGTGCCTTGGGCAAGGACGATGAGGTGATCCTGAAAGGGGTGCGAACGCCCAAGGGGATCGAATATCAGGTTGAGATCAAGCGGAATTGAGGGGAATCATTTCCGCTGCATCCGCATTGCCTTCGGAAATCAGGTGACGGTCGTCTGACCGAGCCGGCTGCGCATCCTTCTAAACCGCAAGCCGCTCCCAGCCGTTCGGACCCAGCGCCTCCAGGGGCGCGAAACGCGCCTTGTAGTTCATCTTGGCCGAGCCCTCGACCCAATAGCCCAGATAGACATTGGGCAGGCCGCGCGCCTTTGCCGCCTCGATATGGTCAAGGATCATGTGGGTGCCCAGGCTGCGTCCGTCCGCGCCGGGATGAAAGAAACTGTAGACCATGGAAAGCCCATCGCGCAGCACATCGGTCAAGGCACAAGCCATCAGCGTACCGGGCTTGCCGTCTTCGGAAGGCGCGCGGTATTCCACGATGTGGGTGTTGACCGGCGTCTCCTCCACCATCGCCACATAATCGAACAGGCCCATATCGCTCATGCCGCCGCCGGAATGGCGCGAGTCCAGGTAGGTGCGCAGCAGCGCGAATTGCTCGCGCGTCGCTTCGGGCGGCGCCTGGCGGCGGGTCAGGTCGGCATTGCGCTTGAGGATGCGGCGCTGGCCGCGGCTGGCCTCGAATTCGGGAACCACGATCCTGACCGAGACGCAGGCGTTGCAGCCCTCGCAGGCCGGGCGGTAGGCGATGGACTGGCTGCGGCGGAAACCGGAATGGGTGAGCGCCTCGCTGAGCGGCTGGGCCAGGGGGCCGGTGAGCCGGGCAAACACCTTGCGCTCGATCCGGTCGGGCAGATAGGGACAAGGCCCCCCCGGCGTGAGAAAAAACTGCGGAACGCGTGTGTTTCTGGGATCGGTCACGGCTCACCTGTCCCAAATAAGAGCAAGACAAGGCTCCGCGCGCAAGAAATTCCCGAGAGGGCGTTAACGGCGGCGTTTTACGGAAGCGTTTTCCCCGGAGGCGCCGGCGGCGCTTCGCGCAAAAGCAGGATGGAAAGCCTGCGGTTGGCGGAGGCGCCGGGGTTTTCGGGCAGCAGGGGTTCCGATCCCGCCTTTCCCGCCACTTCGTAGATGCGGTCCGACGCCAGGCCGCCCGCCTGAAGCAGGGCGCGCGCGGCATTGGCGCGGCCGGAGGACAGGGTCCAGTCGTCGCCGCCAGTGCCATCGTTCCTGCCATCATTCTTTGCGGTATGGCCGCTGATCGAGACCCGGTTGGGCAAAGTGTCGATGATGGCGCCCACCGTCTGCAGCAGCTTCCTGGCGTAGGGCAGGGGTTCAGTCGCCCCGTCCTGGAACATGGGACGTCCGTCCTGGTCCACCAGCTGGATGCGCAGCCCCTGCGGCGTCTGCTCCAGAATCAAT
>CAZEFQ010000111.1:0-10472 GCA_964511505.1 uncultured Rhizobium sp.
GGATGGTGAGCACCTTGAGCCCGCCCG
The DNA here is from genome assembly GCA_964511505.1 of uncultured Rhizobium sp. Lineage (GTDB taxonomy): Bacteria > Pseudomonadota > Alphaproteobacteria > Micropepsales > Micropepsaceae > Rhizomicrobium. The sequence goes on from CAZEFQ010000111.1 coordinate 28, forward strand.
GCGTCTCCAGCGCCTGGGCGAAAAGACGGCGGGCTTTCGCCAGGTCACCCGTCTCGCCGCCGATTTCTGCGATCGCCTTGCGCAAGGCCCCGTCCGGCAGCATCGCCCATTGGCCCAGTTGCGAGAACAGCCTTCCCTGCATTTCGGCGGCGGCGGCCTTGGTGAAAGTTAGGCAAAGGATGCGTTCCGGCTTCGCCCCGGCCAACAGGAGCCGCGCCACCCGGTTGGCCAGGGTGAAGGTCTTGCCCGAACCGGCATTGGCCGCCACCCAGGCGGAGACGGTCGGGTCCGAGGCTCGGGCGGAGGGTTCGGTGGTCACCATTCCTCCAGCCAACCCGCCGGCGCCCATTCCCGGACTCGCGCCAGATGATCGTAATCACCCTCGCTGCGGGCGCTATGCGGCGCCACGCGCGAGACATAGGGCGTGGCCGGATCGTCAAACGAGATAATGCGCCGCAGAAGCCGCGCTTTGGCTTCCGCGCCCATGTCTCCATCGAAGCGTCTTTCCTCGCCGCCGCGCGATCCGCCGGACAGGCGAAGATAAATCAGCTCGCTTGCCGCAAGTGCGGGCAAGCCTTCAAAGCCTCCCGCAGCCAGCATCGCCGCCTCCAGCGGCAATTGCGGCGTGAGGAAACGCATCATCCAGGTTTTTTCCGGCAGGCTGCCCGTCTTGTAATCAAGGATCGCGGCGGTGCCGTCTTTCAGCAGATCGATACGGTCGGCCTTGCCGGTGAGAAGGAAGGGACCGGCAGGCGCATCCAGGATCATGCGGCCACGGACTTCCGGATAGGAAGCGGCGATGCCGGCGCGCCGTTGCCGCTCCTGGACCAGGAACCAGCGCGCCGCACTCAGGAATCGCGGCCGCCAGACCGCACGCTGCGCGGCCGGAGTCTGGGTCTGGCTGAAAATCTCTTCGGCGATGGCAACGAGCTCGGCGAGCGCATCCTCCGGCAATTCGGAGGGATGGCGCAGGATGAATAGCTCCAGGGCACGATGGAAGACATTGCCGCGCTCCAGCGGTCCGGCCTCTTCCTCCAGCGCATCGAGCTTGGCGAGCTTGAGGACATGTTTTCCATAAATCGCATAGGGATCGCGCAACCAGGTCTCGACCTCCGTCACCGACAGGCGGCGTGGCCGGGCGGCGAAGGGCGGAGCCGGTGCCGGGCGTGGGAGGCGGGGCCCCGGCCTCACCTCCAGCAGGCCCTGCGCCATCGTGCGATAATCGATGCCGGGCTTGAGCCTGTCGTCCAGGCCCAGGCCGCGCGCCAGCTGTGTCAACCGCTCCAGCCAGCGCGAGGCGATGGTGGGGGCGCCTTCCACTTTGAGCGCGCGGGTGAGGAGAATCTTGGGCCCGGCCGCCAGGCTGGCGAAATCATGGGCCGCGAGTCCGATGCGCCGCTCCGGCTGTTCCAGCCCGAGCCGGGCGCGCATGGGACGTGAAAACCAGGGATCGGCCGGTGGCGCCGCCGGCCAGCTCCCTTCATTCAGGCCGCCCAGGATGGTGAGATCGAAACGCTGCAGCCGCGCTTCCAGCGGGCCCAGGATGGCTATTGCTTGGCTGGCAAAACGCGGCCGGACCGCCACCCCCATCATCAATTGGCTGAGGAGGGGCGGGTAAGCATGGGGTTCGAGCTCGGGCAATCCGCGCGCGGAGTCCAGGAGGCCGCTGATCAACGACGCGGCGGCTTCACCGTCCGGCCCCCGCCAGAGCGGGCAATCGGCGGGATTGCGGCAGGAAAGATTTTCCGCCGCGGCCAAATGAGTTTGTACCAGGCCGGAAAGCGGCGCGGCCTTTTGCGCGAAAGCCCGCTCCAGCGGCGCCAGGCAATCCGCGATCTCTTTCCACCAGGAAAGCAGCGCCGCCAGAGGGCCGGCCGGCTTGCCTTTGTCTGTCATGGCGGCAGCAATGGCTTTTGTCGCGCCTTCAAGACCGGGATCGGGACGTGGTCCGCGCAGGACATATTTGTCCAACAGCCGCGTGTGCGCGCGGAAAGGTGCCGGCTCTCCACCCAGGGTGGCAAAAGGATGCTTCAACAGCGCCAGTAACGGCACCGGCGCGAATTGTTTTTCCGCGGCTTCGGCCAGCAGCAGCAGGAAGGCGCCAGTCGCGGTATGGGCAAGGGGGCGGCCGGCAGAATCGTCGATCACAATGTCCCAGCGGGTGAGTTCGGCGGCCACCCGCCGCGCCAGGTTGCGGTCGGGCGTCACCAGGGCGGCGCTGCGACCTTCCTGTTCCAGGGTGTGGCGCAACGCCAGCGCGATCACCAGGGCTTCCTCGGCGGGATCATTGGCCTCGATCAGCGACATTCCTTCAAGGCCCCGCGCAATCTCTTCCGGCCCGCGATCGGCGATGGCGCGCCAGGCGTCGGTGGTGGGTGCGGGACGCAGCGTCTCGCGCAACAACAGCGTGCGCGCCGGCCTGGCGTCCTGTTCGTCCCAATCGGCGACGTCGGCCCGCGTGGCACCGATCTCCGCCAGCAATTGCTTCATGCCGAATTGCGGATGGCCCGGATCGAGATCGTTCCAGCTGCTCTCGTCCAGGCCGCGGTCCAGTCCGGGCAGCACCACCGCGCCATGGTCAAGGCGGGCGATGGTCCTCAAGAGCCGTGCCGTCGCCGGAATGGAGCCGGTGGAGCCCGCCGCGATCACCATGCCCGGCTGGTTTTGCCCGGATATTCTCTCGCGGAGAAGCTTCATCACCTCATTGCGATGAGCAGCCGGATTGACGCGTCCTTCGTCTTGCAGAATTGCCGGCCAGTTTGTCCGCATCAGGTCGAGAAAGCCCACAACCTCGCGCCAATGCTCGGCCAGCGACAGGGGTGCCAGCTCCTGGAGATTGTTGAGGTCCGCGCCCTGGCGTTCCACTTCATCCATCACGGTCGCCAGGCTGGCGGCCAGATGCAGCGCCTGGACGGTGTTGAGGGAGCCGCCGCGCGCCTGCTCGTCCCAGCGGCGTATCAGCGCCGCCAGCAGCAACTGGCGACGGATGGGATCGATAGCGGGCTTGAGTTCCACGCCTTCGCTGAGGGCGTCGAAAGCGGCTTCTTCCTCGTCGCTCTCGCCCAGGGCATGAAATTGCGGCAGGAGCGCCGCTCCGCCCCGCAGCGATTCACCACCCAACACTTTGGCAAAAGCTTCGCCAAAACCGCGGGCGGCGCGGCGGGTGGGGAGATAGATGCGGGCGCGCGCGATCTCAAGTGTGCCGCCGCCGCTCCGCGCCACCAGGCCGCGTGCCAGGCTCTGCGCGAAATCCGCGCTGGCGGGAATGGTGAAAAGATGGAGACTCGTTTTCACTTCTCCGTTAAGCGGACATCAAGCAGGCATCAATCGGGCAAGATAGCGTTCCGCGTCCTCGCGCGCGTCCGGCGTGCCCACATGGATCCAGACACCTTCCAGCCGGATGCCGAACAGCCGGCCCTTGGCGATGGCCAGGTCCCACATGCGGTTCGTGGAAAAATTACCGGCGGGCGCGGCGGTGAACAGGCGGGGATGGACGATCTGCACGCCGGTATAGGCAAAGGGCGAGGAGGTCAGTTCCGGCACCCGCGAGACCCGGCCGTTCACATCGAGCAGGAAATCGCCCCGGCCCTCATAGCCCATGGCGGTTATCATCGAGGCGAGCAGCAACAGGCCGTCCATCCGCTCGGGTTCCCAGATGCGTTGCATCGCCGTGAGCGGCGAGACATAGCCTTCCACCCAGACCGAATCCGAGTTGAGGACGAAAAAGCTCTCCCCCTCGAAATGGGGCAAAGCCTTCACCACCCCGCCGCCGGTGCCCAATATCTCCTCTTCCAGGGAGTAGCGGATCTCGATATCGCGCCGCTTGGCCAGATGATCCTGCACCTGCGCCCCGCGGTAATGCAGGTTGATCACCACCATCGTCACGCCCGCCGCCACCAGCCGGTCGAGCGTATGATCGAGCAGGCTCTTGCCCCTGACCGTCACCAGCGGCTTGGGGATATGGTCGGTCAATGGCCGCATGCGGGTGCCGAAACCGGCCGCCATGATCATCGCGCGCGTGACTTTACGCATGCTCACGAAATTTCCTTGTCCGCCTTGATGAGGCGGCGCTCTTTTGGAATCGTCCGATCATACCATGCGCGCAAGCCGGCAAGGGCGGGATGGGCCAGGTCGCGCTCCAGATGGCCCCAGACGCGGGGAAGCAGCGCCAGGTACCGGGGCTTGCCGTCACGGCGGTAAAGCCGGGCGAAGATGCCCACGATCTTGGCATTGCGCTGTGCCGCCATCATGGCCATTTCCAGGCGGAAGCGGGCCTCGTCCAGGGGCAGGCCTTGGTTTTTCATCGCCGCCAGATAATGCGCGGCGGTCCGTTCCGCCAGCGCCGGCGGCACATCGCGCCGCGCATCCTCGGTCAGCGAGATCAGGTCATAGGCGCGGGATCCCGCCACCGCGTCCTGGAAATCGATCAGGCCGACCCGGCCGAAGCCCTCACGGTCCGAAAGCCACATCAGGTTCTGGGCATGGAAATCGCGATGCACCAGCACCTTTCCATGATCGGCAATGGTGTCGAGCGCGGCACGCCATAGGCGGCGATGTTCGGCAATTTCCGCTTCCGTCGCCGGGCGCCCCAGGGCAAGCGGAAGAAACCATTCGGTGAGAAGATCGGTCTCCGCCAGAAGCGCCGTCTCATCATAGCTATAGAGAGGAACGCCCGTCGCAAGCTCGCGCGGAGCCGGTTGGGCGTGAAGTTTTGCCAGCACCTCTGCCGCCGCCTCGTAAAGTTCTTCCTCCGAAGCGCCCTTTGCCAGGACATCGGCGAACAGCCGGTCGCCGAAATCCTCCAGGATCACAAAGCCGGAGGCATGATCGGCGGCATGGATGAAGGGGGCTGCCAGTCCCCGTGCCCGCAAGTGATCAGCCACCGCCTGGAAGCGGCCGGTATCGGCGCCTGCGATCCGTGCCAGGGCGTTGTAGCCCAAAGCGCGGCGTTCGGCCTCGGAGGCGTCCACAGAGCCTATCGGCGTCTCGGCGCCCTGGGGTTGATCCATCAAGAGCGCGCTTTTGCCGTTGGCGGCGAGGCGGGCATAGTGGCGGGTGGAGGCGTCGCCCGGAAGCGGCGTTACCTTTGCCTCGCCCCAGCCGGCCCGGCGCAGAAAATCTTTTTGGAGAAAATCCCTTTGGGAAAAATCGCCGGCGGGAAAATTTTTGTCTGTGCTGTTACCCATCCAGCAACTCCCGCCAGCGCCAAGGCCCGTTGAGGATGGCGCGCCGCTCTTCCCGCTCGCCCTTGAGTTCGATGCTGAGCCGGCCGGCAGGCAGGCGGTCTTGGGCGCGCTCGGGCCATTCGATCAGGGCCGCGCCGCTCTCAAGCGCCTCTTCCAGTCCAAGCTCGTCCAACTCCCGCGCGGTATTGAGGCGGTAAAGGTCATAGTGACTGATCGCCAGACGCGGCGTGGCATAGCTTTGCACCAAGGTGAAAGTGGGGCTGGGCACCGCTTCATCCACCCCCAGGCCCGCAAGGATGGCGCGGGCCAGCGTGGTCTTGCCCGCGCCCAGTTCGCCCTTGAGCGCCACCGCGTCACCCGGTCTCAAAATTGCGGCAATCCGCGCGCCCAGGAGGTTGGTGGCGTCAAGGTCGGGAAGCGGAAATGCACCTTGAAACAGCCTGGATTGATCGCCGCCGGATTGGTCCTTCATGGGCTGGTTCTAGCCCGGGGTGGGGTCTCATGGAAGTGGTTGATTGCGCGGGATTTCATGCTGTGCTAGCCCCGCCCCATGACGGAAAAACTCATCATTGTCGGCGCCGGCCAGGCCGCGGCCCAGGCGATCCAAAGCCTGCGGACCGAAGGTTTCGCGGGCGCCATCACCCTGATCGGCGACGAGGCTTACGCCCCTTACCAGCGCCCGCCTTTGTCCAAGGCCTATCTGCTGGGTGTTTTCGAGCGCGAAAGACTGTTCCTCAAATCTGATGCTTTCTACCGCGAAGCCGGTTGCGAACTCGTGTTGAACACGCGTGTCACGGCTATTCATCGCGCCGGCAAGACCGTGGAATTGGCGGATGGCCGCAAGCTCGCTTACGACAAATTGCTGCTGGCGACGGGAACGCGGGTGCGCAAGCTCAATTGTCCCGGTGCCCAGCTTCCCGGCGTGCATTATCTGCGCGACATCGCCGATGTGGACCGGCTGCAAAGTGTTTTTCAGGCGGGCAAGCGGCTCGCGATTGTCGGCGGCGGCTATATCGGATTGGAAGTGGCCGCGGTAGGCGCCAAGCGCGGCCTCGATGTGGTGGTGTTCGAGGCGCTCGACCGGCTGATGGCGCGCTCGGTCTCCGTCCCCATGTCGGATTTTTTCGCCGCCGAGCATGAGAAAGCCGGGGTCAGGCTCTATCTGCACACCGGCGTGGAGGCCATCGAGGGCGACGGCAGAGTCGAACGGGTGCGGGCGGGCGGACGCACGTACGAAGCCGACATCGTGCTGGCCGGCATCGGTGTGGTGCCCAATGACGAGCTTGCGGTCCATGCCGGCCTTGCCTGCGAGGACGGCATTGTGGTGGACCGGCATGGCATGACCGGCGATCCTGCGATCTTCGCGGCGGGCGATTGCACCCGCCATATCGGCCGCGAAGGCACCGCCATCCGGCTGGAATGTGTCCAGAATGCCATCGACCAGGCCAAGCATTGTGCGCTGGCGATCGTGGGCAGGCCCAAAATCTACAGCGAGGTGCCCTGGTTCTGGTCGGACCAGTATGACTTGAAGCTGCAAATTGCCGGCCTGGCGCGGCCCGGCGACCAGCTCGTGCTGCGGGGCGATCCCGCCTCGCGCAAATTCGCCGTCTTCCATCTGCGCGATGGCGTGCTGGCGGCGGTGGAAAGCGTCAATGCGGCGCCGGAATACATGATCGGCAAGAAACTGATCGCCGAAGCCAGGCGCGTCACGCCGGAGAAACTGGCCGACCTTTCGATCCCCATGAAACAGATGGCCTGATGCCCCATGGCGAAGACCGTCAGAGTCACCTATGTCGCCCATGACGGCACCGAGCATAGGGTCGATGTGCCGGTCGGTTGGTCCTTGATGGAGGGTGCGGTGCGCCAGCGCGTGCCCGGCATCGATGCCGATTGCGGCGGGGCCTGTGCCTGCGCCACGTGTCACGTCTATGTCGATCCTGCCTGGAGCGCGAGGCTCCCGCCAAAATCCGAAATGGAGGAAACCATGCTGGATTTCGCGCTGGCACGCAAACCGGAGTCGCGGCTCTCCTGCCAGATCCGCGTCACTTCCGACATGGAAGGCCTGGTGCTGCGGCTACCGGCCTCGCAGCACTGACATTCGACTAAAGATAGGAGACCCGGTGATCTCCGGCCTCGCCGAGGCGGGCGCCGTCATGGATGCGGCGGGGGATGTGGCAACGGACCAGGGTGCCGGTGCCTTTGATCTTGTCGGCGCTTTCGATCTCCACCCAGCCGTCATGCAATTCCATGAAGCGGTTGACCAGGGCCAGTCCCAGGCCGGCGCCGCCACGCGTGCTGCCCTGGCTCTTGGCGGAGAAACGCTCGAACACGCTGGCTTTGACGTCCGCAGGCAGGCCCGGCCCGTTATCCTTGACCGCGATCTGCACATCCTCGCCCACGATCTTGCCGGAAAGCACGATATGGCCGCCGCGCGGCGTGAATTTGAAGGCATTGGACAGGAGGTTGAACACGATCTGGCGCATGCGGCGCTGGTCGGCCATGAACAGCCCCGCCCCCGGTGTGACATCCAGCTCCAGCGTCAGTTCCAGTTTGGCGGCCCAATCCGCGGCATGGGACGCGACATCGGCCAGAAGCCCGTAAAGATCGATGCGCTCCAGCTCCAGCCGGAGCGCGCCGGATTCCACCAGCGCCAGGTCGAGAATGTCGTTGACCAAGTCCTTGAGGCTGGTGGCGCCGCTGACGATGGCGTTGACATACTCGCTTTGGCGGGGCGTGAGCGAGCCGGGCACGCCGCTGGCCAGATGCTCGGAAAAGCCCAGAATGGTGTTCAAGGGCGTGCGCAATTCGTAAGACACGTGCTTGATGAAATCGGATTTGAGCCGGTCGGCCGCTTCCAGCGCGTCGCCCCGGTCGCGCAGCGCGCTTTCGATGCGGTAGCGGTCGCTGACGTCGGCAAAGGTGACAAGGGTGGCGCCGTCCGGCAAGGGCGACAGGGTGAGCGAGAGGATGGTGCGGTCGCTTCGTTCCACTTCGCCCATGTCGCGCGCTTGTGACGCACCGGAAACGATATGCTGGATCAGCCGGTCCCAAAGCGCCGCGTTGCCGAATTTGCGGGCGGCCGAGTCGGCAAGGGTGCGCAGGTGCGGCTCGCCCCCGAGTTCGGTCTCGCCGAACTCCCAAATGCGGGCGAAGGCGGCGTTGTGCAGCCTGAGCCGCCCGTCCGGCCCGAACACCGCCACCCCTTCGACCAGGGTATCGAGGGTGGCGGACTGCACTTTGATCAGCGTGTTGTACCGGGATTCCAGCGCCAGTCTTTCGGTCACGTCTTCATAGAGGAAGCTCAGTCCGCCGAAAGGATGGGGCTGCGCCACCACCCGCATTGCCTGGCCGTTCGGCAGGTGCCAGACATCCTCATGGCTGGCGCCGCTGTGGTAGAGCGCGAGCCGCTGGCGTTTCCAGGTCTGGTAGTCGCGCTGCTCCGGCAGTTTGCGCATCTCGCGCAGGCGGTCGAGGATGTCGCCATCGGCGGGATGGCGGTCCAGCCAGGCTTCGGAAAAGCCCCATAACCGGGCGAAGGCGCGGTTATAGAAGCTGAGCTTCTGGTCCCGGCCGAAGATCGCCACCGCGGTCTGGAGTTTGTCCAGCGTGTCGGCGTGGGCATCGACATGCTGCTGCAGCCTGGCCTCGGCCGCCGCCACTTCGGTCACATCCGCCGCGGTGCCGATGATGCCGGCATCGCCCAGCGGGATTTCGGTGAAGGTGATGGCGCGGCGCTGGCCTCCCACCACGGCGAAACGCTTGGTTTCGATCATCCGGTTCTGGCTTCGGGCGGCGGCGGCCAATTCGAGTTCGCCCTTGTCCAGCGAAAGCTGGTCGCGCCGGGCTGCTTCGAGATTGGCGGCGCCTGCGGATTTCAGGAAGGCGTGATTGGCCCAGCTCAGCGCCAGGGCCTTGTCGCGCAGCCAGACCGGAATGGGCAGGGCATCGAGGATGGCGCGGAAATCGGCGGCTGCCTTGCTCTCGCCGGCCGGCGGGGGTTCTTCCAGCCACACCACCGCCATCGAGCCCACCGCGCGGCCCCGCGCGATTAGCTTCTTGCCATATTGGTCATGCACGGAAAGCCGGAAGGTGACACCTTTGGCGGAGAGATTTTCCAGCGCTTGGCTCAGCGCCAGTGTGTCGGCGCCCTTGAGGCAGGAATTCAGCATCGCCTCGCCGCCGCCATAGGATAAAGGCAAAGCCTCGTCCCGGCGCCATACCACCAGGGCTTCACGTCCTGCGCCCAGAAGCGCATCGCGTTCGCCCAAGGCTGCCTTGTTGCGGGCAGCCGCGGCTTTCAGCGCCCGGCGCAAAAGCTGGGCGTTTTTCTGTTCCGCCAGGGCCCAAAGCGAAACGGCGATGGCGAGCGCCACTGCCCCCGCGGCCAGGGCGGAAAGCACGATCAGCCTGCCATGGTCGAAATTGTCGAAAGCGGGGTCTAAAGCAGCCTGGGCGGGAGGGGAAAAAAGAAACGACAGAATGACGACAAGACCCGCTTGCCGCGCCCCCCAATCCTTAACACCGTCCCTCTTGGGACCCATTCGGGCTCCCCCTGTTAACCCAACCGAAAAGGCGAATCACTGTTGAATCAATAAGATAGCCGCAGGGGGCGAGTCCGCATAGGGATTGTGGTTAAGAAATTATGAAAATCTATATGCGGCCGTTAAGCCCAGATTTGGGGGCTGTGGATAATTTGTGAGTCAAATCAGGGCGTTAAGAATTTGTCCTCCCTTCCGCGGGAGGGCCTCTTCGCAGGCATCACAAAATCAGGCAGGCAGCCAGTTGCGGAAGTAAGGGCGCGCGCGATAGCCCCGCCCGCGCATGCAACGCTCATAGACCGCGTTGTACGCCCGGTTCCGGTCATAGGGCGTGCCCTGCATGGCAGACAAGTCGTAATCGGCGCGATCCCGGGCCTCGCTGCCGCAAGCCTGATCGTCGGCTTCGAAGCGGGCGATATCGGGGCCCGCTTCGAAGTAATCGCCATTCTCCCGCGCGATGGCGGAGCAGCCGGCGATTACCGGCAAAACAAGAACAAGGAAGAGCGCGCGCATGTCTCAAACTATGCGCGCGCCCTTCCTGCAATCAATAGCGATCAGATCAATACCGATAAGTGTCGGGCTTATACGGTCCCGCCTTGGGAATAGAAATGTAATCGGCCTGCTTGTCCGACAATTCGGTCAGCTTGACCCCGATCTTGGCCAGATGCAGGCGCGCGACCTTCTCGTCCAGATGCTTGGGAAGGGTATAGACCTTTTTCTG
>CAZEFQ010000112.1:0-21078 GCA_964511505.1 uncultured Rhizobium sp.
CGCGATGGTGGCGGATGCGGAGAACGCGCTGCTGGCGCTGGGCAAGCAGGCCGAGCAGATGCGGCTGGAATCCATGCTCTCCGGCGAAGCGGACGGCAATGATGCCTATCTGGAGATCCACGCAGGCGCGGGCGGCACCGAAAGCCAGGACTGGGCGGCGATGCTCTTTCGCATGTACACACGCTGGGCCGAACAGCATGGCTACAAGCTGCAGCTGATCGAAGAAAGCGAAGGCGAAGCGGCGGGTCTCAAATCCGCCACCCTCAGGGTCAATGGCGAGAATGCCTATGGCTGGCTCAAGACCGAGGCCGGGGTGCACCGGCTGGTGCGGATTTCGCCTTTCGATTCCAATGCGCGCCGCCACACCTCTTTCTCTTCCGTAACCGTCTATCCGGTGATCGACCAATCCATCGAAATCGACATTCCCGAGAAGGATGTGCGCATCGATGTCTATCGCGCCTCCGGCGCCGGCGGCCAGCATGTCAACAAGACCGAAAGCGCCGTGCGCATCACCCATCTTCCCACCGGCATCGCGGTCGCGTGCCAGACCGAACGCAGCCAGCACCAGAACCGCGCCTATTGCTGGGAAATGCTGAAGTCGCGGCTCTACGAGATCGAACTGGAGAAGAAGAAGGCCGAGACCGGCGCCTTTGTCGGGGAGAAATCCGATATCGGCTGGGGCCACCAGATTCGTTCCTACGTGCTCCAGCCCTATCAGCTGGTGAAGGACCTGCGTACCGGCGTGGAAAGCCGCACGCCGGACGATGTGCTGGACGGCGATCTGGATCCCTTCATGGCGGCGGCCCTGGCGCAGGAAGTGGGGGGTAAACCGCGCGAGAAGGTCGAAGATCTCGAATAGGGCCCGGCGATGTGGGCCATCGTTCATGGAACATTGCCGCGCCGTTCACGTTTTCTCCGCTGGAGCGCCGAAGGGCGAGAATGGAGAGACTCATGAAACTTTCAATCTGCCTGCTGGGAGCCGCGCTGGTCCTGGTTCCTGCCGCGGTTTCCGCCGATTCCCCGCGCGAATTCCTGAACAAGGCGGCGCAAGGCGACAATTCCGAGATCATGTTGGGCCGCCTCGCCCAGAATCGCGGGATGAATCCGGGCGTACGCGATTTTGGCCGCACTCTGGTCGCAGATCACATGACCGCGCGCGACGATGTGGAACGGACTGCGCGCCGCATGGGTATAAGAGTGGGCCGCGATGCGACCTTTGAAGCGCGCAACGAACGCGACCGTCTCAACGGCATGCGCGGCCCACAATTTGACCGCGAATTCATCCGCTACATGATCGACGACCATCGCAAGGACATCAACGACTTCCGCGAGGAAGCCCGGGAGCGCCACGGCGGCGCCGGCGACCTGGCAAGGCGCCAGCTTCCCACGCTGCAAAAGCATCTTGATCTCGCCTTGTCATTGAACGATCGCATAGACCGCAATGTCGGCTGGGATCGCCGCAACTATCGCGATCGCGACCATGATCGTTATGGCCGCTAGATAGGAGATTAGAGAAAGCCGGCACGGGCACGGACCGGCTTTCCTATTAAGCCGAAACCCAGCCTCCGCATTAATTCTCCGGCCCGTCCACCGGCACGCGCACGCTGATGGTGTAGCTCTGAACGAAATTCTGGACCTGTCTGGAGTTTGTAGTCAGGGCGATGGTCAGCGTGTCATAGGCGAGGCCGGTCGGCGAGCTGAGGCGCGACGGGTCCAGGGTCACCGTCACATCGCAAGTGTAGTGCGGTTTGATCTTCCCGGCGCAACTTGTGCTGTTGACCGTAACAGTACTCGCCAGCGCACTTGCTTCCACTTTCTTGACGTTCAAGGCGGCCTCGCCATCGCTCTCCATGGTAGCCGTGAAAGTGTATGGCGTCTGTTGCGCAAGAACCTGATAGGCATTTGATGTCGTCCAGCTGTAATGCGGACCTTTGGTGAAAACAAAGCCGCCGAGCGGCAGGGCACTGTCCGCCCCTGTATAGCCGCCCACTCTCTTGGCGTAGATGGTTTGCGTACCGCTGGATGATAATGGCGCGGGAACAACCGGGGCGCCGGTCTTCACACTGAGAAGATTGCCATACAGGTCCCAGGTGCAGGTCTGGTCGTAATGGGTCGTGTAGATTTTGTATCCGCCGCCTCTGCCCGATCCGGAATGCTGGGTGTAATAGCTGCAATTGCCGATGACCGTCTTGCCCACGAATTGATAGCCTGCAACCACCAATCCGCGCGCTCCTGCATTGGGTGTGAACTGCAGTGGGTATTCATAAGCGCGGGCGCCTCCCACGGCCATGATCGAACCCAGAATCACGAAGCCTGCGAAAGCCGCGGTTGCAGATTTTTTCATGGCCGAACCCTCCAACAGATATCGGACTGGGGATGCTCTTATTTACTCTGCAGCCCCCACCGGCGTCAGCCCGGCGAGGCCGGTGCGGGCCAGAGCGGGCTGGGCGGCAGAAGACGAAGCCGGAATAGGGGAAGCCGGGATCAGGAGCTGGCGCGTCTCGTCGCCTGCCGAGGGACGGCTCAGGGCATCATCCGAGCGGCGGCAATTGCCTTCAAAGAAAGCGCCCACTTCGACCGAAAAAGTTTCGTGCAGGATGTCGCCCTCAACATGGGCGGTGGCCGCCAGCTGCACCTTGCGGGCGCGGATGCGTCCGATCACGCGGCCGCGCACGGTGACATCCTCAGCCAGTATTTCGCCGCGAATTTGGGCTTTCTCGCCCACCACCAAGCCGACGCTGCGCACATCGCCATCGACAATGCCTTCCACCTGGATATCGCCATCGGACACCAGCGCTCCGGTCACATTGAGATCGCCACTGATGATGGAGGGTACGGTGCTCCGCCCTGGACGCTTGGCCGCATGGGAGGCCGGGGATGGTGCCGGGCTGGGCGCGGCCGAGGCGGTATTCCGGGGTTTGCTAGAGAACATGGCGGCCTGCCTCGATGAAGTTTGTCGGATTGCGCACGACGTTATTATACCACACCTCATAATGGACATGCGGGCCGGTGCTCCGTCCTGTCGAACCCAGCCGGCCGACCACACTGCCTTTGGTCACGCGCGTGCCCGGTGCCACCATAATCCGTGAAAGATGACCATAGCGTGTATGAAGGCCGAAGCCATGGTCGATCTCCACCATGTTGCCGTAGCCCCCATTGGCGCCGGCAAAGGTGACCACACCTGGCGCGGTCGCGGTGACCGTGGCGCCCCAGGGACCCGCGAAATCCACGCCGGGATGAAAGGCATAGCGCCGCGTAAACGGATCAATGCGGGGACCAAAACCGCTGGAGCGGTCGAAGGCCGCGCCCACCACTGGCGTGGTGAAGGGGATATGCCCCATCTGAAAAGACAGGGAATCCAGCTGGCTCATCACCGCATTGGCGTGCCAGAAGGCCTCGGTGAATTCCGGATCGGCGATGCCTTCAATGCGCACCTGGCTCAGGGGAATTTCCGGCCCGCCCATGCCTTCGCGCGCGGCCTTTTTCGGAAGCTGATCGGGATTGAGGCCGGTGCGCCGCACAGTGGCGCGCAACAGGCCCACATCTTCCGCCAACGCCATTTCGGTCTTCTGCATGACCCGGGTCTCGCCGGCGTCAACCGACTCGATCCGGGCCGTTTCAGCCGCCAATATTTTTAAGGCTGGGTGCTGGGAATAGGCTATGCGGATATTGAGGGCAGACGACCCATGACGATCGAAAAGGCTTGAAGCCAACTGGCGCATCCCGGTCCAGGCCTTTTCCAACAGGCTCGATTTCAGCGGCTTCTCAACCCGCGGCTGGGCCGGGACCGGGCCGGGCATCACCGCCAGGGACGAATCCGGCTGATCCTCTCCTTCGGAGGAAATGATGGCGCCCGGAAAGTTATCGCCGGCAAGCCCGTCCATCGCCGGCGTCATGACGGGGGCCGGGCCGGAAACTGAGGCGGGGCCGGCGGAATTCCTGAGAGTGGGGGCCGGTCCCATCTCCATAGAGGCTTCCAATTGCCGTTTGCGGTCGAGAAAGCCTGTGATGGCATTCTGCTTTGCGGTCACCGCCGCAACGCCGGCCTTGAACTTGTCTTCGGCGCCCGTCAGCGCCCCATTCAACTGATTATAGGAACCTTGCAGATCGGCGAGGCGGCTCTCATAGGCCGACTGCATTTCCTGATAATGGTGATCCTTGGCGGCGATGATGCGGTCCTTGAACACCACATTGATGGTGGCGAACGCCACCCAGCCCAGGAAGATCAAACCCAGGCCGGCCATCGTCGCCTGCAGCGAAGGCCCGAAGGTGAAGAATTGCACCCGGCCGTTGCTGCGGACGTAGATCTGGCGCTCGGGAAAGGTCTGGTGCAGCCACGCCCAGACGCGTTCCAGCGTGTGCGGAGAATTTTCCTGTTCCAGTCCCATCGGTGCGGCCATTTCATCCGCGCTCTCTTTTCCGATCAAGCCGCGTTGCCAGAAAAAGGAGCGCGAGCTTAACCGGGGACTAAAGGCACGCATCGGATTGCGCCTTTTCATAGCGCTTTGGCCGCCTCCAGCACGGCTTCGACATGACCCGGAACTTTCACCTTGTGCCATGCCCGGGCGATCACGCCTTTGGCGTCCACCAGGAAAGTTGCACGCTCCATGCCCATATATTTGCGGCCGTAGAGACTTTTCTCTACCCAGACGTCCCAATCCAAGGCCATTTTGGTCTCCGGATCGGAACCCAACGCGATTTTCAGTTTGTGCTTGGCCTTGAATTTTTTGTGGCTCTCCAGGCTGTCCTTGGAGACGCCCACGACCGTGATGCCGAGCTTTTCGAATTTTCCTAAAGCTCCGGAGAAAGCGATGGCTTCCTTGGTGCAGCCGGAGGTGTCGTCTTTAGGGTAGAAATAAACCACATAGGGTTTACCCTTGAGGCTGGTTCGAGAGACCGGCCCCATGTCGCTGTCCAGCTTGAAATTGGGCGCCTTGTCGCCCGCCTCAAGAGCCATTACCCGTCCCACCTGCCCAGCCGTTCTTAACTTATGCGGCGAAAGGAAGGCCATGGCAATGCCAAATTCCCGGATCAAGGTGCTGGAATCGTGCCCTTTTTAGACCCAACCCGTGCGATAAAGGCTCTTTGGGAGCTGGGATAGGCCCGCGTTGAAACTGCCTTTTTCCAATTATGTGAAGGCGCATCACATCAGCCATGCCGCTCTCAGTTGCGGCGCGCTGGTGGCCGCAATCTTTTTTTTCATGGCCGGCGCCTTGCTCAGGCTTTTGGTGGGCCCGGTCTCACTGGGCCCTCTGCAACAGACCCTGGCGGGAGCGATCCAGCGGGCGCTGCCGGGCATCACCCTGGTCTATGACAAGGCCGCGGTTGAATGGGACCGCGAGCAGGACCGGGTCGAACTGGTGGTCCTGGGTACCCGCATCCTCGACCAGGACGGCAAAGTGGTGGCAAGCGCGCCCAAGGCCGATATCGATCTCGCCGCCGCACCCTTCCTGGCCGGCAAGGTGACGGTCCAGCGCATCACCCTGGTCGGCGTCTCCTTCCGGCTGGTGCATATGAAAGACGGTGGCATCCGCCTGGGCGCGGAAGGCGACAAGGCCAACGACGTCTATGCCCGCCTCTATGACCTGATCAATGTGAAAGGCTCGACCACCTCCAGCCTGAAAAGCTTCGCGGTGCGTGACGCCAACCTGACGCTTTATGACGAGGTCAGCGGTCTCAATCTCACTGCCCCGCGCGCCAATCTCGCCATCACGGCGCGCGACACCAATCTTCTCACCAGCTTCAGCGCCGATGTGAATGTCTCGGGCAAGCCCGCCCATGTCACTGCGGACATGATCCTGCCGGCCAATTCCGGTCCGGTCAGCGGCACCGCCTCCATCCAGCATCTCGATCTTTCCGCGCTTGCCGCCAATGCGCCTTTGTTCCGACCCCTCCACATTTTGCCGCTATCGACCAGCCTCTCCGCCCGGTTCTCGGTGGTGCCTGGAGACGGTCGGTCGCCCGGCCATGTGAGCCAGACCGATTTCGACCTCCAGGCATCAGGCGACATTCCCTGGACCGCGCTCACCACCAAGGCGCTGCACGTGCGCGAGCTCCGGCTTAGTGGTCATTATGACGGCAACAGCAATCATCTTTCGCTCAGCCAAGCCCATCTGGACGCCAAGGAAGCCGATGTCAGGCTCAGCGGGGGCGCAGATTTCGTCTATGCCAACGGCGAGATCGACAGCATCGTGCCCGACATCTCCAGCTTGCGGGCCGCCTTGGACATGCCCGGTGTGTTTTCCGGGCCGGTGGCGCTGCAATCGGTGAGCTTTCGCGGACGCTGGCATGCCTCTTCGCGTAACTTCGATATCGAGCGGTTTGAGATCAATGCGCCCCAATTCGCGCTGTCCGCCAAGGGTCAAGTGCAGTTGGGCAATCCCGGCCAGGCGCCCGGTCTTGCCTTGACCGCTTCGCTCCAGCCCATCGCGGCGCGCACCCTTTTGCGCTATTGGCCGATGCAGGTGGCGGTGGGCGCGCGGGAATGGATCGACGCCAATATCTTTGCCGGCCAGATGGGGCCGGTCAGCGTCGAGACGCATTTTGCCCCCGGCATGCTGGATGAGGCGGTCTTGCCGGACGACGCGATGCGCCTCAGCTTCCCCATGAGCGGGGTGGAAGGCAATTATGTCACCGGCCTTACCCATCTCACTCAGGTCTCGGGCACCGCCACGCTCACCGGCGACAATTTCGGCGCCGATTTCAGCGGCGGCAGGGTAGGCCCGCTCACTGTCACGAGCGGCCACGCCTTGATCCCCACCCTGCATCAGCACGGCACCACGGGCGAATTCAGCGCCCACATCGAAGGCGCCATGCCCGATGTCATGACACTGATCGACATGAAGCCGCTGGGCTATCCCACCCGCTTCGGGGTCGATCCCAAACTGACGACGGGCAATGCCAGCATTGATCTTGGCGTCCGCGTCCCGATGCTCAACAGCGTCAAGGTGGACGATATCGGCATCCAGGTGAAAGCCGACGTGGCGAATTATGGCGTGGTGCTGGGAAAGCTCCGTTTCACCAACGGCGATGTGGAATTCAATATCGACAACAACCAGCTGCGCCAGACCGGCATGGTGGGCCTGGCGGATGCGCGCTTGAACGTGGACTGGACGGAAGATTTCAAGACCAGTGATCCCATCACCACCCGCCTTCAGGTCAAGGGCCAGGTCACCGATGCCGCCCGCGCGGCGCTGAATATCGGGCTCAGCAGCATTCTCACCGGGCCGGTGGGTGTGACGGCGGCGTTGCAGGGCCATCGCGGCGATCTGCGCACCGGCGACGCCCAGCTTGACCTTACCCCGGCCAATATCCTCATCCCCATCGTGCATCTGAACAAACCGGCGGGGCAGGCGGCGGGGGGGCGGGTGATGGTGAATTTCGGCGCCGGCAGCAATATCTCCGACGAAACCATCCGCTTGACCGGTCCCACGCTGGCCGCCAACGGCACAGCCCTGTTCGACGGCAAGGGCGCGCTCACCCAGCTGAATTTTCCTTCGGTGAAGCTGGGCACGCTCAATGATTTCTCCTTTGTGCTGACCAAGAATCCGCAAGGCGATATCTACACGCTGCGCGGCCATGCGATGGACGGCTCACTGGTGGGCCGCAATGGCAGCACCACGCCCGCCAGTCCCGGTGCCAATGCCTCGACGCCTCAGGACGAAACTCCGTCCGGGGCTTTTCGTATCGATGCGAAGCTCGACCGGGTGGCGATGCGCGACGGCGTCACGCTTTCGCCTTTCTCCATGGATTTGACGGGCGTGGGCAACCGGCCCGGCACGCTTGCGCTTGCCGCGACGCTCACGCAGACCGGGCTGAACCGCACCGCCCCACTCGCCGCTACGGTGGTACCGACCGCGCAGGGCCGGTTGATGACTCTCAATTCCGGCGATGCCGGCTTGCTGATCCGGGGCATGTTCGCTTTTGAATCCATGCGCGGCGGAAAAATGACGCTCACCGCCACCCTGCCGGGGCCGGCCAGTTCGACGGTGGAAAACAATCCCGATTATAGCGGCCGGCTCACCATCACCGACTTCACCATGGTCAACCAGCCTTTCCTTTCCCGCCTGTTTTCCGCGGTGTCTTTCACCGGAGTTGCTGATCTTCTGGGCGGTCAGGGGATATCGGTGGACAAGCTGGATGTGCCGTTCACATCCAAGAACAGCGTCATCAGCATCAAGGACAGCATTGTCTCGGGCACGGTCGGCGGCACGGCGGACGGCTATATCGACCGGCCCAAGAACCAGGTGGCTTTGAAGGGCTCGCTGGTTCCGGCCTACGGCCTCAATTCGCTGATCAGCAATATTCCCGTGATCGGCGATATCCTGGCGTCCAAGAAGGGGGAGGGGATCATCGGCGTCACCTATTCCGCCACCGGCAATGCCGACCAGCCCAATATCAGCACCAATCCACTTTCGGTCATCGCGCCGGGAATCCTGCGCCGCATCTTCGAGGGCCGCATGCCCAATGCCGCTACGGCGCCGTCCAACTTGCCGGGGACCAATGCACCCGCTGCAAATTCACCGGAGACCGGCACGCCACGCAACCCCGGAAACGCTTCCGCCACTCCTGAGCCGCAAACAGCACAATCGAGTGCGCCGACGCCCCCGCCGGCACAATAAGGAATGCGGTAACTAGGACGGCTTCACCAGAACGTGCTTCTTTTTCCCGCTCGACAGCTTCAGCACACCGTCTGTGTTGAGCGCGGCTAAGTCCACCACCAGCCGCGGATCGGACACAGCCGCGTCATTGAGTTTGAGCCCATTATTGGCAATCAACTTCCGCGCTTCCGAATTCGAACTCGCCAGCCCGGCTGCGACAGCGAGATTCAGAATCCCTTCCGGCAGTTTGGCGCTGATGGTGGGCAGTCCCACCGCCATCACACCCTCCTCGAAGGCCCGCCGCGCCGTTTCCGCCGCCTGCTCGGCTGCGCCGCGTCCATGAAGTATGGCGGTTGCTTCCGTTGCCAGCACCTTCTTGGCTTCATTCAGTTCCGCACCTTCCAATGCTTCCAACCGCGCGATCTCCGCCAGCGGCAAGTCGGTGAAAAGCTTGAGGAAGCGGCCGACATCCCGGTCCTCGGTGTTGCGCCAATATTGCCAATACCCGTAGGGCGAGACCCGCTCGGCATTCAGCCACACCGCACCAGAGGCAGTCTTGCCCATCTTGGCGCCGGATGCGGTGGTGATCAGGGGCGTGGTGAGGCCGTAAAGTGGCACATTTTCCATCCGCCGTCCCAATTCGATGCCGGAGACGATGTTGCCCCATTGATCCGAGCCGGAGGATTGCAGCCGGCAGCCGAAGCGCCGGTACAGTTCGACAAAGTCATAGGCTTGCATAATGGAATAGTTGAATTCCAGGAATGACAAGGGTTGCTCCCGCTCCAGTCTCAACTGGACGCTGTCCATGGTCAGCATGCGGTTGACCGAGAAATGCCGCCCGACATCGCGCAGGAAGGGGATGTATTCCAGCCGGTCCAGCCACTCGGCGTTGTCCACCATCACCGCATCGGACGGCCCGCTGCCGAAGCGCAGGAGATGGGCCACCCCGGCCAGGATGGATTTCTTGTTGCCCTCGATCTGTTCAGAGGTGAGCAGTTGGCGGGTCTCATCCTTGCCGGACGGATCGCCCACCTTGGTCGTACCCCCGCCCATCAAGAGGATCGGCTTATGCCCCGCCTGCTGCAGCCGCCTAAGCGTCATCAGTTGGATCATATGGCCGATATGGAGCGAATCGGCGGTGCAATCGAAGCCGATATAAGCGGTGACACGCTCCTTTTGAAACAATTTGTCCAGTTCGTCCGGCGCCGAGCAGTCGTAATAGGCGCCGCGGTTCCAAAAGGTCGCGAGGAATTCGGACTGGAATTGCGGCGTGTCAGGCATAATACTAAGGACTCGGGAGGGGTGGCGGACGGTTGACGGGCGGGCAATAGCACGAATGTCCGAAGTACAGAAAGTCATAGGTCTTATGAGCGGCACCTCGCTGGATGGGGTGGATGCCGCCCTTTTGGAAACCAACGGCCAGGACGTCGCCGTTTCCGGTCCCGATCTTACCGTTCCCTACGACAAGGAAACCCGCGCCAAGCTCAAATGGGCGCTGGATGCGGCGCGGGAGCTGCCGCCGGACATGCCGGAGCCTCAATTCATCCGCGATGCCGAGCGCGAGCTCACGGCGCTCCATGCCGAGGCGGTCAAGGCCCTGCTGACCAAAGCCGGCCTGAAACCCAAGGACATCGCCCTGATCGGCTTTCACGGCCAGACCATCCTGCACCGGCCGGATCAGCATTTCACCTGGCAGATCGGCGACGGCGCGCTGCTGGCCCGCGAGACCGGCATCGACGTGATCAACGATTTCCGCAGTGCGGACGTAAAGGCCGGCGGGCAGGGCGCGCCTCTGATGCCGCTCTATCATGCCGCGCTCGCGCGCAAGTCCGGCCGCAGCCTGCCCCTGGTGCTGGTGAATATCGGAGGGGTGGCCAACGTCACTTATATATTGCCCGGGACCGTCCTCGCTTTCGACACCGGCCCAGGCAATGCACCGATCGATGACTGGATGCATCGCCATAGCGGCAAGCCGGTCGATACCGGGGGTGCCTTCGCCGCCATGGGCAAGGTGGAGTTCGGGGTGCTAGGAAAGATGCTGGCCAATCCCTGGTTCGACCGGCCGCCGCCCAAGTCCCTGGACCGGATGGATTTCACCACCGAGCCGGTCCAGTTCCTGCCGCCCACCGACGGCGCCGCCACGCTCACCGCTTTTGTCGCCGCTTCCATCGCGCGCGCGAGAGAGCATTTTCCCGGAGAGCCCAGCGCCTGGATCGTCACCGGCGGCGGCCGTCACAACAAGACCCTGATGCGCGTCCTGAAATCGCGGGTGAAAGCGCCCGTGCTGACCGCAGAAGAAGCCAATTGGGATGGCGACGCGATGGAAGCGGAAGGCTTCGCCTATCTGGCAATGCGCTCCAAGCTGGGCTTGCCGCTGTCATTGCCGACGACGACGGGCGTGCCGAAGCCCACAACCGGCGGCGTGCTGCATAAACACTGATAGAATAATGGACCGCTGAACAAGCTGCTCGCGACAGCGTAGGAACGGGCTGCGGGAAAGCCTAACGGCCTTCGCGCGGCTTACTCATCATGTTGGAAACATAGTCCTTCACCGTCTCCACCACATCCGCCTCGCGCTTGTCGAAGAAATGGTTGGCGCCGTCGATCTTCTGATAAGTAATCTTGATCCCCTTCTGGGCCGTCAGCCGGTCCACCAGCTTCTGCACATCAGGCTCCGGCACGACATTGTCGCGGGTGCCATGCACGATCAGGCCGGAAGCGGGACAGGGTGCCAGGAAGGCGAAGTCATACATGCTGGCCGGTGGGGCGATGGAAACAAAGCCGGTGATCTCCGGGCGCCGCATCAGAAGCTGCATCCCGATCCAGGCGCCGAAGGAAATCCCGCATACCCAGACATGCGAGGGATTGGGATAAAGCGTGTTCATCCAGTCCAGCACCGCGGCGGCATCCGACAATTCGCCCGAGCCATTGTCGAACGAGCCCTGGCTCCTTCCCACACCGCGGAAATTGAACCGTACGGTCGTGCAGCCCAGGCCGTGGAACATATGAAACAGGTCATAGACCAGCGGATTGTTCATGGTCCCTCCGAACTGGGGGTGCGGGTGCAGCACCAGGGCCATGGGAGCGCCGGAATTCTTCTGGCGCTGATAACGGGCCTCGATACGGCCGGCGGAACCGGGAAGGATTATGTCAGGCATGGTTCAAGGTTGGTATAGTGGGATAGTCGGATTTCGGCTTGGCAAAGCTGACATAAATCCTTTTACCTTCAAGTACTTAAATATTCATCCGTGGATCTGCCGCGATTACTTGACCGCGTTAGTAGGGAAATCTATATCCATTCCGCTGGAATAGATTGTGTTTTTCCAGGCGGGCCGCGCTTCTTACACCAATGGGCTCCGGCCTCCCAAGGAAAATCGCCGTGATGAAGGGAGATGGGCCATGCGGCTTAGTACCAAGGGACGTTATGCGGTGATGGCCATGGCCGACTTGGCCGGCCATTCCCCCGATGGTAACAGCCAGGGGAAGCCGGTGGCCTTGGCCGATATCGCCGAACGGCAGGATATTTCCCTCTCCTATCTGGAGCAATTGTTCGCCAAGCTCAGGCGCGGTGGCTTGGTGACCTCGGTGCGCGGTCCGGGCGGCGGCTATCGCCTGTCCCGTCCCTCGGCCGATCTTCGCATCGCCGATATCATCGTGGCGGTGGATGAGCCGATTGCTGCCACCCGCTGCAAGACCGGCAGCGCCAAGGGTTGTACCAAGACTGGGGCGCGCTGCGTGACCCACGACCTTTGGGAAGAGCTGGGCCAGCAGATCCATGTCTTCCTCTCCTCCGTGTCGCTGGCCGATGTGGTGGAGAAACGGGTCCTGGGCCGTTCCAAACCCTGTAACGACATGGGAGCCGCGCGGGAAGAGATCGCCGCGGCCGAGTAGTTTGATGTATTTCTGCGATCACAATGCCACTTCGCCTTTGCGGCCCGCCGCGCGGGACGCGGTGCTGCGTGCGCTCTCGATCGGAGGCAACCCGGCTTCGGTGCATGCGGCAGGCCGCGCCGCGCGGGCGATGGTGGAAGATGCCCGCGAAGCCGTGGCAAGGCTGGTGAAGGCCGGACCCGATGCTGTGATATTCACCAGCGGCGCCACCGAATCCAATTCCCTGGCGCTGTGGGGCGCTCTGGAAGGAGCCATGATCGAGGAAAAGCCGGTCAAGATCACCCGGCTGTTTGTCTCGGCCATCGAACATTCTTCGGTGCTGAAAACCGCCCAGCATGTCGCCGAACGTTTTCCCTGGCTGCGCCTGGACCTGATCCGGGTTACGCCGGACGGCGTGTTGGATACCGAGGCGCTCAGGGTGATGTTGCGGGAAGGCAAGGGCCGTACCCTGGTCGCGGTGATGGCCGCCAACAATGAGACCGGCGTGATCCAGCCTATCCCCGAAGTCTCGCGGCTTGCCCGTGAAGCAGGCGCGCTTCTGCTGGTGGATGCGGTGACGGCGGCGGGTAAAATGGATCTCGATTTTTCTCTCTGCGATTACATGACGCTCTCGGCCCACAAACTGGGCGGTCCGCAAGGTTCGGGTGCGCTGCTGGTTCGCCAAGGGGCGCCGTTCGCGCCCCAGATACTGGGCGGGGGCCAGCAAAAAGGCCTGCGCGCCGGCACTGAGAATCTTTCCGGCATTGCCGGTTTCGGGGCGGCGGCAAAGGAGGTTCTGCGCGATGGCGGGGAATCCGGCCGCGCCGCCGCCATCCGCGATTATTTCGAAAAGACGCTCAAGGCCGCCGTCCCCGGCACCGTGGTGTTTGGCGAAAAGAGCCCACGCCTTTCCAACACGTCCAATATCGCGCTGCCCGGCCTGGCCAGCGAGAATATTGTGATCGCACTCGACTTGGACGGCGTGCTGGTTTCCTCAGGGTCTTCCTGCTCTTCCGGCAAGATCACGCCCTCGCATGTCCTCTCCGCCATGGGGGTGGACGAAAATCTGGCGGGCGCATCGCTCCGTGTCAGTTTCGGCTGGAATTCCACCCGAGAAGACGCCGATGCCGTGGTGGCTTCGTTGGTTCGCCTCAGCAATCGTGCCAAAGCCCGCGCCAAAGTGGAGGCTGCCTGATGTCCTCCCCCGCCAAGGAAATCAAAAGAGACACCAAAGACACCGTCGCCGCTCTGGGCGAGAAGTACAAATACGGTTTCGTCACCGAGATCGAAACCGAGCGTGCCCCTAAGGGTCTCAATGAAGATACGGTGCGCTTCGTCTCCGCCAAGAAGAATGAGCCCGCATGGATGCTGGAATGGCGCCTTGGCGCCTTCAAACGCTGGGTCGAAATGAAAGAACCCAACTGGGCGCGGGTGCATTATCCAAAAATCGATTATCAGAACGCCTAGTATTACGCGGCGCCCAAGAACACGCCCAAGAAACAGTCGCTGGATGAAGTTGATCCCAAGCTCTTGGAGACCTATAACAAGCTGGGCATTCCGCTCTCCGAGCAGATGGCGCTGGCGGGCGTGGCAGTGGACGCGGTGTTCGATTCCGTCTCGGTCGCCACGACTTTCAAGGAGAAGCTCAACGAGGCGGGCGTGATCTTCTGCCCGATTTCGGAAGCCATCCGCGATTATCCCGAGCTGGTGCGCAAATATCTGGGCAGCGTGGTGCCGGTCACCGACAATTTCTTCGCCACCCTGAACTCTGCGGTTTTTTCCGACGGCACCTTCGTTTATGTGCCGAAGGGCATACGCTGCCCGATGGAACTCTCCACCTATTTCCGCATCAACGCCAGCGAGACCGGCCAGTTCGAGCGCACTTTGATCGTGGCCGATGAAGGTTCTTACGTTTCCTATCTGGAAGGCTGCACGGCGCCCAAGCGTGACGAGAATCAGCTCCATGCCGCGGTGGTCGAGCTGGTGGCGCTGGAAGGGGCTGAGATCAAATATTCCACGGTGCAGAACTGGTATCCGGGCGACGAGAATGGCCTGGGCGGCATCTACAATTTCGTCACCAAACGCGGCGATTGCCGCGGCGACCGCTCCAAGATTTCCTGGACTCAGGTCGAGACCGGCTCGGCCATCACCTGGAAATATCCGTCTTGTATTCTTCGCGGCGATGACAGCGTGGGCGAATTCTATTCCATCGCCATCGCCAATCATTTCCAGCAGGCCGATACCGGCACCAAGATGATTCATCTGGGCAAGAACACCCGCTCCCGCATTATCTCCAAGGGCATCAGCGCGGGAAAGGCGTCCAACACCTATCGCGGCCTGGTCTCGATCTATGGCAAGGCCGAAAACGCCCGCAACTTCACCCAATGCGACTCGCTTCTGATCGGCAAGGAATGCGGCGCCCATACCGTGCCCTATATCGAGACCCGCAATCCCACCGCGCGGGTGGAGCATGAAGCCACTACTTCCAAGATCGCCGACGATCAATTGTTCTATTGCCTGCAGCGCGGCATCGGCCATGAAGAGGCTGTGGCTTTGATCGTCAACGGCTTCTGCAAGGAAGTGCTGCAGCAATTGCCGATGGAATTCGCCGTCGAGGCGCAGAAGCTGGTGGGCATTTCACTGGAAGGTTCGGTTGGTTAGTCATGCTTGAGATCAAAAACCTTCATGTCTCAGTCGGCGGTAAGGAAATTCTCAAAGGATTGAACCTCTCGGTCGCGGCGGGCGAAGTGCACGCCATCATGGGGCCCAACGGCTCGGGCAAATCCACGCTGTCTTATGTGCTGGCGGGCCGCGACGGTTATGACATCACCAAAGGCTCCATCACCTATAATGACGAAGACCTCGGTGCTCTGCTGCCGGAAGACCGTGCCGCCAAGGGTGTGTTCCTGGCCATGCAGTATCCGGTGGAAATTCCAGGCGTCACCACCATGATGTTCTTGAAGAGCGCGCTCAACGCCCAGCGCCGCGCCCGCGGCGAAAAGGAGATGGACGCGATTGGCGTCTTGAAGCTGGTGCGCCGCAAGGCCGCCACCCTCAACATCTCGGAAGAGATGCTCAAGCGCGCCCTCAATGTCGGTTTCTCCGGCGGCGAGAAGAAGCGGCTTGAGATTCTCCAGATGGCGCTGTTCGAGCCCAAGCTGGCGGTCCTGGACGAAACCGATTCCGGCCTGGATATTGATGCGCTCAAGCTCGTCGCGGAAGGCGTCAATGCCTTGCGCGATCCCGCCCGCGCCATGCTGGTGATCACCCATTATCAGCGCCTGCTCAATTACATTGTGCCCGACAAAATTCACGTCTTGGCTGGCGGCCGTATTGTCGCCGAAGGCGGCAAGGAATTGGCGCTGGAACTGGAAGCCAAGGGCTATGACCAGATCATAAAGGACGCGGCATGAGCGCTGCGCTCGCGACCGCATTGCCGACAAGGCGCGTCGAGGAATGGAAATATTCCGACCTCAATGCCGCCTTGGGCGAGCATGGCTTCGGCGCCGAAGCAGCCAAGGGCGCCTTCGGTCCGCTGCCCGAGGGCGTGGAATTTTTTGATCTGGATGAACCCAACCGCCCGGACTGGGTGAAGG
This sequence comes from uncultured Rhizobium sp., assembly GCA_964511505.1. Lineage (GTDB taxonomy): Bacteria > Pseudomonadota > Alphaproteobacteria > Micropepsales > Micropepsaceae > Rhizomicrobium. The sequence goes on from CAZEFQ010000112.1 coordinate 16,067, forward strand.
CGCAGTACGGCAAGCTGAAACAGACCAGCGTGAGCGCCGTCTCGCTTGCTTTGGCCAAGGGCGGCGTGGCTCTGCGCGTGCCGAAAAACAAGATCATCGAAGATCCTGTGTCTCTGGCATTCTCCGGCAAAGGCCATGTCCGGGCACTGATTGTGCTGGAAGAAGGCGCCGTTCTCACTTTGTCCGAATCCATGGCAGGGGACGAGAGCCGCAATATCGGCGTCGAAATTGTGCTGGGGGCCAATACGCAATTGAACCATGTGCGCCTGGTCCCGGCTGCGCCCGGCGCGGTCCAGGTGGAAGAAGTGGCTATGCGCCTGGCGCGCGATGCCAAATACAATGCGCATTACGCCAGCTTCGGCGGCAAGCTTGCCCGCCTGGAGTTGGACATCGCCCTGGAAGGCGAGGGCGCGGAGGCAAATCTCTCTGGCGTCTCGGTGCTCTCCGATGATCGGCATGCCGACGTCACCACCCGCGTGCTCCATGCGATGAACCAAACGCGGAGCACACAGCTCTTCAAGAATGTGGCGGGCGGAAAATCACGCGCCGTCTATCAAGGCAAGGTGACGGTGGCCAAAGGCGCCGATCAGTCCGACAGCCGTCAGACCGCCAAGGCCATCCTGCTGGGTACGCGCGCCGAAGCCGATCTCAAACCCGAACTGGAAATCTTCGCTGACGACGTCAAATGCGCCCATGGCGCTGCGGTGGGCGACCTGGATGCGGATTCGCTGTTCTACCTGCGCGCCCGTGGCGTGCCGGAGAGCGAGGCCCGCTCACTCCTGCTGCGTGCCTTCCTGGAAGAAGCCCTTGCCGGCATCGCCCGCAACGATCTGCGGGATGAAGTCCGCGCCGCCGTCGACATCGCGTTGGAAAACGTCGCGCCATGACCACCCAGGCCAAAATCACCCGCGCCTTCGATGTCCATGCCGTGCGCGAGGACTTCCCCATCCTCGTCAGGCCCGTGCATGGCCAGAAGCTGGTCTATCTCGACAGCGGCGCGTCGGCCCAGAAACCCCGTGCGGTTCTGGACGCGATGACGGAATTCGCCAAGACCGACTACGCCAATGTCCATCGCGGCGTGCACTATCTCTCCGGCGCTGCCACCGACGCTTATGAAGAATCCCGCCGCACGGTGCAGAAATTCCTCAATGCCGCCCGTGAGGACGAAATCGTCTTCACCAAGGGCGGCACCGAGGCGATCAATCTGGTCTCTTATTCCTATCTCGCCCCTCGCATCCAGCCAGGCGACGAGATCGTGCTGTCGGTGATGGAGCATCACTCCAATATCGTGCCCTGGCATTTCCTGCGCGAACGTCAGGGCGCGGTGCTCAAATGGGTGAATGTCCATGACGATGGCAGCCTGGACATGGAAGCGTTGGCATCCGCCATCGGGCTCAAGACCAAACTGGTCGCCATTACCCATATGTCCAACGTTCTGGGCACCGTGACCCCCTTGAAGGAAATTGTCTCGCGTGCCCATGCTCACGGCGTCCCGGTCCTGGCCGATGGCTGCCAGGGCGCGGTGCATGAAGTCGTCGATGTCCAGGACCTCGATATCGATTTCTACGCCCTGACCGGCCATAAGCTTTATGGCCCTACCGGCATCGGTGCGCTCTATGCCAAGCGCGCGCATCTCAAAGCCATGCGTCCGTTCAATGGCGGTGGCGAGATGATCCGGGAAGTCACCCGCGAAAAGATCACTTATGCCGATCCGCCGGCACGCTTCGAGGCGGGGACTCCGCCGATCATCGAAACCGTGGGCTTGGCGGCTGCGCTGGATTATCTCACCGCCTTCGACCGCTGCGCGATCAGGGCCCATGAACATGATCTCTACACTTACGCCCGCCAACGCGTGAGCGAGTTCAACTGGCTCCGGGTGATCGGCGACGCCCCCGGCAAGGGCGCAATCCTGTCATTCGAGGCGGAGGGGATGCATGCCCATGACCTCGCCACCATATTAGACCGGGAAGGTATCGCCGTGCGCGCCGGGCATCACTGCGCGCAAATACTGATGGAGCGTTTCGGCGTCATGTCCACCAGCCGCGCCTCTTTCGCCATGTACAACACCCGCGCCGAAGTCGACGCCCTGGCTGCGGCGCTTGAAAAAGCAAGGGACATTCTAGGTTAGTCATGGACCAGTCATTGCGTGAATTGTACCAAGAAGTGATCCTGGATCATTCCCGGCATCCACGCCATTTCGGCCGGCTGGAGCATCCCACGCACAAAGCGGAAGGGTTCAATCCGCTGTGTGGCGACCGGGTGGATGTCACCCTGGTGCTGGATCAGGACCAGCGCGTCACCGACATCAAATTCACCGGTAAGGGCTGCGCCATCAGCCAGGCGTCCGCCTCGCTGATGACCGAGATGCTGGCGGGCCGCACCCTCCAAGAGGCGAAGACATTGATGGGCGGTTTCCTCCACCTGGTGAAGGGTGAGAAAGCGGAAGGCCTGTCGCCCGATGACCGCGACCGCCTGGATGTGATGTCGGGGATTTCGGAGTTTCCGATGCGGGTGAAATGCGCCACCTTGGCCTGGCACACTTTTAAAAATGCTGTTGAAGAGGGTAAGAAGGCGGTGGAGGGGGGCGCATCATGAGCGAACTCGCTCTGGAAACCACCTCCGCCCTCAGCAAGGAAGAGCTTGACGAGCTCACCGGCAAGCTGGTGACCCAGCTCAAGACCGTTTTTGACCCCGAGATACCCGTGGACATTTACGAACTCGGGCTTATCTATAAGGTCGATGTCGCGGACAACAAGGATGTCACGGTGGACATGACGCTGACCGCACCCAACTGCCCGGTGGCCGGGGAGATGCCCGGCACTGTCAAGGCGGCGCTGGAAAAGATCGAGGGTATCGGCGAGGTCAAGGTCAACATGACGTTCGATCCGCCATGGACACCGGACCGGATGAGCGAAGAAGCCAAGCTCGAATTGAACATGTATTGACCATGGAAAAACAGTTGCAGAGACCCCGTCGGGAACGTCCCAAGCCGCTTCGCCTCAGCGAAAAGGCGGCGGCGCGGCTCAAGGAAATCATGGCGGACGCCGACGGCCGATATCAGGGCGTGCGGGTGGGTGTCACCAACGGCGGCTGTGCCGGCATGAGCTACACCATGAATTATGCCGAAAGCGCCTCACCGCTGGATGAGGTGATGGAGGACCAGGGGGTCAAGATCTTCATCGAGCCCAAGGCCATCCTGTTCCTGATCGGCACTGAACTCGATTTCGAGACCACCAAGCTGGGTTCTCGCTTTGTCTTCAACAACCCCAACCAGACGGCGTCTTGCGGTTGCGGGGAAAGCGTGTCGATCACCCCGGCCAAGGACTGACGGTGGCGGCCCCGGATCCGCGCCGCTTCGACGATCTTTTCGGCGATTTCGGAACCGTGGCGTTGCGCCGCCTGTTCAGCGGCGAAGGCATTTATGCCGATGGCCGGATCATCGGCGTCGTGATCGAGGACCGCATCTATCTCAAGACGGATGAAGCCACCCGTCCCGCTTTCACCGCGGAACGCTGCCGCCGCTTTTATTTCCGCAAAGACGGCAAGCGTATCGCCAGCTCTTATTATGCCATTCCCGAGCGGCTTTATGACGATCCCGCGGAACTGGCGCAATGGGCGCGCCAGGCGCTTCATGTCGCCTGCGCCGCACCAAAGAAGAAGCCCCGTTCCGGTTCCGGCTAGCTACTTTCCCGTGAAGCGGGGCGGGCGTTTCTGGTGGAACGCAATCAGCCCTTCCTGGAAATCCGCGCTCTGGCTTGCCTCTTGCTGCGCCGCCTGCTCCAGTGCCAGCTGTTCTTCATAGCTGTTGCCCGGACTTTCCCAGAAAAGCCTGCGGGTGAGTCGGAGCGATGCCGGTCCATCTGCCAGCTTTGTCGCGAGTGCCACAGCCTCCGCGCTCAACTGATCGTCGTCCGCCACGCCATTGATCAAGCCCCAAGCCAGCGCTTTTTCGGCGGGAAGCTTTTCCGAGAGCAGCGCCAAATCCTTCGCCCGGGCCAGCCCGATCAGCCGCGGCAACAGCCAGGATGAGCCGCCGTCCGGCACCAGGCCGATCCTGGAAAAACCGAGCTGGAAAAAAGCCGAGCGGGCGGCGATGCAGAGATCGGCAGTGAGCGCGAAACTCATGCCGATACCGGCCGCTGCGCCATTGACCGCCGCCACGACGGGAAGCGGAAAATCCCGCAAGCGGCGCAGGAAAGGATGATAGACCTGCTCCAGCATGTCGCCCGCGCTGAGGCCTGGCGGCACTTCCGCCAAATTGGCCCCGGCGCAAAAGGCTTTCCCGGTGCCGGTCAGGACCAGGGCGCGCAACCGGCCTTCGCTTTCGATGAAATCCAGCGCCGCCATGGCGCCCGCGATCATCGGCGCCGAGACCGCGTTCATCACTTCGGGATGATGAAAAGCCAAGACCGCGACCCGGCCTTCTTCATCTACCAGAACACGGTCGAACACTTTCGCCATACCGCGAAGCATAACGGGACGAAAAACGGAGGGAAGAGTTATTTCAGGCCCGCACTTAGGCCGCGCTGGAGACCTGATCCGCCATGCGCGGATCGTCCTGATCCAGCACCAGGTTGCGGCCATGCTGCTTGGCCCCGTAAAGGCAGGCATCCGCCCGGCGGATCACCTCTTCCACGGTGTCGCCGGGGATGAACTGGGCGACGCCGACGGAGACGGTGATGGTACCCAAGGTGGTGCCGCTTGATTTCTTCACCAGCTTGCGGCCTTCCACCAGCTGCCGCATTTGATTGGCCAGGCGGGTGGCGTGGGAAAGCGCGGTGCCGCGCAGGAGCACGGCGAACTCCTCGCCGCCATAGCGCGCCGCGGTGTCGCGCCCCTTGACATTGTCGGAGAGGCATTGCGCCACCAGGCGCAGCACTTGGTCGCCGGTCTGGTGGCCCCAATTGTCGTTGAATTTCTTGAAATGATCGATGTCGCACATCAAGAGCGAGATTTCCTCGCCTTCGGCAAGCGCGATCATCGGCGCCGAGACCGCGTTCATCACTTCGGGA
>CAZEFQ010000113.1:0-39614 GCA_964511505.1 uncultured Rhizobium sp.
ATCAAAGTCGTCGATCAGTATCAGCTCAACATGAACGACTTTGGGCATCTCAGGCGGGATGCGAAGGAAGCCGCGCTCGGCTACCAGATCGGACCCAAGTCTGTCATCACTTACCCTTCCGGCGGACAGAAACTGCCCGAACGCGGATGGTACGAGATCACAGGGCTGGCCTGGTCCGGTGGGGGCGCCGTCCGCAAGGTGGATATATCCACCGACGGCGGGAAATCCTGGCACGCCGCCCAGCTCAAGGGGACACCGAATCCCTTCGCGCACACAAGGTTCGGCTTCATGTGGAACTGGCAGGGAGACGAGCACGTGCTTCTTTCGCGCACCACCGACGAGATCGGGCAAATCCAGCCGACCGTCGAGGAAGTCGCCAAGGCTTTGGGCGTGGCTTATACGCCGAAGTTCAGGGTGCCCATGAACAACAACACCATTATGCCGTGGAAGGTCGCCAGGGACGGAACCGTGACCAATGGGCTCCCGCCGGTCACGGGAGCATAACCCATGCGCTCGCTTAAGATCGTCCCGGTTTTGTTGCTCCTGGCAAGCGCCGCACTGGCGCAGACCTATGGCGTGGGGCGCGCGCCGACCGCGGCTGAACTCGCCCAGGATATCACGATCAGCCCAACCGGCGCGGGCCTTCCTGTGGGCCACGGCAACGCCGCGGAAGGCAAAGTGCTCTTCACGCAGAAGAACTGCATCGTCTGTCACGGCCCCGACGCTGCGGGAGGTGTGACGTCGGCGCCCAATTTGCTGGCGAAGCTGGGCCCGGAGGTTGATGCCTGGGATCGCAAAGGCGGAGGAGACGGCATACCGGTGAAGGCGCCCAATGCGATTATCGTGTGGGATTTCATCCATCGCGGCATGCCTCTCGGCAATGAGGGGACCCTTACCCCCAATGAGGTCTATGCGTTGACCGCCTACCTGCTCGCCATCAACAAGATCATCCCGGAGAACCAGGTCCTCGATCAAAACAATCTGGCGAAGGTCAAGATGCCGATCGGCAATGAGTGGGTCCGCGTGCCTGATTGGAAGCCCAGATCGCCAAGACTTGCGGGCTATCCCTACTAGCCCCGGATCATATTGCAGGGTGCGCGTGTGGCGGCAGCCGATTGCCGCTTCGCGTGTTCCGGGAGGGCGGCACAATGAAACTGTTTGGGATTGCGCTTGCACTGGTCTGTTGCGGCGCGAGTGCTGCGAAAGCGGACTGGGAATACACAAAATGGGGCATGAGCCCCGGGCAAGTTGCCAGCGCCGCGAAGAACCAGACCAAGGCAAGTTCCGATCTCCGCCCGGATAGCGACGGCAATGTCACCAAACTGGTCGCGCCATACCAAAGCGGAAAATTTTCCTTTGAGGCCCAGTTCGGGTTCGACGCAGCCGACAGGCTTTCATCCGTAACGCTTGTCTTGAATGACAAATCCGCGGGCATGGATATGGATATGGGCGGCGGTATGAATATGGGCGCCGACATGAGTATGGATCACGGGGTATGCCGCGATCTTCAGGTGAGCGTGAAGACCGAGTACGGCCCGCCACAGGGCGGCGGCTCGGCCCATATGCAATATAGCATCCAGACCTGGCGGGATCAGAAAAGCAAAAATAATGTGAAGTACACTGTGCTCGATGGGGTAGGTTGCTATGTTCAATATAGCGCCATCAAACCGGCCGGAGCACGCTGAGGTTGTTGGCAGGGCGGCTTCGAGGCTGATTTTGGCATGCATGACCGACGGCGTCTTTTGCCTCTCCGCGCAATGGTGAGCGGCGCTGTCGCTTTTGCCGGCCGGCAAATCCTGGCAGTTTCCAGTTTGCTTCTGCTCCTTGGCGCTTCACAAGCAGATGCCGCGCCCACGCGTCTGTTGGACCGTCTGACGCCCGGGGTGATGGCCGTCGTGTGGCCCAATGCCGGAAAACTCGGACCGGAAGATGGCAAGCCGCCGGCCATCGCCGTTTATCGTGACGGCAAGATCGCCGGCTACATATTTTCCACCCTGGATGTCGTTCACGCGCCCGGCTTTTCCGGCGTTCCATTCGACGTGATCGCCGGCGTGGACCTCAACGGCCGTATCAGCGGCGCCAAGGTTGTTTTTCACCGCGAGCCGCATGTCGATGAGGACGGAATCCGGCAGCCCCAGCTTGACACTTTTCTGGCGCGGACGGCGGGAATGGCGTCACAGGGCGGAAATCCCGGCGCCTTGCGGCCCGACTATGTCGACGGCGCCACGGAGACCGCGCGCTTGATGCGAGACGCGGTTTTCAATTCCGCCCAACTTGTCCTTATCGGCCGCGGCCTGGTCAAGGCGAAGGTTTCCGGTCCCGTTCTCGACGTCGACGGCTTCAAACAAATGTCATGGGACGATCTCATCGCCGAGGGTTCGATCATCCATAAGGTCATCACCGGCAACGAGGTCGCCGCCGCACTCGGCAAAGCCAAGGCCGCGGGCGGGAAGCTTGATGTCCCGCTTTCCGGCGCAAATGACGCTTATATCGATATTTACACGGGGCTCGCGACGCCGGCTGCCATCGGCAGGAATGTCCTGGGCAGCGACTATGCGGCTTATTTCGGCCCACGCGGCAAAGGGATGATCTTTTCCGCCTGGAAGATATTTGTCGCCTCGAAAGGCCCTTATAATTTCATGGATGAGGGGACAAACCGGTTCGATCGCCTGCGCATGGTTCAAGGCGGCCAGACCTACCAATTCACCGACAACCAATACCAGGAGATCGCCACCTCCGGCCATGACGGCATAAGGGCCCTCGATCATGCGGCGGTTTTCACGCTCCCGGCAAATGCCCGGTTCGATCCGCTGAAGCCATGGCGTCTCGAACTCAAGGTGAACGGCCGGGCGGCGTCCGGCTCGCCCGTTTCGCTTGCTTTCCCCGTCGATTACAAACTTCCTGCCTCACACATATTGATGCCGCCGCCCCCGCCGCCGCCGGCCTGGATCCAGGCCTGGAGCGACTCCCGGACAAATGTCGTCATCGAGGCCGCGCTGCTCGCGCTCTTGACTTTGATCCTCGCCTTTCAAACGAAACTTGCCCAGTCGCGGCGCGCCCACCGGATCATCCGCAATTCGTTCCTGCTTTTTGTCGTGGTCTGGGAAGGGTGGATCGCCGGCGGCCAGCTCTCCATCTTGAACATCATCAACTATATCGAGGCGCCATTCCGTCATTTCGAGTTCGGCTTCTATCTCGCCGAGCCGCTGATCGTCATGATCGTCCTGTATACGGCGATCTCGCTCGTGGCTCTGGGCCGCGGCGTATTTTGCGGCTGGTTATGCCCCTTCGGCGCCTTGCAGGAATTGCTCGGTCAGTTTTCGCGCTTCATCGGCCTGCCGCAATGGAATCCGCCCGAGGCGGTGCAAAAATATTTGTGGCTGGGGAAGTATGTGTCGGCGGCGCTCATCCTCGGCCTCGCCGCGCTTTCGATCGATATGGGACTGCGCGTCGCGGAACTGGAGCCTTTCGACACCGCCATCACCTCGCATTTCACCCGCGCCTGGCCTTATGTCTTTTACGCCTGCGCCCTCCTCATGCTCGGCCTCTTCACGGAGCGTGCCTATTGCCGCTTTCTGTGTCCGCTCGGCGGCGTGCTGGCGCTCGCCGGCCGGTTGCATCTTGTCGAGCTCTTGAAACGGCGTCCCCAGTGCGGCAGTCCGTGCCATCTTTGCGAGAATTCCTGTCCGGTAAAAGCCATTTCCGTTACCGGCAAAATCAACATGACCGAATGTTTCCAGTGCCTCGATTGCCAGGTCGAATATTTCGACGATAGCCGTTGTCCGCCGCTTGCCGCCATCCGCAAACGTGCGGCGGGGGTGGCTTAGTATGCGCCTGAACCCTTTGCCGGCGACAGGGATGTTCCATGCGATCGGTGGCCGAAAAACGCCGTCGCGGCGCGGCTTACTTAAAATCGCCGCGGCCGCCGCTGTCGTGCCCACACTCGCCGGGACCGTCCGCGCACTTGCGCCGCGGGGCCGGCTTTATGATTGGCAGCTGGAAGTCATGGGTGCGTCGTCGGAGCTGGCGCTCTGGCACGAGGACGCGAAAGTCGCCGGCCGCACCATCGATCAAGTCCGCTCCGAAGTCGCCCGCCTCGACGGCATCTTCAGCCTTTATCGCGAGGATAGCGAGATTTCGCGGCTCAATCGCGACGGCGCCATCGACAATCCGTCATGGGAATTGCGTGATCAGATCAGCGCAGGCCGCCGGTTCGGCGAACTGAGTGGCGGCGCCTTCGACATCTCGGTGCAGCCGCTCTGGCAGCTTTACGCGGCCCATTTTTGGACCGGCAGCGAGAAGTCAGCCGACATCGACGCCGCGGCGAGGCGTGTGGCGGAAAAGCTGGTCGATTATCGCCTTATCGAGATTGGCCCGCGCCGGATAGAATTTGGGCGTCGGGGGATGGGTATCACGCTGAATTCGATCGCCCAGGGTTTTGTCGCCGACCGCATCGCCGGCATGCTGAGCGAGCAGGGATTCGCGCATGTCTACGCCGATCTGGGCGAGACCAGGCTGATCGGCGGCCATCCTGACGGCAGGCCTTGGCGTATAGGCCTGCGCGACCCGCAGGATCCGGCTCATTTCGGACGAACGCTCGACCTTGAGGATACCGGCCTCGCCGTATCGGGCGGCTACGGTACGCCGTTTGATGAGACGGGGCGCTATCATCATATTTTCGATCCACGCACCGGGCTGTCGGCCAACAAGATGGCCGCCATAGCCGTCACCGCTCCAAGTGCGATGACCGCCAACGGACTGGCGACGTCGATCTATGTCGCGGGACACGGATATGCGGCAAGAATCCTCGCCGCTCATCCCGGCGCCAGGGCTGTCATCACGACAGAAGACGGTAAATGGCTGGGTTCCCAGTCCGATGGGAGCTTTGCGGCGATTTGAACCGGCATAAAATACCCGGAACAGTCAGGCCGGGAAAAATGCGGAAAGAGATGCTATGACTTCAGGCGCATCGGTTCGCGCAGAGAGTGGCTGGAAATGACGCCGGCCGTCGTAGAAGGCAGGCGCTGCGGTACTTGCACGCTGTGCTGCAAGCTGTTGACCATACCGGCATTCGGCAACCCGAGCGGCGAATGGTGTCCACACTGCGTCAAGGGGCGCGGTTGCGCCATCTATCCTGATTGGCCGGATGAATGCCGTACATTTTTCTGCGGATATCTGCTGTGGCCCGAGCTGGGCGAGCATTGGCGGCCGTCCCGCAGCAAACTGGTCGTCGCCTTCAAGCCGGATGGCAAGGAAATCGTCATTCACGTCGATCCGGGTGTTCCCAATGCCTGGCGGGCCGAGCCCTATTATTCGGAAATCCGCGGGCTGGCCGGCAACGCCGAGCGGACGGGTTATTCGATATTCGTGCAGGTCGGGCGAAGGATCATCGTGGTCTTCCCGGACCGGGAGGTGGACCTGGGCGTCGTGGCAGAGGACGAGCGGATTGCCATCCAGGCAGAGCCGGGAACCGGGAGGCGCGGCGCGATCAAGGTGAAGCTGGACGATCCCCGGATCGTCTGAGGTTTGATCCCAATGCCGGCGATCCGAACGCCGGCGCAGCGATACCGGCGGCCTTTGCAAGGCCGCCGGTTGGGCTTATAAATAAAACCCTTTGCTGCCGGACTTCTTCCGAGAAGCGGTCGAAGCAAATGGAGAAAAGCCGCATGAACTCCGTCGTCGATCCCGAGAATGTCTCCCTTCCTGAGATGGCCGCGGCAATCAAGTTCTGGACCCGCCAGGCCCTGGGCCTCAATGACGAATTCATTGTGTCTGTCAGCGAATTTGCCTGCGGCAAGCCAACCTGCCCAAATCAACATACAGCGATTATGGTGATGTCCCAGGAGGGGCCTCAGCGAAAAATTTCCATCCACAAGCGCATCGCGGATATTTGCGAATTCGATGTTCTTGATGCTTGTCTGGACTCATTGCGTAATTCGCCAGCTTGATTTTGTTCAACCGGCCGATATCGCTCCCAGGCGTCGAGGCCACAGATCATAAAAACGAGGGATCACGATGCCGGACATAAAAAATGTCATTTCGCGCCGCTCGCTCCTGAAGGGCGCTCCGTTGGTGGCCGCCACCGCCGTCTCGCTCGACTGCCTGGCGCCGGGCGAAGCCGGGGCCCAGCAGCAAAAACTGTCGCAGGCGCTGTCAAAATACCAGGACACGCCCAAAAACGGGCAGCAATGCTCCACCTGCTCGCGTTTCGTTGCGCCGTCCTCATGCGCAATCGTCGTCGATCCCATCAAGCCTGAGGGCTGGTGCCAGTTCTACGCGAAGCCGTGAGCGGGCATCTCCGCTCGTCACCGGTACAGGTGTGGAGTTCTAGCGCGGCGTGAGTTTCAGGAGCTTGCTGGTGGGCGGGGTGTCGGCGCCGATGGAAGCGGTGCCGCTGTCGGTCATCACATAGACCGCGCCGTCCGGCCCCACTTTCACGTCGCGGAAGCGGGTGTCCATGTCCGCCAAAAGGCCTTCCTCGCCCACGATCTTGTCGCCGTCCAGCGTCAGGCGGTCGAGCATCTTGCCGTTCATCATGGCGATGAAGAGGCTTCCCTTCCATTGCGGGAAGAGATTGCCCTGGTAGAAGGCCATGCCGGCGGGATCGGCCGAGGGGTCCCAATAATAGACCGGCTGCTCCATGCCTTCCTTGTGGGTGATGCCTTCGCCCATCGGCACGCCGGGATAATCGATGCCGTGGACGATGATGGGCCAGCCGTAATTGGCGCCCTTCTTGATGATGTTGACCTCATCGCCGCCGCGCGGGCCGAGTTCGGTTTCCCAGAGCGAGCCGGTGGCGGGATTGAAGGCCAAACCTTCGGGGCTGCGGCTGCCCAGCGACCAGATCTCAGGCCGCGCGCCAGCCTGGCCGATAAAGGGATTGCCGGGGACGGGCGCGCCATCGGGGGTGATGTGGATCACCTTGCCGAGATCGGTGTCGAGCTTCTGGGCGCCGAACCAGTCGGGCTGGGTTTGTTTGGGGGAGTCGTCGCGGTCGCCGATGGTGACGAAGAGATTGCCGTCGGGCCCGATGGCGATGCGGCCGCCGGTCTTGCCGCCCAGGCGCGGGGTGGGATGCTCGGGAATCGCGCGGAAGATCACCTTGGCGTTGGTGACCTGGTCGCCATCGAGGCGGGCGCTGGCGACAAAAGTGTTGCTGTCGGTGAATTTGGCGTCCGGCGCGGGCTGGAAATAATCGCAGAAGGTGAAAAAGATGCGGTGGTTCTGGTTGAACTTGGGATCGACCGCGACATCGAGCAGGACGATATCTTTGTAAGACGCTACGCTCATGATGCCCGGAAGCGGCGGCGACAGCTTGCCCTGCTTGTCCAGTATGCGCATGGCGCCGGGCAGCCGCTCATTCACCAGCATGCGGCCATCGGGAAGGAAGGCGATGCTCCACACGACATGGAGATTGTCGAGAAGGGTAGTGACCTTGAAGGGCGCGGAGGCATGATAGGGGGCGCGGGTCTGGTTTTCGAAGAGGGGCGCGTCGTCCTTCTTTTCCAGCTCGCGGGTTTCGATGGATTTGCCCTCCACCTTGGCGGGTGGTTGCGGCTTCAAGGTCTGCTGTGCCACAGCGGCAGTCGTAAAGGCGCTCCCCGCCATCAGGGCCGCCATCAAATATGGTTTCATCGTTTAGCCCTCCGGCTTCAATCCCAGCGCCAGCGCCGGGTTGGTTTTGGTCATCAGGTTGATATCGGCGACGGAAATGCCTTGGGCATGCATCGCATTCATGAAATCGAGCATGCCTTGTGGCGGTGACGGCCGCTTATAGGGGTGCGTCATGCCGCCGAGGTCGGTGCTGAGGATGCAATTCCTGGCGCCGATGGCCTTGACCGCTTCGGCATATTTGGCGACGGAGAGCTTGGCATCAGGACCCAGCGTGGCGCCATAGACGAATTCGATCATGGCGCCGTCGCGCGCGGCTTCCTGCATCTCAGGGATGGTCATGTTGATGGGCCCGCTCATCGCGTGCGTCACGACGATATGCTGCACGCCGTGCTTTTTGGCTTCCGGGATCACCATCAGCACCTCGTGCGCGGAGATGTGGCCGGTTTCCAGAAGCAGATTGTGCTGGGCGATATAGTCGAACAGCTCGAGCACGCTCCCGAGCAGCTTGCCCTCTTTCTGGATCGGGACATAGAGCCCCTTGCCTTTGCCGTCGGCATGGCGGACCGAGATCTCGGAATCGAAAGTGGGAAGCCAGACCACCTTGCCGTAATTGCCGGTGACGGAGGCCATCTGCTTCACCGCCGCGAGATTGATGCCGCCGACCGCGAGGTCCTGGGTGACGCCGCCGTAAAGTTCGATGCCCGGCACCTCCTTGCGCAGGATATAGACAAGCGAGGAGGTGGATTCGTAATGGTTTTTCATCACCAGGCCGCGCTCGCCCATGCGCTTGGCGAGACGGGCGAGATCGTCGGCTTCTATTTCGCGCGGCCCGCTATCGGGCGATTGATGGGCGTGGATGTCGATCACGCCATGCAGGTTGATGTCCGGCTGCTGCGCGGCGGCCGGCAGCGCCGCGATAAACAGACAAAGGCCCGCGGAGCCCAGAAGCTTGTACAGCGGACGCATCATCTTCCTCCACCACTTTGAGGCCGGTGTTTCCCCGGCATGGGTGGAATATATCGCGGAAGCGGCGCCTTTAAAACGAGGTCATTGCTTGGTGAACTTCCGCACATCGCCCCGGAAATCGGCGCCATAGACATTGCCCTGCGCGTCGGTGGTGACGCCTTCGGCAAGCTCGGACGCCTGGTTGTAAGGATAGGGGCAATTGTCGGGAATCAGATAGCGGACCTTGCCGTCCTTGATGCTGCCGATGCGGATACCGCGCGCCGCCCCAAGGTTGAAGCCATAGCCGCTGGAGGCCATGCCGCCACGGCCGATATTGGTGCGGCCGTCGCGCGATTCGGAATCGGCGGAATAGAGCATATCGTTCTTGTCGATATGAATGCCGCTGGGCCGGCCGAACTGATACAGCTGCTTGATGAGTTTGCCGTTCTGGTCGAAGACGGAGATGCGGTTGTTCTGGCGGTCGGCGACGTAAAGCAGACCCTTGCTGTCCATGGCGAGCGCATGCGGCATGTCGAATTCGCCCGGGCCCATGCCCTTCTTGCCCCAGCTCATCAGGAACTTGCCGTCCTTGTCGAATTTCATGACGCGGGCATTGCCGGTGGCCATGCCGCCGCCGTCATGACCATCGGCGACGAAAAATGTGCCATTGGCGCCGAAAGCGACATCGGTGGGCTGGTCGAATTCGTCATTGCCGGAGCCGGCGACGCCTTTCTTGCCCAGCGTCATCAGCACCTTGCCGTTCGGATCGAGCTTGAAGACCTGGTTGCCGCCATTGTCTGCCACCCAGACATTGCCGTCTTTGTCCACGGCCAGCTTGTGCGGACTGACGAAGAGGCCGGCGCCGAAGGATTTGAGCAGCTTGCCCGAGGTGTCAAACTGGAAGATGGGATTGATATTGGCGCTGCCGCCGGAGCAGGTTTCGCCGCCCGCGCCGGAATGACCGCAACGGTCCACCACCCAGATGGTGCCGTCAGGCCCGGTGGTGACGCTGGCGGTGGAGCCCCAGACCCGGCCGGCCGGCAGCGTGCCCCAATCGGCGCCGGTGCCGTAAGGATTGGGGAGATCGTTGGGCGCGCCCAGAAGAGAGACCGAGGGCAGTTTCACCGGATATTGGCCAGGCGGGAAAATCGGTGTCGCGCCTTGCCCGGTAGGCGGCGTGGCGGGCGGGGCGCCGCAGCCATTCGCCTGCGGGCTCGGTGAGCCTTCGGCGTTGAGGCCCTGGATGCCCAGGGCCAACATGCCGGCCGTGGCGAGAGCGGCGGCGGCGGCGTGGCGGAGCATTCTTCTGGTTGGATATGACATCGCGACCTCCGGAAAAGAAGAAGGGCCCGGCGCGCAACGCCGGGCCCGGACGAATCAGACCGTCACTGCGCGGTTATACGGACGCCGATGCGCATCACCCGGCCCAGCATATCGCCGGTGAACCCGATCGACTGGAAGGACGAGCCCGTCGAGGCCAAGGGCGGCACCAGGATGGGGGGAATATCCAAGGCATTGTCGATGGCGGTGTAGAACTGGACATTGTCGTTCCATTTGTAGGAAGCGCGGATATCCAGATAGGCGTTGGGGTCGATCTCGTTCTTGTCGATCTGCACGCCGCTGGTCCAGTCGTGGTTGAGGACGAACGAGCCCTGGAACCGGCTTTGCAGGGTAAGGGAGAGCGGACCTTCGGTATAGGTCGCTCCCAAGGTGCCCTTGAATTTGGGCAAAGTGTCGCCGCCGCAACTGGCAAGGCCGACCTGGCCGATCTGGTCGCAGGTGACACCGACATTGATGATGGTGTGCTCATCAACATAGGTGCCCTTGTACGACAGCTGCATGTGGCCGCTGAAGAAGTCAAATCCATAGTCCATTTGCATGTCGAAGCCCGAGGCACGTTCGCTGGCCGCATTGACCGGAAGACCGGATTGCACCGTCAGCGCGGGTTTGCCGTTCGAATAGTTCGCGCCGCCGAATATCAGCAGCGAACAATACTGGACCGCCAGAGCCGCAGCGCAGTTGGTGGGATTGCCCACCAGAGTTACGATCGAACCGGAAATGCTGGTCTCGTAATAGTCCACCGCGACCTGGAAATTGTCCAGGAAGCTCGGGGTCAGCACCACCCCGGCGGTGATAGTTCGACCCACTTCCGGCACCAGGTTGGGATTGCCCGACCGGTCGGTGGCCACGAAGGGGCTCGAGCAGCCGGCAACGGAGTTGACGAAGCCGAACTGGTTGAGCGTGGTACTGGTGCAGGACGGGCTGTGGAGGTCAATGGCGGCGCCGGTGTTGATCTGATGCGCGGTGAACAGCTCGGCGATATTGGGAGCGCGGATGTCGGTGGACCAGACGGTGCGCAGCTTGATGTCGTCGGTAACCTGGCTGGTGAAGCCCAGCTTCCAGGTCTCGACCATGCCGCTGGTGGAATAGGAGGTGATGCGGCCCGCGGCATTGAAGCTCAGATCGTTGACGATCTGATCCTTGAGCAGGGGCATGTCGACTTCGCCAAAGCCTTCGGCGACGGTGTAACCGCCCGCCATGTTGGCAAAGTTACCGGAGCCCCATTGGGCGCTGGCGCCGCGGGGATCGGCCAGGATGTGACCCTGTTCATGACGCCATTCCGCGCCGGTGGCCACGGCGATGGCGCCGGCCGGCAATTGCCAGGGCAAAGTGCCCTGGACCGAGGCGGCAAACACACTCTCGGCGACGGTAACATCTTCCTGGTCGATGCTGTCATAGGAGTTGATCCAGGCGATGGAATGAAGGTCCGCCACGCCGGTGCCGAAGACATCAATGGGCTTGCAACCCACGCCGGCAGCGCGGACCGCGGGCGTGATGGAAGGATCGGCGGTGACAGAGCGGCAGGCGATGGAGCCAAGCGCCAGCCCGGTGGTGCCGACATTGGCGGCGGTGACGGTTACGGCATCGGCCGCGAGGTCAAAGCGGCCCGGAATCGCCTTGCCGTTGGTATCAAGGCCGGGACTGCCGATCAGCGAATTGGCAATGACGCGCAGCGCCGTCTTGTTGATGCCATACTGGTAATAAGCGTTCCAGCCCCAGTCATTGCCGATGGTGCCGTCGAGCGAGAAGACGGCACGCGTCATCTGACGCCATTCGCGGTTGACCGGGATACCCACAGAAAGAGCGGCATCGGCGGGCGTAAAATTATGAACATTGACGTTGTTCATGTTCGTCGTGCCCATCGAGAAGCTGGTGATGCCGTTGGCGGTCATCGTCGCCTTGACGGTGGCCGGGATGAACGGATTGTCCGAGGTGATCACCAGGTTGCCCAGCTTCTCCGCCGTGGTGCCGGTGTTCTGGATATAGTCCTTGCCGAAATTGATCTGGACAGACGCCCTGATGCTGTCGGTCAAATTGTAAGCGCCAAAAGCGAACAAGGTGGTCTGGGTGTTGGGAGACGCCGTTATGGTGATGGGCGTCTGGCTGTCATAGAAGCCCAGATCGCCGCCCCAGGCCGCGGGACCGATCACATTGCCGATATTGACAGGGGTCGGCACGGCATTGGGGCCGACGAAATCGATGCCGCGCAGGATATTGGCGCTGTTGGCGGCGGTGCCCTTGGGGTTGGAGACGATCAGGCCGCCCGGGGTGGCCGTGGATTGGCCGATATTGCTGACCCGGATCTGCTGGGGAACGTTGGGATTGGTGGTCTTGTTGTAGGCGGGATTATTGACGATCTGGGTCTTGTGATACCAGGGGTTGGTGTAGGTGTAGACCGTGTCCGGCGAATATTGGTACATGCCGCTGACGATGAAATGACCGCGGCCGCCGAAAATGTCGGCGCCATAGGAGGCTTCGCTCTTGATGCTGCGGTAAATGTCGGCGCTGTTGTCGCTGTATTCCAGATTGCCTTTGAAGCCGGTGAAATTCTTGTTGATGATCAGGTTGATCACGCCGGCAACCGCGTCCGAACCCCAGGCGGCGGAGACGCCGCCGGTCACCACATCCACCCGCTGAACCAGGGTGGCGGGAATGGTGTTGATGTCGACGCCGCCGCTCACATTCGAAAATACGACGCGCTGGCCGTCGATCAGCACCAGGGTGCGCAGATTGCCCAGATTGTGCAGCGAGACATTGGACTGGCCGGCTGTGGCGCCGGAGATGGTCACCGAAGACGAGCCCTGCTGCGGCGAGGCGCCCTGCACCGCGGGAAGCTGGCGGATGGCGTCGCCCAGATCGTTCTTGGCATTTGCTTCGAGCTCGGCGGCGCCGACCACGGTCACCGGCGTGGGCGCGGTGTAGCCGGCGATGGAAATGCGCGAGGCGGAGACGGTGACGGTTTCGATGTTTTCGCTGTCGCCCTGCGCATACGCGACATTCGCCGATGAAGCGGCGAGCGCGATTGCCGAACCACTGACCATCAACCGGCTAAGAATCTTGTTCATGAGGCGTCCTCTGTTTGCGATGTGGTTTGTTTTCAATTCCCGCGGGGCGCGCGCGCAGCATGACCGCTTTACGCCGGCCCGCCGCACATAACCTCTAGACGACACCCCCTCGGAAATCCGCGCTTGATTGCGCATCTATGCTTACTGGCGCTCCCAGCCTCTTCGATCATAGGCATCAATGCCGCGGTGATGGAATGTTCGGGGATGAAGCGGTTTCACTTCGTCCCGCAGGGTGGCAAATTTATCTCTAAGAAAAAACCTTAGGGCACCGCAGTTCATGTTGCGCCGCACACAAGAGCAGGTGAAACCCGGTCTCTCCTCATCCAGGCTGACGGTTTGACAACCAACGCTTTATCCTCATTCTTGGATCGCAAGGCACCGCGACGAGCGGCAGCGAGGGAGGCAAAATTGGGGAAAATCAAGTTTGGCCTTGGCCTGTCGGCGTCCATCGGCGCGATGGCAGTCATGGCCGGCGCCGCTTGGGGCGCGCCGGGGGATGACTGGCGCTCGGTCAATTACGACAACACGTCCGTGCGCTATTCGCCGCTGACCCAGATCACGGAGCAAAATGTCAACCAGTTGCAACAGGCCTGGGTCTTTCACCTGAAGCCCGCCGGTTTCACCGGACGCCTGCAATATGACGAATCCATTCCCATCGTCATCGCCAACACCATGTATCTGGGCTCGCCCTATGGCGAGATCGTCGCGCTCAACGCCACCACCGGCGCAGTGAAGTGGCGCTACAAGCTGCCGGGCGACGACACGCCGGCAAAGCGCGGCATCGCTTATTGGCCCGGCGACGGCAAGCTGCCGGCTTCAATCATTTTCGGCTCGGGCGACGGCATCCTCTTCTCGCTGAAAGCCTCAGACGGCACACCCAACAGCTGGTTCGGCAATAACGGCCAGGTGGATGTGAAAACCCCCGAAGTGATGAACGGCTTCAAAGTTCCCTACAGCATTCTCTCCGCCCCGGCGATCTATAGGAACCTGATCATCACCGGCGCCGGCACCGGCGAAGGCCCCGGCGGTTCCAATGGCGGTACCGGACCTTCCGGCGACACGCGAGCCTGGGATGCCAGGACCGGCAAGCTGGTCTGGACCTTCCATACGGTGCCTCACCAGGGCGAAGTCGGCTATGACAGCTGGGATAATCCGGAATCCATGATCGGCCGCTCCGGCGTCAATGTCTGGGGCTATATGTCGGTGGATGAGCGGCGCGGGATTCTCTACATGCCGCTGGGCGCGCCCAACAATGACCGTGTCGGCATCGACCGGCCCGGCAACGGCCTGTTCGGCTCATCGGTGGTGGCGGTGGACGCCAACACCGGCAAATATCTCTGGCACTTCCAACTGGTGCATCACGACGCCTGGGACTATGACGCGCCCGAGGCGCCGCTCCTGGTCGATATCAAGCATGGCGGTAGAACAGTTCCGGCGGTGATCGCCATGGACAAGGCGGCGCTTTTGTTCACGCTGGACCGCGTCAGCGGCAAGCCGATCTTTCCGGTCGAGGAACGGCCGGTGCCGCCTTCGGACGTGCCCGGCGAAAAAATGTCGCCCACCCAGCCCTTCCCCACCAAGCCCGCCCCTATCGGCCAGCACACGATTTCGCGCGACAATCTCTACAAGGGCGATCCGACGCTGCAGTCCTATTGCGAGCATATGGTAGACGACAATCATATGAAGCTGGGCGGGCCTTTCATGCCCATCGCCAAGGAGCAATACAGCATCTCGCCGCCCGGACCGGCGGGCGGGGTGAATTTCTGGGGCGGCACCTATGACCCCAAGCTCAATCTCTTCGTCACCAATGTCAGCAATGTGTTCCAGCCCATGCGCCTGATGCAGCGGCCGGACGGCAGCTGGGCCAACAATGGTCCGCTGGCGGGCTTGCGCCGCTTCGGCGATATCGAGCATCACCTGCTCTGCGGGCCCACGCCCTGGGGCCAACTGGTCGCCATCAACATGGATACCGGCGACACGGTCTGGGACAAGAGCATCGGGGTTTCCGAGCAGCTGGCGCCGCAATACCAGAATACCGGGCGGCCCGGCGGCAGCGGCGCTTTCACCACCGCCAGCGGACTGACCTTCATCGGTGCCACGGACGATAATCGCTTCCGCGCCTACAAGACCGCGACCGGCGAAAAGCTGTGGGACGTGAAGCTCAATTCCTCGATCGAGGATACGCCCATCACCTACAAGGGCTCGGACGGCCGCCAATATATCGCCGCGGTGGCGACCGGCGGCGGCATCGGCACCGTCACCACCGAGGTGAGCGGCGACGAACTTGTTGTCTTCGCCTTGCCCAAAAAATAACACAAGGACGTTTCAGGATATCTCATGCATCGCTCTCTGCCTGCAGCCGGCTTGTTGCTGCCAATCGTGCTTCTTCTTTCACCTCTGACGGCTGCGGCACAGACACCGCCGCCGCCCGCCGCCGACACGGGATCGAAATTACCGCCCGGCGAGGGACGCGAACTGGTGATGCGGGTTTGCGGCAAGTGCCATACGCCGGATATCGTGGCGGACCAGAGTTTGGACGGGCCGGGCTGGAAAGAACTGGTCGATCAGATGGCGGCCAATGGCGCCCAGGCCAGCGACGCGGAGTTCGACCAGATCGTGGCCTATCTCACCAAGGCATTTCCGGCCAACTGAGTCGTCCAGATCTTATTATCAAGACTGTTACCTCTGCGGCTCGTTTAATCTCGCAGCGTGGGCTTAGCCTTGCTTGGCGAACGGAGCTGGAAAAGCTCGCCCGTCCGAGCGTCAGCGAGGATGCGTGGCACTGCCCGTCGCTTGCGCTCCGGGCGTTCGGGCGGCAAATGATCCGCGGGACATGCGCGCACCCTTCGGGTGCCAGTCGCTCTAACCCTCTTCCTTGAAGACGATGCCGTTGGCGGCCAGGGTGTCGAGCGCGGAGGCCAGCATGCCGACCAGCTGGCGGTCGGGGATGGTGGCGGCGAGCTCCTGGAAGGCCACGCTTTCCCGGCCCGACAGGCGCGAAAAGGCGGCGATGAATTCCGGGCGGATGAACCAATAGGTGCCGGCGGCGAAGAATTTCGCCATCGGCTCGGCCGGGTCGCGCTCTATATAAAGTGACTCCTGCAGCACCAGGCGGATGCGGGTGGCGAGACTGCCGATCGGCTTTTGCTGCTCGATCGGCGCCGCAGGCAGTCGCAACCGCGGGGGGATGCGCCGGCCCGCCTCCTGATTGCCCAAAAAAACGCCAAGCGGATCGCGTTTGGCCGAGTCCTCCAGGAATTTGAGCATCTCCGCCACGAATTCCTTGCGCGCCTCTGGATCGGTCATCCGGGTCAGGCTGACCCGCCCCTGGGGATGACGGCGCAAATTGCGTATCCACCAATAGAGGAAATCCTGGGCGCTGGGCGGCTGCGCCCCCCAACTCACATGCAGCGACGGCTCATCCAAGGGATAAGCCACGTGCCAGAAGCCGCGCGGCAGATAGAGAAGATCGCCGTCATTGAGGATGCCTTCCCAAATCGGCGGCGCGGTGGGTTGCGGCGCCTTTTCGCTGTCGTCATCCAGGGGATGCAGGCGGGTGGGGGCATAGACCTGCCAGCGTTTGCGCCCCGACAGCTGGAGGACAAAGACTTCATGGCCGTCCCAGTGCACCTCGAAGCCTTTCTGGGTGCGCCAGCCGGCGTAGAGATTGGCGACACAGTCGCAACCAAGCGTCTTTTCCATCGAATGGGTGAGATCGGCGATCCGGGGCGCCACTTCATGCACCGTATCCAGGATCATGGTGGCGCCCTGCGCCAGCGCGGTTATGAGGCCGCCGGCGTTGAGCTTGAGCTTGCCGACCGGGCCGTCGATATAACGGCGCAGATCCACCATCGTCCCTTCCTGAAACAGGCGCAACTGGGGCTGGGGCGGCGGATGCCATTCCAGGATGTGATTCAGTTCTTCCCAGGGAAGCAGGGGGGTGAAGCGGCCCTTGGCCCCGGAAAGATGGAGGAATTTCTTGGTCCAATAATCCGCCAAAAAGCGTTCGCGGCTGATGGGCGCGATGATCTGGTCGAATTCGAATACCGGTTTGGACATTGCCCGCCTGCCGCCGCCCTTTTCAGGAGATCGTTTTCATCTTGAAAAACGATGGCCTAAAATGACGTGTCCTGGCAATGGGCGCTGGGCCTGGAGAGCGGGATAGACATGATTGCGCGGCTGTTTCTCTTCCTCCTGGGTATCGCCATCCTGGCTCTGCTGTTGCTCAATTTCGATCTTTCGGTGGTGGTGCAATCGCTGGTCCGGACCGGTTGGAGCGGCTTTTTCCTGATCGTGGCGGTGGGCCTTTTGGCGGAAACGGTGCTGGCGGCGGGGATCTATCCCCTGCTGCCGCGTCCCCTGCCCTTTTCCGTCATCGTGGCGGCGCGGCAGCTGCGCGATTCCTCCGCCGACGTGCTGCCCATCACCCAGTTGGGCGGTGTGGCATTCGCGGCGCGGGCGCTGATCCTTGCCGGCATGGCGGCATCGGAAGCGTCCGCTTGCGTGATCGCCGACCTCACCACCGAGACTTTCGCGCAAGGTTTGTATGTGCTGGTGGGCGTGCTGGCCAGCCTGTCGCTCATCGCCCGCGACGCCGTGCTTTCGCCCTATACCGGCGCCATGCTGGGAGGCGCTCTCTTCCTCTCCCTGGGCAGCATCGGTTTTGCCCTTCTCCAGCTGGCGGGCGGCCGCTGGGTGGACCGGTTGCTGGATCGCTGGGGAGCGAAGCTTCTTTCCACCGCGCCGCTTGGGCAGGCCATGCCCGGAGTCGCAAAAGGCGCCTTCCATGACGCGATCCATGCGATCTATCGCCGCCATGGCCGGGTGGCACAGTCCATCCTGCTGCAATTCGCCGGCTGGATCGGAAGCGGATTGTGGCTGTGGGTGATCATGAAGGCGATGGGATTGGGAGCGGGGTTTTGGGCGGCCATCGCCATCCAGGCCCTGGTTGAAGGACTGCGCAGCGCCACGGTTTTCATTCCCGCCGCGGCCGGGATACAGGAAGCAGGTTATGCGGCCCTGGCGCCGGTGTTCGGATTCACGCCCGAGATCGGCCTGGCGATCTCGCTGATCCGGCGCGGCCGCGACCTGGTGGTTGCGGTTCCGGTATTGTTGCTATGGCAATTGCTGGAGAGCCGACGGCTTGTCCGGGCGCCGGGAGGCAAAGCAATTCGGGATCCGTCGCGCAATGTTATTTCCTGAGTTTTTCTTCGGCCGGCCGATGCGCGCCATAGGTAGAAATCCTTAGGAATAAAAACCGGATATTTACGCCTCTCCCTGTTCAATAGGAATCGTCCCGGCGAATCGAAGGTCCCGCCGGGAGAGAGACGAAATCCATGCAGCATGACAAGCGTTATTTCCACCTAACCCCCAAAGGATGGGTCCGGCAGGACAGCCTTCCTTTTCCCCAAGACCGCGTCGAGACATGGCTCTATGAAACCGAACGCCTCCACGCGGACGCGGACGAAGAAGTCCGCCTCAGCAGGCTCTGGGCCAATGCCGCGATGACGGCGGGCGCCCGCGATGCCTTGCGCGGCCGGTTCGCCTCGATGATGGCGGCGCCGGCGCCCGTCGCGGACTTCTGATCTCCCCGCGGAGGCGGTTCAATCCTTCAGCCGCTCCCTGATCCGGCGCAACTCCGCCCTGCGTTCCTCGCCGGTCTCCGGATAGCGCAGCTTCATGTCCTCGATGGTGTCGAGAATGACCTGGGAGACGATAAGGCGCGCATTTTCCTTGTCGTCGGCCGGCACGACATACCAGGGCGATTGTTCCGTGCTGGTCGCGGAAAGACATGCGGCATAAGCCTTCATATATTCCTTCCAGAATTTCCGTTCTTCCACGTCGGCCGCGTTTATCTTCCAGTTCTTCTCCGGATCGTCGATCCTGGCCAGGAGCCGCTTTCTCTGCTCGGTCTCGGAGAGATGGAGAAAAAATTTGACGATACGGGTGCCGTTGCGGTGAAGATGGCGCTCCAGATTGACCATGGATTGGTAGCGCTTTTTCCAGATGTTCTTTTCCCCGCCCTTCCCGTCCGGAATCCTTTCGGCGGCAAGAATTTCCGGATGAACGCGGACGATGAGCACTTCTTCATAATAGGAGCGGTTGAAGATTCCGATATGCCCGCGCTCCGGCAGGTTGCGCGTACTGCGCCAAAGAAAATCATGTTCCAGCTCCTCGGCGCTGGGGTGTTTGAAGCTGAAGACCTGGCAGCCCTGGGGATTGACCCCCGACATCACATGGCGGATCACGCCATCCTTGCCGGCGGCATCCATCGCCTGGAAAATCAGCAGGATGGCGTATTGGTTCGAGGCATATAAAAGCTGCTGATGCGAGCTGAGCCGCTCGACATGCTTCTGCAGCATCTCCTCATAATGTTTTTTGGTGCGATAAAAGCGCGGGACCTTGGTGGGCCACTCCCGCAAATCCACCGTGTCGCCTTCCGGCACGCGAAACCGCCTGGTCTTGATTTTCATCGGCTGAAGCGGTTCCAGGAAAAGTCTGAAGCGGTTTTCCGTCAGGAACCGCGACAATCGGAGAAAATAGATCATTTTCGCGGTTTATCGAAGCGCGAAAATGACCTATCCGCCGCTCAAAGCCTGCACGATGCACACCTCATCGGCGGGGCGGAGGGGGCGGCTGAGATCGAACACCTGCTCGCCGTCCACGAAAAGGCGGATATGCCGGCGGATCTTGTCCTGCTCGTCGACCATCCGGAAGCGGATGCCAGGATAACGCCGGTCCAAGTCGGCAAGCAGTTCGGCGAGGGTGGCGCCGCGCGCCTGGACTTCGCTTTTTCCGGTATAGGGCCTGAGCGGACTGGCGATCAGGATCGTCACCAGCCCGGAATCATTCGAGGCCGTTTCAGTCATTATCCGGCGCAGGCGGTCTCGACCGCGTAGATTTCGGGAAGGTGCCTGGCGATGGCCGTCCAGTTCCTGCCTTCATCGCGGCTCATCCAAAGCTCGCCGCTGGTGGTTCCGAAATAGAGCCCGACCGGCGCACCGCCATCGGCCGCCATGGCCTGGCGTTTCACCGTCCACCAGGCCTGCGCCTTGGGAAAGCCCCGGTCGAGGCGCTGCCAGGACTTTCCCGCGTTGCGGGTGCCGTAGACCGCGGGCTTTCCGTCAATGCTGGTGCGCGGCCAGACGGTTTGACCGTCCATCGGCAACACCCAGGCGACCTTGTCGTCGCGGGGATGGACGATCATGGTGAAGCCGACATCGCCGACCGATGAAGGCATCGCCTTGCCGATGCGCCGCCAGGTGTTCGACGGGCGGTCGAGGCGGTAAATGCCGCAATGATTCTGCTGATAGAGCCGGTCGGGGTTGCTGGGACAGAGCCGGACGCAGTGCGGGTCGTGGAAGGCGATGTTCTTGGCGTCGAAACCGTCAACCACATCCATGCCATCCACCAGGGGGGCCCAGTTCTTTCCCTTGTCGCGGGTTTCGTGGACGCCGCCGCCGGACATGGCGAAATAAAGATGGGCGGGATCGCGCGGATCGACGATGATGGAATGGAGCTTGGGCCCGTCCGGCGTGCCATCCTGTTCGGTGCCCATCCAGGCGCGATATTGCGGGTCTTCGTTGATACCGGAAAAAGCGTCCCAGGTGATCCCGCCATCCTCGCTGCGGAAAAGACCTTGAGGCGATGTGCCGGCATACCAGACACCGGATTCGTTCGCGTGCGCAGGCGTGAGCCAGAAAGTGTGTTTGACGGTGCGGGCCGTTTGCGCCGAGAGGCTGTCCGCCGCCTTTGCGAATGCGGGAGGACGTTTTGCCTCGCTCCAGGTGCGGCCGAAATCGGTGGAGCGGAAGATGGTGGGTCCGAGATGGCCGGTGCTGGCGGCCGCCAGCAGCGTTTTGCCGTCGCGCGGATCGAGCACCAGGTGGTGAATGACATGGCCCAGAAAATGCGGGCCGTCGGCTTTCCAGTTGCGGCGTGCGGCATCGCCATGAAAAAGCCAGGCGCCTTTGCGCGTTGCTACCAGGAGGATATCACGCTTGGAGCGGCCTTTTGCGCGTGATGGGACTTTTTTCCGTGCCGTTTTGTTCTTGCGCGCCATGCCTTCGCGGACACGCTACCCCATGTCGGGGAAAGAACAAACTTCATTCCGAAGGTGGGGCTTGCGGCGGCGGATCGTCCAGGCCGAGTTCCTTGCGGCAGGCCGGCATGTTGGTGAAGGTGTAGGTGAGGCTCACCATGTCGCCGAGATCGGTCAAGGCAATGGTTTGGATCGTGGCCGAGCGGGGCGGCGAGTCCGCACTGGGAAACCAGTAATAGCTGTGAAGGCCAGCATTGGAGCTCCCGGCGCCATATTTTCCGCGCAAGCGTTCCACCAGGGCCTGCACATCAGGGACGGTTTCCGTGGCGCGGGCGCGGACCGCGCAGACGCCGGCGCCGGGCCCCGCCAGGACGGCATAATCGTTGAAGGGCGGGTTCGCCTCCTTCGGGACGAAGGCATAATTGAAGAGCGGAGGCTCTTCCAGCGGGTGAACAGCGGAGAGAGAGGCCGCCGCGTCTCCCATATGAAGCCCAAAGACCTGCTCATCCTCCGGCTTTGGCTTGCCGCAGCCTGAAAGCAGGGCCAGTGCGAACAGGGATATCGTAAAGCGCGCCGGCATCCGGTTTCCTTTTCCGGCATTGTAACGATCCGGGCGCGGCCGGCAAAGCCGCGAGCCGGCGTCTTTCCGGCTACGGAAAGACGCCGTTCTCTCGAGCCAATTTCGGCGTGGACCTATTGAGGAAGCGCGAAGACATAGACCATGTTGGCGCCGGGCGGCTGGTCGATGTCCGGCATCAAGCGCGCCGGTCCCCCGTTATATCCGCCGCCTGCACAGACCGCGATGTACTGGCGTCCGTTGATGCTGAAGGTGACCGGCGCACCGAACACCTGCGAGCCCAGACGCGCCTGCCAAAGCACCTTGCCGTCGGCCTGGTCCAAGGAGCGGAAATAGCGGTCCATGCCGCCGTCGAAGATGACGCCGCCCGCGGTCGCCAGGACCGGCGAATAAGTCGAAGCCGGCGTTTCCCAGCTCCAGACCGTCCGGCCGGTTTCCACATTGATGGCGTCGATACGGCCGACCTTGGTCTTCCCGTCCGCGATAACATCCGTACCGCCGGTGTTGTACTGGTTGCGCGGCAGGCTCGGAACATTGTCCGTGCGGACGAAGGATGATTTGCAGAGATTCTGCAGATTGACATACATCACATTGGTTTCGGGGCTGTAGGCGGAGAATGTCCAGTCGCGGCCGCCGTCATAGGTCGGGCAGATGTGATAGGTCTTGTTCACGTCGCGCAACAGCACGTCCTGATTGACGGTGACGGCGCCCTTCTGGTCGATCTTGTTGACCAGATTTTGCACGACGGTGGATTTGGACCAGAGATAGTCGCCTTTCAGCGCATCAAAGCTCCACATGATGCTGGTCTTGCACGGCACGCCCGTCAGGGTCTTGCGGCTGGCGGATTCCACGCCCTTGCCGACCGAGAACATGCCCTCGGCCTTGGGATCGGGATGAACCGGGGTGGTGATCGGCATCATCTCGAAGGTGCATTCCTGGTCCCAGTTATCCTCGGGCAGGACCTGATGCTTCCAGATGATCTTGCCGGTGGCCGGATCGATGGCGAAACGGGTGTCGGTGCCCGCCATGGTGGCGCCGATCATGTTGCGCTGGGCCTCGGAAGCCGGGCCGACGCCGCTGGACCCGTAATAGGCGATATTGACGTCGGGATCGTAGGTGATCGGGCCCCAGACGCCGGTTTCCCAGCGCTCGTTGAACGGCTTCTTCGCCCAGGTTTCATCGCCGGGTTCGC
The DNA here is from genome assembly GCA_964511505.1 of uncultured Rhizobium sp. GTDB lineage: Bacteria > Pseudomonadota > Alphaproteobacteria > Micropepsales > Micropepsaceae > Rhizomicrobium. The sequence goes on from CAZEFQ010000113.1 coordinate 22,776, forward strand.
CGGGATGGGGGATGACTTCGTTGCGCCATATAAGCTTGCCGGTCTCGGCGTCATGCGCGTCCACATAGCAGCCGAAAGGCGCTTCCTGGCAGTTGGCGCCGGCCAGCACCACGCCATTGACCACGATCGGACCGGTGGTGTTGGTGGCATAATAGTCGCCGCCGCGGTTGACTTCCCACAACTCCTTTCCGGTCCTGGCGTCCAGCGCGACCAGGAAGTTGTCGCGGGTGGTGGTGTAGACCTTGTCGTTATACAGGAAGATGCTGCGTTTGCGCTGGCCCCAATTGTTGTTGTGCATGTCTTCCAAGGACGGCAGGCGGCGGCGGTATTGCCAGAGGATTTCGCCGCTCGCCGCGTCGATCGCCTGGATCACGTCATTGGGATTGCCCAGGAACATGATGCCCTTGTAGACGATGGGCGTCGCTTCATTGATGCCCGGCTCCATCAGGCGCGACCACACCATTTGCAGGTTTTTGACGTTGCCCTTGTTGACCTGGTTGAGCTTGGAAAAGCCCCACCCCTGGTAATTGCCGCGCATCATGATCCAGTCATTCGGATCGGGGTTGCGCAGCATCGCGTCCGTCACCGGCACATAATTCTCGAGCGCATGCATGGTGTTGGTGTTGCCGGAAATGACGCCTGCAACAGGCGCCGGGTCGCCCGCGGTCTTGACGTCTTTGAACAGCGCGGCGGCAGCGGCGTTGTTGGCCAGCGGCGGAGCCGCAGCAGCAGCAGGAGCGGTCACACCCGGAACCGCCAGATTGTAGGGATTGGGCGCGGCGGGAGCCGGTTGCGCCGGCGCTGCGGTCTGCGCATAAGCCGCCGCAGCCGCGAGCAAGGCGGCGCCTGAGACAAGGACAAGATTGGCGATCCGTTTCATGTGCTTTCTCCCATTACCCTTCGTCTAAGCCCCTTTCGGGCGAGCTATTTCAAAACTATGCCGTTCAAGCCCGCGGGATCGGCAGGCAAAGGCGTGGCACCCGCGGGGAATCTATTCTTGGACAGGATATAGGCCACGACCGCCGCCTCCTGATTGGGGCCAAGCGCGCCGCCATTCCCTGGCGGCATGTTCTTGTCGATATAAGCGTGAACCGCACCCACCGGAAGGCCGCCCCATTTGCTGATGAAGGGTTTGCCGGAGAGCGGCGGCGCGTCTTCAACACCCTCCAATTCGCCGCCATGGCACTGGATGCAATTGTTGTTATAGGCGTCTTTTCCGTCCGCCATTTGCTGGGCGGTATAAACCCCCTGGGAGGCCAGCCGCGCCGCCACGGCCTGGGGACCGCCCGGCGAACCGGCGGCCATGGTGGAATCGGCGCCAAGGTTGAGACCGGCCAGATCGGGATTGTCCTTGGAAAGCGGCTTGCTGCCGGCGGGATAACCGGACCGCTGCAGAATGAACGCGGCCAGGGCGGCATATTGATCCGCGGTCAGCTTGCCCGGCGCCGTCATCGGCATGGTGGTGGAGATCACGTCGAGCAGGGATTTCGCCGTGAGATTTTGCGCCGCCGCCATCTGGTGAAAGGCCTGTCCGGTCAAGGCCGGGCCAGCGATTCCCTCAAGCTGGGCGCCGTGACAGGCGGCGCATTGGCTGGCGTAAAGCGCCGCGCCCTGTGCAGCCTGATCCGCTGTGTAGAGCGCCGTGTCCTGAGCCATAACCGGAATGATGCAGGCACTCCCGAACACCAGAGACACAAGAACGCGTTTCATCCCATGGCCTTCAGAGTTCCATGCGTTTCTGAAGCCATGATAATCGAATAGCGCATGAAAGAAAAAGTGGCCGCAGGCTTACGCCTGCGGCTCCAGTTGGGGAACGTCCTTACAAATTTCCACGCACGCCGATGGTGAAGAAGCGGCCAAGGGAATAACCCCAGCCCGGCGCCGGATAGGCACCGGGATTGGCGGCCTGAGTCAGGCTTGGCGCGATCGGATAGAGCGCGTTGGTGACATCCTGGATTGTCAGGTAACCATCGACCACGCCATTATCCAACTCGAACCTCTTGTCGATGGTCAGATCGACCTGGTCGTAGTTGGGGATATGGCGATCCTTTTCGGTCTTGAAGAACTGGCCCGGCGTGGTGTTCTGGTCATAGCCACCCAGCCAGCGGTCTTGCACGGCGATGCTCCAATTGCCCAGCGACCAGTTGATAAAGGCGGTATCGCGGCTCTTGGGCATCGCGGTCCAGATCGGCGCCGCACCGGGGAAGGAGATATTGCTGATGTAAGGCTGGTAAGCATAAATGTTCCGCAGCGAAACGATGCCCGGCAGCCCGATGGCGTCGTCGAGATCGAAACTGTAATCCATCTCGAAGTCCACACCTTCGGTCTTCTGGGTGGCGCTGTTGAGGCTCTTGTTGGTGATGAAGCTGGGGAAGTTCGCCGTGGTGGTGTTGGTGATCGGGAAGGGACGGGTCGCCAAGCCGCAATATTGTGAGGTGCCGCCCGACGAGATGCAGATCGCCTGAATGGCGACATTGGTATAGGTCAGCGACGTGATCGCCCCATAGAGATTGATGCGGTAATAGTCGATCGAGGCCGTGAAGTTGGGGAGGAAGGTCGGGGTCAGCACCGCGCCGATGGTGTAGGTGTGACCAACTTCCGGAACCAGGTTGGGATTGCCGCCGCTGTAGGCGGTCAAGTCGGCGCTCTTGCCGGTCAGCTTGTCGTTCAACGAGCTGTTGCCGTTGGCAAAGGGCTGATAGAGGTCGTTCAGCGTGGGCGCCCGGATATCAACCGACATAGTGCCACGGAACTTCAGGTCGTCGATCACGTGATAATCGAAGCCCACCTTCCAGGTCTCCACCGAACCGGAGATGCTGTAGTCGGTGAAGCGGCCGGCCAGGTCGATCGAAAGATCCTGGGCCAGGGGCGCATCCTTCAAGACCGGGATGTTCACTTCGCCGGCCACCTCGTACACATTCTCGCTCTTGGGGGTGATGCTGGCCAGCGTGGTCTGGTACCAGAGAGGGGTGTTGGTGTTGCAGAGGCGCAAGCCCGTACAATCCACAAAGGCCGGATCGGCATTGCTGACCACCTCATAGCCAAGCCAACGGCCTTCCGCCGAAAGCGCCGCTTTCACGGCGCCGGCCGGCAGATCGAAGACATTGCCGGAGACGCTTCCGCCCAGATCGTCCATGGTGAAGGTCATGGCGTATTGGGTCTGATGGGTGAAAGACGCGTATTGGGTCGCGGTCAGCGAATTGGGGCCGAAGGGATTGATCGGGTCGCAATTGGGATAAAGCGAAGCATATTGGGTGGTTGATACGTAACAGACCGGCTTGCCATTCACCAAGACCGCGTCCTCGGCGGCATAGGTGTCCTGGAAATTCTGGTTGACGGGCGCGTCTTCTTTTTCGCGCGATTCATCGTGGGTGTAGAAGAGATCCCAATCCCACCGGCCATCGAACTCGCCGGAAAGGTCGAGCGTGGCCGCCATATTGCGGTCAATGGCGCGATAGTTGAAGGTGGGAAGGCTGTTCTTCACCACCGAATTGTACTGGCCGGAATTGCCGGGATAGCCCTGTTCGCTGGCGCCGTCCAAAGTCGCCATATAGTCGGTGAATTGGAAAATACAGGACGGTATGAAGACGCCGGGCGGCGGAGCGACACCACCGGGACATCCCGGGTTGCCGGACGCCAGAGCCGCCTGGTTGGCCGCACTGAGATAGGGGTTGTTGACGGCAAAGAAAGTCGGACGCGGCGAACCGGTGGTCGAGGGCGGCAGGCCGTTGTTCGGGCCCAGGCCCCAATAGAGAGCCTGCGAGGCGCGCACCTGTACCGCAAGCACCGTGTCGCTGTTGAGATTGTAGCTGAAACGGCCGAAGCTCTCGATGGTGGTCTGCATCGCGTTGAAGTCGGTGAACAGGTCCCGGCGGCCGGTGCCGCCCGAGCTCAAGGTCGAGCCATTGAGGCCGCCGGTCGCGGGCTGCACGATGCCGTCGTCATAGGGACCGATGATGCCGTTCTGGATGAAGGTCTGGCCATCGACCGAACAGGCGGGACCGGTCGAGTGCCAGCCCTGGCCGTTGATGTTCTGTTGGGGAGTGCCACCGTTGGCGCTGGCGCCGCAAAGGATCAGGCCGCCCATGGGATCGTCGTTGCGGCGGACATTCGAAACGATGAAATAGGGGTTGCTGGCCGTGCCGCCGCCGGCATAGGCCCAGGCATTGCCGTCCTTGTTGTACGGCAGGTTGTGCTGCGGCACCGCGTCAATATGCTGATAGCGCACCGTGCCTTCGACATGGCTGCGGCCGCCGAACAAGTCCATTCCCGCGGCGAAACCCAAAGTCTCCTGGGGGGCCTGCTGCGCCTGGTTGGCGCCCATGCTGGCTTCGTATTTAATGCCGGTGAAATGCTTGTCGAGAACATAGTTGACCACGCCGGTCACGGCATCGGAGCCGTAAACCGCGGAAGCGCCGCCGGTCACCACATCCACGCGCTGCACCAGCATTTCGGGAAGGATGTCCACGTTCACCGCGCCGCTGGAGGCGCCGGCAAGCTGAGTCGAGGCGACACGATGACCGTCAAACAGCACCAGGTTCCGGTTGGTGCCGAAATTGCGCAGGTTCAAGTTGTTGGCGGCGCCATTGTTCGCACCGCCTGGACGGGTCAAGCCGCCGCCGCCGGAACCGCCACCGCTTGACCCCATAAAGACAGGCAGCTTGTCAAGCGCTTGAGTGATGCTTTGCGGCGAGGTCTGGGTCAATTGCTGCGCCGTGACCGCGGTGATGGGGGTGGGCGAATTGGCGACATCCGAAATGACGCGCGAACCGGTGACCACCACGGTCTCGGGAACGGACGAGCCGCCGCTCTGATCCGCCGGCGCCTGGTCAACCTGCCTGGAAACAATCGCGGCATTGCCGCCGTCCCAGTTCACCGCCAGCTGAGTGCCTTTGAGCATCGCGTCGAGCGCCACGTCCGGCGCATACTGACCGTGAACGGGATTGCTCCTGATGCCGCTGATATCGGCGCTGGCATAAACCAGCTGCACGCCGGATTGTTTGATATAGGTGTCCAATGCCTTGCGCATATCGCTGGCGGGGATGTTGATCTCGGCAGCTTGCGCGGATGCCGCCGCAAGAGCGAAGAGGCTGACGCCGCAGAAGAACATGGTCTTGGCGCGCGATAAGCGCATAGAATACCCCTCTCTAAAATTTTAGGCCTGGTTTTTGGCCGCGTTTCGTCCCGCTGTCACAAACGAGCGGCCGTAAAAAATCCTTAGGATTTTATTGCAGCGCCGCCGGACTATTTTTTCGATAAAACAATGGCATTGCCCTGGTCGTCGGCCGCCAGACCCAGCGAATTCTTGATGAGATTGACAAACACTTCCATGTTGTCCGCCCGGAAGCTGCCGCCGATCTTGATGTCGCGGGCCTCCCCCACCACCACGATCTTGCGGCTGTTGTAGCGGTTGAATTCCCTCGCGGCCTCGGCCAGGGTCCGCTGGTTGAATATCAACCGCCCGTCGCGCCAGCCCAGATCGTCGGAGATGTCCTGCTGGGTTGTGGGCGTGAGCAGAGTCTCGTCCGCCTTGGCGACCACGATATTGCCGCCATCGGCAAAGATGGGCTTTTCGGGAGACAGGGTATCGACATTGTCCACCCGCACCCGGCCTTCGCTGACCACGACACGGACCTCGTCGCCGTCCCGCAGCACCGAGAACTTGGTGCCCAGATCCGAAATGCGGTGCTTGCCGGCAATCACCACGAAGGGGCGATCCGCATCATGCGTCACCTCGAAATAGGCCTCGCCTTTTTCAAGGGTCACCATGCGTTCGGCGGTCGATACGGTGGCGCGCAGCCGTGAATTGGCGTCCAGCTGAATCTGGGTTCCGTCGACAAGATGGATGGTGGGGCGCTCCCCGGCCTGGGTGGCATAGACCACTTCCTGCGTGGGCGTTTTTCTCGCCAGTTCATACAAGCGGGTCAGCACCAGGGCCGCGCCCGCCAGAACCAAAATCGAGGCCGCGGCGAGGACATAGCGCAAGGGCGGGAACTGCGCCCAAGGGCCGCGAAGACCGGGCGAACCGCGCAACGCCGCCAGCCGCGCGGTTTTTTCCCACGAATCCTTCAGCCGCAAATAGGCCACGCGGTGCGAAGTATCGTCCAGCCAGGAAGAAAATTCCCTGCTTTCATCCTGGGTGAGGCCGCGATCCTGACGGGCGATCCAGTGCCCGGCCTCCTCTTCGATGTCCTCGTACTCGCTCACGAAATGTCAGTCCTTTCGCCGCCAGCCAAAGCGCCTGGCGCCTCTGATAACGCTGCCGCGGCGGTCGGAGATCACATCGGCCAAGATTCGCATCCCCTTCACCACCTGGCTTTCCACCGTCTCTTCCTTGATGCCCATCTTGCGCGCCACTTCCCGCTGCGAAAAACCGTGCACCCGCCGCAATATGATGACCTCCCGGCAACGCGCCGGGAGCTGGTCCAGCGCCGCCTGCATGCGCCGCAAATCCTCGCGCGCCGCCACCCGGTCCTCCGGCGAAGGGGAGCTTTCGGAGATGTTTTCCCAGGCCATGTCCGCCATCGTCTCGATCGACACCACATTCTTGCGCCTGAGCCGGTCGATGATGAGGTTGCGCGCGACCGTCACCAGAAAGGGCTTTACCGGGGAAGGACGCTCCCGTTTGGCCGCTTCGAAAATTCGGATATATGTCTCCTGCCTGAGATCGGCGATCTCCGCAGCATCGTGCCAATGATGGCGGAGCAGCCGCATCAGCAGGGGTTCAAGCGGCAGGACCTCCTCAACAAACCAAGTGTCCACATCCCGACCGTCAAGTGACCTGCCCAGTTCCAAAATCCTTCCCCCAAGGCCAGATTTATCGAGAGTAACCAAGGGCCTTCCGGAAACCTCCATCTCGTCATGGGACGAAAAGAAGAACGGCTAGGGCCCGGCTTTCCAGTACGCAAAAACGCGTTAATGTATGCGCTCAACCTTATACAGCGTATTGTCCGAGTAGCGGCCATCCTGCACCCGCAGATTGAAGGTGTGCAGCGCTCCATAGGTCACGGTCGCGGTGTAATTGGCAGGCGTGCTGCGCCAAGTGGCGGTGGGGCCGCCCGTCTGGCGCCAGACCTGTCCGTTCGCCAGCGTCACGGTAAATTTCCCGCCCGCAAACGAGTAGCTCGACACTTTCTCGACAATCCGGTCCACATTCAGCCCAGGGCCCGGCCGGGCGTTGGTAAGGCCGAACTGCTCCGGCGGGACCTTGGCGGCATTGAGACTGAACATGCTGAAAAAGCCGCCATCGTCACTGGGAGGACCGCCCGCCGTGGTCGGAGCGGCGCCGGGTGGGGCTGACCGGCCGAACAGCGTCTCGAAAACCGGCGCCTGGGGCGCGGGGGCAAGCCCGAGCTCTGCCCGCTCGGGCTGGGCGGCGGCATAATAACAGTCGAGCCAGGTGCGGCTGTCCTGAATCTCGTTGCAATGGGCGAGCCGCCCCAGCACGGCGGAACGGCTGTCAGCAAAAGCGGTGCCGCAGAACCCGGCAAGCATGACAGCAGTACAAAGTGGAATGACCCGCTTCATTGTCCACCTCTTCAATCGGCGCACTTCTCCCGTCCCAGTATGCGGAAGATTTCTTCCAGATGCCAAGCGGGATTACGGCGTCTTCCGCCCCGCCGACAGAAGGTGCAGCAGTGCGTCCACCAGGGGCAATTGACCTTTTGTAATATGGATACGGGCTTCTTCCGGCTTGAACCAGGAGCCGCGGTCGATTTCGGGGAATGATTGCAGCCTGCCGCTGTTGGGCGGCCAGATCATGCTGAAACTGTTGCTCTTCATGGTCTCCGGGTCGCCATCGCCTTCGACCGCCCAGGCTTCGAGAAGCTTGCCGCTATAAAGCTTGAATGTGCCCAGCGCATGGGGCCGGCCGGAAATCTCCCACCCCGTCTCTTCCTGGAATTCACGCTTTGCGGCGGTGAGATGATCTTCGTCTGCGCCGACGATCCCTTTCGGGATGGTCCAGGCATGCCGGTCCTTGCCGCGCCAATAAGGACCGCCGGGATGCACCAGCAAGAGCTCGAGGTCCGGCTTGCGGCGGAAGAGCAGGATGCCCGCGCTCCGGATGGGCAATGTCTTTCCTCGCCGGCTTTGGCGTTTATTGGAGCCCGAAGGCATAGACATGGGCATCATGGTCCACCAAGAACACCTTGCCCAGCGCCACCACCGGCCCCGTGAAATGGGTGAAGCCGGTGAGCAGCCGGCCGCTGGAATAGAGGGTCTTGCCGTCCTCCGCATCCAGTGCGAACAAGGTCATCTGCGTCACGGGCGTGGAGCGGAATTTCGACAGCTCCGCCGTCGTCAACCGATGCACGCCGGCAAGAGCGGCGCCATGACCCTCCGGATTGTCGGGATGCTGGACCGCCTGTTCCGCGGTCTGCACGGCAAAGACCACACCATTGGCCACGGCCACGCTGTCGGGCATCCAAAGGTCGCGCGATATCCATAAGGGATCGAGCGCGACGCCATCGCCGGCGGCAGCAAGCCTGAACGCCATCACGCTGCCATGCGGCGCGTCGCCATTCGCAGTGGGAAAGCGCGGCGCATCTTTTGCCGGCGGGCCCCACATCGGGACATAGAGGATGCGTTCTCCCGCCTTGTTCACCGATGTCGAAAGTCCGCCCCAAATGCCCCGCGCCGCATAGGTCTGCTCGTCATTGCCGAAGCGGGCGGACCGCAACAAAGGCCTGGTGTGGTCGGGGCCCCCCAGATTGCCGGCATCGAGGATGGTGACCACGCCTTCCTTGCCGCCGGTGGCAAGCAGGGTCCGGTTGCCGAACGGAAAGATCACGGGACTGCCCGAACCGAAATCCAGGTCTTTGCCGTTGAGATAGCCGTTGTTGGCGTGGGCGTACGTATCGGCCAGGCCATAGGCCTTGGGCGCGATGGCAACGACCGCATTGCCGAAAATACCGCGGCCGGGATCCCAAGGACCGTCTGCCGTCTGGATATAGAGGCCTTGCGGCCCGGCGACGGGACCGCCGCGTCCCCACGGTCCGGCGGGCCGCTCATGGCTGGTGGAAAAGCGGGACAGCTGCGGATGCGCCAGATCGTTGACATCGACCGCCGCGAGATTCCCCGCTTCCACGCCCGCAGGCCGCGTGCCATCCGCAGGCCTGCCGTTGCCGCAACCACGTCCGGCCGCCGTGTAGACGATATTGTCGATGAAATTGAGGCTCCAATTGCGGCTGAAGGGCGCGACCATGGCGATGGGTGCGAGCTTTTCCTCGCCCGTGCCGGCGGCAAGACCATGCAGCATACCGTCGCCGGTGGTGAAAAAGACGATGCCGCGGGCTTTGTCGATTGTCGGCGTAGCCTGCTCGGTGTTGGCGCAATTGGGGTTGGCGGTGCGCTGGGGCTTTTCCCGGTTGGGATAGGATTTTTGCCAGACGATCTTGCCGCTGTCGGCATCAAGGGCGAAGAGGCTGGAATCGGCGCCGATGGTGAAGAGCAGAGTCTTCCGGCCCTGCGGTGTCTCAGCCCCTTCCACCACCACCGGCGCGCTGAGAGTCGCCATCGCCACATCGGCGGGCGGCGTGGAAACGGTGGTGTTCCACAAGAGCCTCAGGCGGGAGACGTTCTGCGGCGAGAGCGTGGTTTCGCCCCGGTTCCAGCCGGTGCGGGCGCCGTCATAACCCCAAGTCGGCCAATCGCGGGCGGGCGCGGCATCTTGCGCAATGCCGGGCCGCGGAATCGCCGAGAGCGCCAGTATCAGCGCGGCAGCCGCCGGCTTCATCTAACGGCCCTGCGCGGATGGAATGGTCTTGCCGCTTTCGTCCACCATGAATTCCGGATCATCGCCATCGCCCACGATCTCGGTCATGCAGGGCGCCTGTTTGCAGCCGTCATAAAGAATGCCGCCAGCCGGCACGGTGACCACCGTGCCTTCCGGCAATGATTTCATGGCGGCTTCGTCATAGCGAGGACCGCTGCCGAAATCCCAGTGGCCCTTCAGCACGATGAAAGTCCGGCTTTTCAGATGATAGTGCGGCTTGGAAATGTTGCCGGACACCCAGTTGGTGATGGTGACAAAGGGACCGGGCTTGCTGGGATTACCCAGGATGGTGGCGCTCTGGTTGCTGCCGGGCTTGCCCGACCAATGAATCTCGGGCGGAAGGGTGATGACGGAGCCGGGATGGGGTGGTTCGCTCTCGGCCATGGCGGGCCCACCCAGGAAAAGAAAAAATGCCGCCGCCTCCGCATAACGCCGGATCCCGCTTTTTCCTTTCATCCTGCCCTCACCCTATTGCGGAGCCGGCCCCTGGCTCACCCGCACCAGATCGCCCGGCCTCAACCATTTCTGGAACGCCGCCTGGACCTCTGCCGGGGTGAGATCGATATAGTGCCGGGCGGCAATGGCGGGCTCATTCAAGGGAAGGTTGAACTCCACCCGGCCAGCCAGTCCCCTGGCGATGGCGTCGATGCTGGCTTCGCGAAGCGGCATCTGCCGCAGCAGAAGGGCCTTGGCGCGGTCCAGTTCGGCGGCGGAGACCGGCGTCGTTTGCATGGCCCGGATTTCACGCGCCACCGCGTCGGCGGCCTTTGCGACATTTTGCGGATCGCTGGCATAGCGGACCAGATAGGCGCTGCGGGTGCGGCCGATCTGCAGCCCCGCGCCGACGGAGTAAACGAGTCCGGCATTCTTGCGCAAATCGACGCTGAGGCGGGCGGCGTAAAAGCTTCCTGCCAGGACCGCATTGCCCAGTTCCAGGGGATAGTAGTCGGGATCACTGCGGTTCATCGCCAGGGTTTGCGCCAGGACGACATTGTCCTGCACCCGGCTTTCGTCCGGCACCGCGATCTCGGCAGGTTTGTTGGAAGGCTCGACGGGAAAATCCGTCGCCGGCGGCGGACCTTCCGCCTTCCAGGCGCCGAAATATTTTTCCACCGCCTGGCGCGCACGTTCCGGCGCGATGTTGCCGACAATGACGATGGTGGCGAGGTCGGGCCGGAAGGCTTGCGTATAATAAGTCCGCAGGTCCTGGCTGGTGAGCGACGATACCGACTGGGTTGTGGCGTCGCGCAGGCTGGGATCGTCCGGTTGATGGATGGCCGTGCGCAGGGAATGCTGGGTGAGATAGGCGGGGCTCAGATTGCGCGCCGCGATCAACCGGCCGATCTGGGGCTTGAGGGTCTGCAACACCGCATCCGGAAGGGCGGGATGAAGCTCATTGTCGGCCAAAAGCTCCATGCCGCGATCGAAATTGGCGGTGAGCACACGAAGAGAGAAATCCGTGCCGGCCCTAGCAGTGGCGCCGATATCGTCGAGCGCACGCTGAAAAGCCAGCCGGTCCAGGTGTTCGGTGCCATAAGAGAGGAGCTGGCCCAGGAGAAGATCGACACCTTCCTTGCCCGGCGCTTCCTGCAATTCCGGCTGGTTGCGGATATGGCCGAAGACGGTGACGGTGTCGCTGACCGTTTCCGGCTGCACGATCAAGGTGATGCCGTTGCCGAGATGGCTGACGACGGGATGCAAAGTGGTGTCGGGTACGGTGAGGCGCTGCACCGCGGCCTGGGCCCAGGACGGAAGCTCGGTGTTGCCCGGCTCGCCCAGCGCAATCGATTCCTGCCCGCCAAAGCCGCTGCTGTTGGCCACCGGCCTGCCGGAACTTCTCGGCAGCATGGTGGCGGAAATCTCATTGGCGTCGCCAAGATATTTGCGCGCCACGCGATTGACCTCCGCCAGCGTCACCTTGTCGAGGCGTGCCAGATCGGCTTCAGGCGAAGCAAGTCCATAAAGCGCCACCGCATCGGACCACACCGATGCCAGCTCGGAGATGGAATTTTTCTGAAACTCGGTCTGGCGGTGCTCCTGACGCTTGGCCGCTTCCAGCAATTCGGGCGAGACGCCGTTCTTGGCGACATTGGCGAGAATGGCGCGGACGGCGGCATCCATGGCCGCGGCATCGCCGCCGGCGGGGAAAGAAACCGCAGCATAGCCCATGCCGATCTTGGGAAGCGGGTCGATGGAGAATTGGGCGGCGATCGCCTTGCCGTCCGCCACCAGGCCATAAAGGTCGAAACGCCGGCTTGCCAATATGTCGGTCAGCAATTCCACCGCCGGAAAGTCCGGACTTTCCAGACCAGGCAGCCGCATCGCCACGATCTGGGTTTCGCTGGGCTGGTCGGTGGGAAAGGTGAAGCTGTCGCGCGCCAGGGGTTGAACGGCGAATCGCGGCCGGGGCGGCAGTTTCTTCGCCGGTATGTCCCCGAACAGGGTTTTGATCCTGGTGAGCGTCGCCCCGGGATCGACATCGCCCACCACCACCAGGATGGCGTTGTTGGGCGCGTACCAGCTGTCATGGAAACGCTTGAGCAGGCTCGCATCGGTGGCGTCGAAGGAGGCCTTGGTGCCCAGCGCGTCATGCGCGTAGGGCGTGCCGGCGAACATCTTTTCCCGGAGCTTGGAGAAAAGAAGATAGAAGGGGCTTGAGATATCCTGCGCCACTTCCTGCTCGATGGCGCCGCGTTCTGTGTCCCACTCTTTCTGCGAATCCGAGACATCGCGCATGCGCAGCGCCTCGATATGAAGGGCGATATCCAGATCGTCGGCGGGCACAGTAAAGAGATACTGGGTGAGGCTTTCGCGGGTGTTGGCATTGAAGCTGCCGCCCATCAGGCTGGCGATGTTGGCGAGCTGGTCGGCGGAAAGACCTTCGCTGCCGCGGAACATCATGTGCTCCTGGGCGTGCGCGGTGCCGGGAAAGCCATCCGGCGCCTCGTCCGAACCCACCAGGTAATTCATGTTGGTGGCGACCACGGGCGCCAGCGTGTTGCGCACGATCACCACCTTGAGGCCGTTGCCCAGGGTGGCTTTAAGCACCTGTTCGGAGGATGGCGCCGTCTGCGGCAAGGCGGGACCCGCCGCCAGCGACAGAAAGACGGCGGCGAGAAAAACCAGAAGCGAAGGCGTTTTTTTCATCAGCACCCGGAAAGAACGAGCCCGTGAGAGCAGGATAGGCGCCAGACCGCTTTCCGGCAACCGCCGCGGAACCGGGCTCCCGGGACTGTCAAAAAATCAATTGCCGGAGGGCAGGCTGAACGCGATGTAATCGCCGGAGTAATTGCCGCCTGAGACCGCCACGATGATGTATTGCTTGCCGCCATAGGAATATGTCATGGGCGAGCCGGTCTGCGGCGCCGGCATCCACACTTGGCCCACCTGCGCGCCGGTTTTCTTGTCATAGGCCCTCAGCATGGCGCCGCGCGGATGACCCGGCGCCGTGGAGTATTGCGGATCGCCCGCGATCACCAGCGTCTTGGTCACCAGCATGCCGACATTGCCGGTCTGCCCGGTCTTGGGAATGGCAAGGCCGGCGAGCGCCGGATTGTTGCGGATCTCGTCGGGCGTGTCGCCATGGGCCACCTGCCACAGAATGTTGCCGGTGTTGAGGTCGATGGCGTTAAGCGTGCCGTAAGGCGGCTTGATCAGCGGCAGGCCGCTGACGGTGCGCGGCGGCGGCGGCGCGCTGATGACCTCGGGATGCTCCTTGAAGATCGCCGCGAGCTTGGCCTGTTCCGGACTCACTTTGGGCGCGTCGGAAGCGACGCCGAAGCCGGGGCCGTTGCCGACGGTGAAAGGCCGCCCGGCGGTGCCTTCCAGGTAGGGCTCGTCGGACAGGCCCGGCGGCGGAGCCACCAGCGACTTGAAGGTCTGAGCGGCGTTGTTGGCGTGCAGATAGATGATGCCGGTTTCGGGATCGAAAGCACCGCCGGGCCAATTGGTGCCGCCCGTGCCGCCGGTGCCGCCGAACTGGGCGATGGGGAAAGGCTGCTTGCTGACGATGGTGGGCGCGAACATGCCGCCCAGGACATAATTCTTCTTGATCAGGTCGATCGCCTGCTGCCGCAAAGCCGGGGTGAAGTCGATCAGGTCGTCATCGCCGCGGATGAATTGCAGGCCATAAGACGCGGGCTTGGTGGGGAAGGGCTGGGTCTTGGAGGTCTTCTCGCCCGGCACATTGCTTTGCGGCACCGGCTTTTCGACGATCGGCCAGATCGGCTTGCCGGTGACGCGGTCGAAGACATAAACGAAGGCGGTCTTGTTGAACGCCGCCACCGCCTTGACCGGCTTGCCATCGACCATGACGTCCACCAGCAAAGGCGGCGAGGTCATGTCGAAATTCCAGATGGGATGGTGGACCACCTGGTAATACCATTTCAGCTTGCCGGTATTGAGATCGAGGCAGACCAGGCTGTCGCCATAAAGATTGTTGCCCGGGCGCAAGCCGCCATAGGTGTCATTGGTGGGTTCCTCGATGGGCACATAGACGTTGCCCAACTCCTTATCCACGGTCACATTGGCCCAGGTGCCGGTGTTGCCGTTATAGTCGGCGGAGTTTTTCTCCCAGGTTTCGTAACCCGGCTCACCCTTTTGCGGGATGTTGTGGAAGGTCCAGAGCAGCTTGCCGGTCTTTGCGTCGAAGGCGCGGGTGAGGCCCTTGGTGTTGTTCTGGGTCAAGGGCTGGCTGCCTTCGCGCATGGAAGAGCCGACCAGGACGATGTCGTCCACCACGGTGGGTGTCGAGTGCAGGCCTATTTCGCCGTTGTCGAGATCGATCTGCTTGTAAACGCCGGGCTGGCCCATCACGCCGGTGTAGAAACCCACCCGCATGTCGACCATGCCATGGTCGCCGAAGGACTCGATCGGCTGGCCGGTATGGGCGTTGAGTTCGACCAGCCTGAAACCCGTTGAGATGTAGATGATGCGGTCGTCGCCCTTGCCGTCCGTCCAATAAGAGACGCCGCGGCCGGACAATTGGCGCGGCGAGATGGCGGCGCGCACGCCTTCATTGAGGCTATAGACCCATTTCACTTCCCCGGTTCTTGAGTCCAACGCCACCACATCGCGGCGCGAACCCGCCGTGGCGTAGACGGTGCCGTTGATTTCAAGCGGCGTGCCTTCCAGCTTGTATTCGGGGCGGGCGCCGAGATTGTCGGTCTTGAAGTGCCAGGCGACTTCCAGCCTGTTGAAGTTGGAAGCGTTGATCTGGTCTTGCGGCGAATAGCGCGAGCCGGACGGATCGGCGAAATACATCGGCCAGTCGCCTTTTGCGGTGGAGGGCTGGCCATAGGGCTGCGCAGATGGACCGGTTTGCGCGCCGGTTTGCTTGGTCAATATGAAAGGCGCGGCTGCGATCACAAAGACAGACGCGAACCGCCAAATGGAACGCCGGTGACGAGGCATGGTCTTTTTCCTCTGTGGGACAAAAGTCCGCGGGCGGAATCGAGCTTGTAAATCGTTTTCAAAGTCCAGTGCTATTCCATGCTGCGTTGCCACATTCGATTTATGATGCAGTGCGACACAACGCTGGCGATTGGTGGGTCAGCGTGCTTCCGGTGCCACTCCGCCTAGGAAAATCACCTAGCGTTTGACAATTTGCCATCACCGGATGAACTACATAATATTTTTCAACGACTTAGTTATCAAGCAGACATCGAGGTTTTTTGCCCGGCCTGATTATGCAGGCGCCGTCAGCATTGCCTTTGGGAAATATTCCTATCAGTGTCACCAGGATAACGCCGCAAGATTAAGCAAAAGCGGTCAGCGGACACGGGGAGTCACAATTACAAATCAGCACAGTTAATTCGTCGAACGTGGCGTTATTGGCGTCCAACAAACATGCGGCCCAGCGGCCGTAGATATCCAAGGGGGAAGCTTATGAACAGGTCCACGCTACTTAAATCTTCGTCGATGCTGGCGCTTTCGCTGGCTATGGGGACGCCCGCCTTCGCCCAGGACGACATCGAGCAGGTGGTCGTCTCCGCGTCGCGCATCTCCATCGCCGGTTATCAGCAGCCCACGCCGGTCTCCGTGATCGGTTCCGCCCAGCTGCTCGAAGCCGCCAACGCCGATATCGGCGACACGCTGCGCCAAATGCCTTCGATGGGCACGTCTTTGACCCCGGAAAAAGGCTCCAATTCCAACGCTTCGAACAGCGCCGCGCTTGGCGTCAGCAACGTCAACCTGCGCAATCTGGGCACCAGCAGAAACCTGGTTCTGTTCGACGGCGCACGCATGGTCTCGCCCATCCTCGCAGGCGGCGTGGATCTCACGGTCATCCCGAATACCGTGATTCAGCGCGTGGACGTGGTGACCGGCGGCGCTTCGGCCGCCTGGGGTTCGGACGCAGTCTCCGGCGTCATCAATTTGGTCGTCAACCGGAATTTCTCCGGCTTCAAGGCCAGCATCGACCTCAGCGACACCGGCCAGGATCTGAGACGCGCTTACGGCTTCACCGTCACCAACGGCTTCGACATGTTGGGCGGCCGCTCCCATTTTGAATGGGCGGTGACCTATAATGACAGCCCGAGCTTGGTGATGCAGAGTTCGGCGCACTGGTACAGCGCCCAGGGCCTGGTCGCCAATCCGGCCTATGAGGCAGGGGACCACACCAAGCCGCAGCTCATTCATGCGACCAATGGCGGCGAGCGCGATGTGGCAGGCGGCGACACCTCCACCAACACCGGCGCCGCGGCGGCGTTGAACGGCATCCAATTCGGTCCCGGCGGCGTGCCGATGCCCTATAAACTGGGCAATTGCGACTATTATGCCAGCACCAACACTTATCCCTTCATCTCCAGCTCGATCAGCAAATCCGTTTCCTTCTGCCCGGGCGGCACGGCCACCCAGAAGCAATCCGCGGCGGGCCTCGGCATCATGTCGTTCCCGCTGCAACAGGCCACGGGCTTCGTCTATGGCACCTACAAGCTCACGCCGGATACCGTTGCCCACTTGATGCTGAATTACGGCTTCAACCACGGCCTGGGATCGAGCCTGACGATCGACGCTTCGGGCTCGATCAAGACCGACAACGCCTTTTTGCCGGCCTCGGTGCT
>CAZEFQ010000114.1:0-32414 GCA_964511505.1 uncultured Rhizobium sp.
CGCCCGCATAATTGGGCCGCGTCTGGTCGAACAGGGGGGCGCGGCGATAAGCGGTGGCGACGGGAAGTGCGAACCGTTCGGCGAAACCCGCGATCTGTCCGGTCGCTTCCTCGTCCCAGCGGCCGCCACCCAGAATGAGGAAGGGACGCTCGGCGCCCGCCAGCATCTCTTCCAGCGCCGCGAGATTTTTTTGCGTCGGCGCGATTTCGGCCGCTTCGACAAAAGCGGCATCAGGACCACCGGCAGGTTCGGCAAGCATGTCGCGCGGCAGCGCCAGCACCACGGGGCCGGGCCGCTCCGCCATCGCCGTGGCGAAGGCGCGGGCAACCAGCGCCGGCACCTGGGCGGCATCGTCGATTTGCGCGGCCCATTTGGTCATGGTCCCGAACACGGCGGCATAATTGAGTTCCTGGACCGCGTCCCGCCCCAGGAAGCGGCGCTCGACCTGGCCCGCAAACAGAATCAAAGGCGTGGAATCCTGTTGCGCCACATGGATTCCGGCGGCGGCATTGGTGGCGCCGGGCGCGCGCGTGACAAAACAGATGCCCGGCCGGCCCGTGGCCTTGCCATAGGCTTCCGCCATCATGGCCGCCCCGCCTTCCTGGCGACAGAGCGTGACGGCGATGCCGGAATCCGACAAGGCGTCCAGCACGGGCAGATAGGATTCGCCGGGCACGCAGAACACCTGATCGACCTTCTGGGCAATCAGTTGGTCCACCAGAGCCCGCGCGGCGTTGCGTGCGGCCGGCTTGGCGTCAGAACTCACGTCAAAAAGCTTTCCTGGTATCGTTAATGAAAACGTCCGGACAGGCGTTTGAAAAGCCCTGCCCAAGTCTTTATAGCGGGTCTCCCGTTATCGGTGTATTACACCAAAAGGCTTCAGGAATTCCCGCATGGGCCTTCAGGCCGTGATTTTCGAACAGTTCGAGCAAGTGGCCCGCGATCAGGACAAGATGCTGGGCAGGCTTGCGCCCGAGACGGTGCTCCTGGAATCGGGATTGGACTCGCTCTGCTTCGCCATCGTCGTGGCCCGCCTGGAGGATATTCTGGGCGTCGATCCCTTCAGCAACTCCGAAAACGGCTTTTTTCCCGTGACCATGGGCGAATTCGTCAAATTCTACGAAGATGCCGTCGCGGCCTGACCTGAAGGCGGCGCTGGGGCGGGGTGACGCCGTGCTGGCGGCGCGGGACCGCTCCGTCCCCCTGGCGGCACTGGCCGAGGGCAATCCCTTGAGCGTCCGCCCGGCCGAGCTCAAAGGCGCCAATGTCCTGATCCGCACCCGCGCCCAGCTTCCCGCGGCTCTGGCGCTGGCGGCGCTCGATGGATTTGCCCGCCGGCTGGTGATCGCTCCGCCCGATCTTAAGGAAGAATATCTTGACGATGTGGTCGCCCAGGCGGGTATCGATGCCCTTGTAAGCGAGGTGAGCGATGTCGCCGGCTTGAGGACGGTTCGGGCTTCCACTGTCCTGGAAGCCGGGACAGGGGAGCGGGGGACGGTGGAGAGTGAATGGATTCTCTTCACCTCCGGCACCACCGGCAGGCCCAAGATGGCGGCGCATGCGCTTGCCGCCCTTGCCGGAGCAATCGCGCCGCGGCCGGACCAGGGCGAGAAGATCGTTTGGGGGACGTTCTATGATATCCGCCGTTATGGCGGATTGCAGATCCTGTTGCGCGCCCTGCTCGGCGGCGCATCACTGATTTTGTCCGACGCGGAGGAAACGGCGGGCGATTTTCTTGTCCGTCTCTCGCAACACGGAGTCACCCATCTCACCGGCACGCCTTCGCACTGGCGCCGCGCCTTGATGAGCCCTGCGATTGGCCGCATTGCGCCCCGCTATGTCCGCCTCTCCGGCGAGATTGCGGACCAGGCCGTGTTGGACGGACTGAAGGCGCAATTCGCCGAGGCCGCGATCGGGCACGCCTATGCCTCGACCGAAGCCGGGGTGGGTTTTGAAGTCACGGATGGGTTGGAAGGCTTTCCCGCGGATTTTGTCGGCCGTGAAGGTCCCGTGGAGATGCGCGTGATGGAAGGGGCGCTGCACATCCGGTCGCCGCGCACCGCCCATGGTTATATCGGCGGCGCGGGCGCG
This sequence comes from uncultured Rhizobium sp., assembly GCA_964511505.1. Lineage (GTDB taxonomy): Bacteria > Pseudomonadota > Alphaproteobacteria > Micropepsales > Micropepsaceae > Rhizomicrobium. Next base: position 2,092 of record CAZEFQ010000114.1, read on the forward strand.
AAGGGAGATGACGGCTGGGTGGATACCGGCGATATGGTGGAGCGGCGCGGCGGCCGCTATTATTTCGCCGGCAGGCGGGACGGCGTGATCAATGTGGGCGGGCTCAAGATCAATCCCGAGGAAGTGGAAGCGGTGATCAACCGCCATCCCGGCGTGGCGCTGTCGCGCGTCTCCGGCCGGAAGAATCCCATCACCGGCGCCATCATCGTTGCGGAGGTCGTGCTGGACTCCGGCGCGGGAACGGCGGCCAATGACAATGCGTCCGTCCGCGAGGCCCTGCTTGCATTCTGCCGCGCGAACCTGCCCGCTTTCAAAGTGCCGGCCATGGTGCGCTTTGTCGAAAAGCTGGAATTGACTCCGGCGGGAAAGCTGGCGCGGCATGGCTAGGAAGACTGTCCTTGTCTCTGGTGGTTCGCGGGGGATCGGCCTTGCCATCGCCAAGAAACTCGCCGCGGACGGATTCCAGATTCTCGCGGTGGCGCGGCGGCAAAGCGATGACCTCAAATCCGCCATCGCCACCGGGCCGGCCATTCATTTTGTTCCTTACGACCTTTCGGAAATCGCCGGTATCGGCGAGCTGGTGCGGGGATTGAAAGCCCGGCACGGACCGCTTTATGGCCTGGTCAACAACGCCGCGCTGGGCGGCGAAGGCGTGCTCGCCAATTTGCCTGACGGCGAGATCGAGAAGCTGGTGCGCCTCAATACCCTCTCCCCCATCGTCCTCGCCAAATATGCGGCGAAGGCGATGCTGGCGGCAGGCGAGGGGCGCATCGTGAACATTTCCTCCATTGCCGCTTCCCATGGCGCCGGCGGGCTTTCGGTCTATGGGGCGACCAAGGCCTCGCTGGAAGGCTTTACCCGGGGGTTGGCGCGCGAATTGGGACGGGTGGGGGTCACCGTCAATGCGGTCGCGCCCGGCTTCCTGGAAACCGACATGACCGCGAGCCTTTCCGCAGAACAGCGCCAAAAAATCGCCCGGCGCAGCGCGCTTCAGCGGATGGCGGAGGTTGATGACGTGGCGGGGGCGGTGAGTTATCTGATGAGCGAGGCCGCGCGCAATGTCACGGGGACGGTGTTGACCGTCGATGCCGGGGCAACGGCCTAGGGTCTAAACTCAGTAATCCCGTGAGCCGCGTTGCGAGGAAAAATGGCCGGATGGAAGGAGGAAGGCGCAGGGCGTATCGAAATACGGCCGAGCCTTTCGACACACCAGTCGGCCATTTTTCCCGCAACCCGAAGGGACGCGGGTCTTTTGGTCCCTGGCTGCGTCGCTCGTCGCTCATGGGCTATTCAAGCCCACATTGCTCCTCGCTCCTGGCCAGGAACCAAAATCCCCAGCGTCGCGGCCACGCGATTACCGAGTTTAGACCCTAGAGCTTGAGCGCGTGGCGCACCGAAATGGGCCAGTCCTTCACCTTGGCGCCATGGACGGCGAACAGCGCCACCGCCAGCCGGTCCATGCCGAAAGCGACGCAGCCGGTATGCAGCACCTCGCCTCGCCCGTTTTTCAGGCCCCAGACCGCGCCGAAATAATCGCGGTGGTAATTGAAGCTCATGCAGGCGGTGGGCTTGTCCTTGGACCTTATCGGCACCAGCAGTTCGAATTTCAGCGCGTCGCCGCGCTGGGCCGCCGCCATCAAGGCGCCGACGCGGCCGAAAAAAGGATCGTTCGCCACGTCCACCGCATGCGGAAGCGCCAGCGTCTGGGCGATCGCCTTGGCGCGTTCGATCCAGGGATCGCGGAAGGCCTTGATCTGTTCGGGGGTGCCGACACGCACATATTCGCGCATGCGGAAGCTCTGGAAGCGGTCCAGGCTCATGGAGGGTTCGTGGCGGAAACAGTCGCTGGCGACGTCGAAAATATAGCCCCCGTCCGGCACCACGCCGCGCGCGGCGGCGATAGGATAGACTGGGTAACAGGCGGCCGGCGACAGCACCAGGTCGGACGGCACCAGGTCCTCCGTCCAGTTCCCGCCGGCTTCATGCTTGCCCGCCGAGCGGGTTATCTCCTGCTCGCTGCCTTTCAGGCAGCAAACCGCGCCGACCAGGTTGGGAAAGCTCTTGAGGTATCCCTGCCGTTCCAGGCTCGCCCGGCTCATCACCGGCGGAAAGCGGAAGACTTCGGCGGGCTCCGGGCGGTAGCGGGTGACCAGGCTGGCAAGCGCCTCGACCACGCTTTCATACTCGCCGGTCCGGCCATAAACCCCCGCCACACCCGAGGGCTGGAAGAGCAGCCGCGCCAGATCATCCAGGTGATCGGGCTCGAAATGGACGGGCGGTATCTGTTTTTCTGCGCTCAAGGGTCAATCCCGGATCGACGGCGGAATCTCGCTGAGCAAGGTCGAGGCCGAGAGGTTCGCCAGGATGCGATCATTGTTGATCATGATCGGCGCCGATAGCACATCGCGCAGCGAACGGCCAATGGAGATGTCACTGTCGTTGCGGTAGCCGGTCAGGCCGGTGGCGCGCATCGCCGCCAGCACGGTCGTCACCGCCAACTCCGAAGCGTCCACTTTGAGCAGGCTGATGGAAGTCTGGAAATCGACCGAAGAGAGGGCGATGGGGTCGTCGGCATGGCGCCGGTAACGGCCGAGCGAGGCGGCGATCAGGGCGCGAAGCGAGCGCAAGGAAGCCAGCGACTGGGTGTAATGCGGCAGCCCCGGCGGTATCGCGCCGGAACGCTGGGCCTTGCGCATGAATTTGCGCGCCCGTTCCACGGCGCCGGCGGCGATGCCTGCCCAGACTCCCGACCACATCAGATGCGAGGTGGGCACCATGCTCTGGGTGTGAATGATGCCATAAGGCACCGGCACTATCTGCTCCCCCACCCCGGACGCCTTGAGGGAGAAGCCGGCGGAGCAGGTGCCGCGCATGCCCAGCGTGTTCCAGCCCATGGTCCTTTCCAGCGTGTAATCCGCCTTCTCGAACACCACCAGCACCTGGTCGGTGGTGTCGGCGCCGGCGTCGCGCCTTGCGGTGGTCACCACCGCGTCGGCCTCGGCGCCGTAGGAGATCACGCTGGCGTCGCGCGTGAGATTGATCCGGCTGTCCTGCCGTTCGACGGGGGCTGCGGAGGAGCGGACATCGCCGCCGCCGCCGCCCTCGGTGGTGGAAGAGGCGAGCAGCAATTGCGCCCCGGCCATGCGGCCCATGAAATCCCGGTGCCATCCGCTTTTCATGCCGTGATGGACCAGGCAGGCCGCCTTCACCTGGTGCATGGCATAGATCATGCCCGTGGAGGAGCAGGCCCGGCCCAGGCGGTAGCAGACATCGACGATTTCACTGATATCCGCCCCTTCACCGCCCAGGCTCTGCGGCACCATGATGCCGAACAGCTTCTCGGCCTTCAGCGCGGCGATGGCCTCAGCGGGGAAGCGGGCCTTTTCATCCACATCGGCGGCATGGGCGGCGGCAATCGCGGCAGCGCGCTCGGCGCGGGCAAGGCTGGCTTCATTTTCCCCGGGGCGCGGCGTTTTTGAACTGTGGAGCATGCATTCGCCTGTTAAAGAAGGGCAAAGAATACGCTAAAATGCTGAAGCAATGGTAATTGTGGCGGCTAGGGGCAGGCGAGTGTTAATTCTTCTTAGGAGCAACCAAGGCTTTACATCTTGTGGTCTAGCTTGCGCGGGAACGGAGCGGGGCATTTCATGTCGCTAGCGGAGCGCATTACGGCTATCGCCAGCCTGCTCTTGATCAAACGAGGCAATACCAGGACGCCGCAGCCCGATGAGAATCTGCGTGAGGCCGGCCTCACCTCCCTCGACATGGTGAACCTCATGCTTTCGATTGAGGCGGAGTTCGCCATCGAGATACCGCAGAGCGCCATGACGCCGGACAACTTCGACACCATCCGCGCCATTGAGGCGCTGGTCTCGGCGACTCCCAAAGAACCCAGAACAGAACAGATTCAGCCGGCCTAGGCCGAACAGCCCCCTTTCCCACCTGTCCCGGCGGATCACTTCAACCCAGAATAGCATCTGGCTTGGGCAGGACAATACCGGCGTGGCCTCAAATGGACGGAATCCGTTGGATCGGAAGAACAAGGCAAGGGGACGCCATTTTTCATGATCTCTTGCCGGAATATTTCCAGGTTGCAAGACGCATCCAAAAGCTGAAGGGTAGGCGGGCTGTCAAGGAGCCGGACTGGAGCATTTTCGCGCTTCATTGCACCACGAAAATGCTCCAGGTCATTGCATTGTAGCGGTCCCGGACGGAAAAACCGTTGCACACTTTTCCTGGAACCGCTCATGCCCCTGGACCGTCATGCGGGCCGTTTTCTGGAGATGCTGGCCGCCGCCGGCGAGACAAAAGGCCGTTATGAAGATGCCGGCGAGCGCCGGCGCGCTCTCGGCAATCTGGCTCTGCTCGTGGACCCGCCCGGCACCACCGGCACCGGCGGGGTGCAAGACCGGATTTTGCCGGACAGCGACATGGTGCTGCGAATCTATTCCCCGGTGGGATCGAGGGAAACAAAGCTGCCAGGCATGGTCTTCTTTCATGGCGGCGGTTGGGTGGCTGGCAGCCTGGAAACCCATGACGGTTTCTGCCGGCGTCTCGCCAATGAAAGCGGCTGCCGCGTGGTCGCGGTGGATTACCGCCTGGCGCCGGAGCATCCCTTCCCGCAAGCTTTGGAAGACGGGCTGAAGGCGTTCCGCCATGTCGCAGGCCATCCGGAGGCGTTCGGCATCGACCCGGCGAGGTTGGGCATCGCCGGAGATTCCGCGGGTGGCACCCTGGCGGCGGCGATCTGCCACGGCCTGAAAGTGGCGAAAGGAGCTCCCGTCATCGCCTTCCAACTCCTGATCTGTCCCATTCTGGATGTTTATGGCGAAAGCGCCGCGCGGCTGGCCTTGGCCGACGGCTATTTTCTGGATCGCGACACTTTGCTGCGCGATCTGGAACTCTACTGTCCCGGCGCCGACTTGTCCGATCCGCGCCTCTCGCCGCTGCGCGCGGCGGATGTTTCCGGCCTGCCGCCGGCCTTCATTCATACCGGCGAATTCGATCCGTTTGGCGAGGAGGGCGAAGCTTACGGCGCCAGGCTGGCCAGGGCCGGCGTGCCGGTGCGAAGCCGCCGCCATACCGGCATGATCCATTTTTTCTATTGCATGCCGCGCATGATCCCTTATGCGCTGGAAGCGGTGCGGATCATGGGAGCCGACATCCGTTCGGCAATGGAACGCGCAATTTAGTCTGGTCGCGGTTCCTTACGGAAAACCGTTTCACACTTTTCCTGGAACGCGCTCTTAGAAACGGATCTGGCCGTCCCTGATCCTTTGGTAAAGGGCGGCATCCAGCGGTTGGTAATCCCCGTCGATTCGCCCATAGAGCGGATCGGAGATGCGCGACGGATCGAAGCCTTCCGCCGCCAATTGCTGCTTCCTGGGCTTGAAGGTTTCGGTCACCGAAAGCGCCGGGACCAGGCGCAGAAAAAGCGGCCGCGCATAAGAAGGCAGCCGTCCCGCCAGCCAGGCGGGAAGGCCGCGCCGATCAAAGTCACCGTTCGTTTCCAACGCCGCCATGCCGGCCTTGCCGTCGGCGCCGGGGAGCGCGACGCCATAGACGGAAGCGGCGAGGATGCCGGGATAGGCGGTGAGCGCCGCACTGACTTCGGCGGTTGCGACATTCTCGCCTTTCCAGCGGAAGGTATCGCCCAGACGGTCCACGAAATAATAGAATCCCTGTTCATCCTGGCGCATCAGGTCGCCGGTCCTGAACCAGGCATCGCCCGGCGCGAAGACATGGCGCAGTATTTTTTTATCCGTGGCTTCGGCATCGCTATAGCCTTCAAAGCGTGCGGCGCCATCCGCGATACGGCCGATGGCTTCGCCGGTCTCGCCGGGCGCCGCCTTGCGGCAAAAACCATCCGGGCCGCGCCAAATTTCGCCGTCCTCCGCGCGTGCCACCAGGGCCAGGCCGAAGCGATGCCGCAGGAAGCCGGGGACCCTGCCGATGGCGCCGGGTTTTCCTTCCGCATTGTAGAGCGAGAAATTGCCTTCCGTCGCGGCATAGAATTCCAGCACCTGCGGAATGTGAAAACGCGCCTGGAACGCTTCCCAGATATCGGCGGACAGGCCGTTGCCGCAGATCAGCCGCAACCGGTGCGGGGGAGGCTCAATGTTCGAATTGAGCAGATAGCGGCACAATTCGCCGATATATTGGAAGATGGTGGCGCCGCTTGCCGCGATATCGTCCCAGAAACCGCTGACGGAAAATTTTTCGCGCAGGATTACTGCGCCGCCCTTCAGGAGAATCGCGCCTGAGGCGACCACGCCGCCGACCGAATGATACATGGGCAGGCAGTTATAGAGCCGGTCCTCGACGCTCGCGTCCATCATGCCGGCAAACCAATGAGTCCACATCATCACCCGGTGATGGCTGACAAAAGCGGCTTTGGGCAGGCCGGTGGTGCCGGAGGTATAGATCAGGAGCGCGGGATCGCCGAGCGTGACGGCGCGCCTTTCCCTTTCGGTCAGAGGGCCGCCGGGATAGGCGGCGATCGCCCCGGCAAAGTCGCGGTCGTGGCGCCATACCCGCGCGCCCGTTTCCAACCCCTCCAGCAGGACAAAGAGACCGTCGTCCACGATGATGTGCCGAGCATTCGCGGCCTGTATGCAATGCGCCAGCGCATTGCCGGAAAGATTGGTGTTAAGCAGCGCCACCACAGCGCCCACGCGGCTCAATCCCAGCCAGACCGCCAGATAATCCGGCCGGTTGGGCATCAAGAGACAGACGCGCTCGCCCTTGGCGATGTTCCGTTCCAGCGCCCAGCGTGCATAGCGATTGGCGCGGGCGCCAAGTTCGGCATGGGAAAGGCTTTCGTCCCGCGCCTGCAGCGCCGGCGCTTCGCCATGGCGGGCGCCCAGTTCCTCGACGATGACGGGAAATATCCGCTCCCGCGCGGCGTCAATCCCGGCGGTCATCTCCAGGGCGCGCAGCCAGGCCCTGGCGGCGGATTTTTCGGCTGCTCGGAAGGCGGCGTTGTGCATGTCGCGGATCGGCGTGCTTCTTTGCGTCACGTTAGCAGCTTGGCGGGGAAGGGTTAATCTGTGCGAAATGGCTGTCGTATCGTCAAAAAGGTTCATTAATCTCCAGCGCTTAGACTTTGGCTGGCCGACCACCTAAACTCGTGCCCTGGGCTGGATTTCTGTCGAAGAACACGTTCATGCATCCCGAAACCATCGCCATCCATTCCGGTTTCGATTCCGATCCGGCAACCCATGCGGTGGCGGTTCCCATCTACCAGACCGCGGCCTACACCTTCGACAGCGCCGATCACGCCATGGCGCTGTTCAACCTGGAACAGGAAGGCTTCCGCTACAGCCGCATCAACAATCCCACGGTGGATGTGCTTGAGAAGCGGGTCGCCCATCTGGAGGGGGGCGTGGCGGCGCTGGCGACCGCCTCCGGACAGGCGGCGCTGAATTATGCCTTCGTCAATGTCGCCGATGGCGGCGGAAACATCGTTTCGACGCCCCAACTTTACGGCACCACACACACCCTCCTCGCCCATGTGCTGCCGCGCTCCGGCATCGTGCCGCATTTCGCCGAAAGCGACAGCGCCGAGGCGATGGCCGCCCAGATCGACAAGCATACCCGCGCCCTCTTCTGCGAGACGGTGGGCAATCCCGCCGGCAATATCTGCGATATCGAGGCCATCGCCGAAGTGGCGCATGCCCACGGGCTGCCCCTGATCGTGGACAATACGGTGCCGACGCCGGTGCTGGTGCGGCCGATCGAATATGGCGCCGACATCGTGGTCCATTCGCTCACCAAATTCATGGGCGGGCACGGCTCGGCCATGGGCGGCCTCGTCGTGGACAGCGGTCGTTTCGATTGGACGGCACATGCCGCCCGCTATCCCCAATTCACCACCCCGGACGAATCCTATCACGGCCTGGTCTATAGCGAGCGTTTCGGACGCGCCGCCTTCGCCGCCAGGGCGCGCAGCGTCCTCCAGCGCACCACTGGCGCCATTCTTTCGCCGATGAGCGCCTTCCTGTTGCTGCAGGGGATCGAGACGGTCGCGCTGCGCGTCGAGCGGCATGTGGAGAATGCACGCGCCGTGGCCGAATTCCTCAAATCGCATCCCGAGGTCGCCTGGGTGGAATATGCCGGGCTCCCGGGCAGCGTCTATTACGGGCTGGCGAAGAAGTATTTCGGCGGCCGGGCCCCGTCGCTCCTGACCTTCGGGGTAAATAGCGGTTTCGAAGGCGGCAAGCGCTTCTACGACGCGCTGAAGCTGATCAAGCGGCTGGTCAATATCGGTGATGCCAAGACCCTGTGTTGCCATCCCGCCTCGACCACCCACCGCCAGATGACGGAAGCCGAACAGCGCAAGGCCGGCGTCACGCCGGAAACCATCCGGCTTTCCATCGGCATCGAGCACCGCGATGACATCATCGCCGACATCGCCCAGGCGCTCGCCGCGGCGGCGGAGCGGGAAATCAGGGCGGCGCAATGAGTGAAGCGGAAAAATTCGCCCTGGGCCGCGGCCATGGCGCCCAGCAGGGCGCCATCCAGGTCGGGCTGGTCAACAACATGCCTGATGCGGCGATGCGCGCCACCGAACTGCAATTCGCGCGTCTGCTCAAGGAAGCCTCCGGCGGGCTGGAGGTGCAGCTCAGGCTGTTCTCCTTGAGCGAAATTCCCCGCGGCGAGCAGGCGCTTTCGCGCATGGAAGGTTTCTATGCCGATGCCGGCACCATTCCCGTCGCGGGGCTGGATGCGCTGATCATCACGGGAGCGGAGCCGCTGGAAGCCGATATGCGGCGGGAACGCTATTGGACCGCGCTCGCCCAGCTGATCGACTGGGCCGGCACCGGTACCGTCTCCACCATTTTTTCCTGCCTGGCGGCGCATGCCGCGGTGCTGCATCTGAGCAATATCGCGCGCCGGAAATTGTCCGGGAAACTGTCCGGCGTGTTCACCGCCCAGCGCGCCGGCGACCATCCGCTGGCAACCGGCATGGCGCCTGCGGTCGCTGTGCCCCATTCCCGCCTGAACACGCTTTCGGAAGCCGAGTTGACGGCGGCCGGCTATCGTGTGCTGGCGCGGCTGGAAGATGGTGATGTCGACAGCTTCATCCGGGCCGTCCCGGGACAGAGCCTGCTCGTTTTCCTGCAAGGACATCCCGAATACAGCGCCGAGACGCTGGGGCGTGAATATCTGCGCGACACCGGCCGGTTCCTGCGCGGCGAGAGAGAAAATCCGCCGGCGATCCCTGAGAATTATTTCGACCGCGCCACAGAGATGGCGCTGGAAGCTTTTGCCGGCAGCCGGCAAACGGACGATCTGGCGCGCTATACCAAGATCGTTTCCGGCGCATTGCCGCTGCAATCCTGGCGGGGCCACACGATCAAGCTTTTCGGCAATTGGCTGGCCCTGATCGCTGCGGAAAAAAACCGGCGGTTGGGACAAAACCGCTCCCAGGCCCGCAAAAAGCTGCGGGCTTAACCTGGCCTTCGATGATGAGGGACCGATCCACAATTGCCCGGATTCGTGGCAAGAATGTCGCATTTTGTCATGCTTTGGGACTCGGCCCGGCTTTCCCCGGGGTGGCGGCATTTGTATATAAGTGTCATCGGTGGGGGCACTGAGGGCGATGGCCTTGATTTTGATGGATTTTGGCTGGTTTTTGGCGCTTCTTGCCCTGGGCGGGTCTTTCTATGCCGTCCTGGCAGCGGTGGCCGCCGGCCGCTTCATGCGGGCCGGTCCACGGCAGGGAGAAGCTGGAGGAGATAGCTCCGCGCATCCCGTCACGATCCTCAAGCCTCTCTATCTGGGCGAGCCGCGCCTCAAGGAAAATCTGGAGAGTTTCTTCGATCAGGATTTTGCCGCTCCGGTCCAGATCGTATTCGGGGTGCATGACGAATCCGATCCGGCTGTATCGGTGGTGCGGGCGCTGCAGGCCAAATATCCCGGACGGGACACACGCATTGTCGCCAATCCGGCGGTCTATGGCGCCAATGGCAAGGTTTCCAACCTGATCAATATGCTCCCCGCCGCGAGGCACGATATCATCGTGGTGAGCGACAGCGACATAAGGGTGCCGCCAAACTGGCTCACCTGCGTGACCGGCGCGCTGGCTGAGCCGGGCGTGGGCGTGGTGACCTGCCTTTATAAGGGCGAAGCGGGGGCGAAGGGGGTTTGGCCGGTTCTGGCGGCGATGGGCACCTCCTATGATTTCCTGCCCAATGTGCTGACTGGGGTTTCCCTGGGTCTCGCCGAGCCCTGCATGGGCTCCACCATCGCGCTGACCCGCGAGGTCTTGAACCGCATTGGCGGTTTTGCCGCTTTCGCCGACCATCTGGCGGATGATTATGAGATGGGCCGCGCCGTGCGCCGGCTGGGCCTTCGTCTTTCTATTCCAGCTTTGGCCGTCCGTCACAGTGCCAGCGAGATCTCCTGCCGCGAGTTGTTCCAGCATGAGTTGCGCTGGACCCGCACCATCCGTCGCATCAATCTCGCCGGTCATGTTGGCAGCATCATCACCTTCGCGGTCCCGCTGGCGCTGATATCGGTTTTTCTGCTGGGGTTCCGCACCCAGGCCCTGGCGGTGCTCGCCATGGCTCTTGGCGCCCGGCTGTTTCTCAAGTACCGGATGGACGCTATTTTCGAAGGCGCCGCCGGGCCGTTCTGGCTGATGCCGGTGAGGGACCTGATGAGTTTTGTGGTGTTCCTGGCGTCGCTTTCCGGCGAGACCGTGCATTGGCGCGGCGCGCGGATGTCGGTCGAGGCAAGCGGATTGATTTCGGAATCGGTTGAGGCTGCGCAATGATGAAGTCGCTTTTTCTCCAGGCCCCGTCTTTTGACGGTTATGACGGCGGCGCGGGCGCGCGTTACCAGATGAAGCGCGAAGTCAAGAGCTTCTGGTTTCCCACCTGGCTGGCCCAGGCCTCGGTGATGGTGCCGGGCTCGCGCCTGATCGATGCGCCGCCGCACAATCTTTCCTTCAAGGACATCGAGGAGGAAGTGAAGGCGCATGAGCTGATCGTGATTCACACCTCCACGCCCAGCTTCAAGTCGGACTGCAAGACCGCGGGGATGATCCGCGCCATCAATCCCAAGGCCAAGATCGGCTTCATCGGCGCCAAGGTCGCGGTCGAGCCGAAAGAGAGCATGGAAGCCTGCGCCGCGCTCGATTTCGTCTGCCGCAACGAATATGAATTCACCATCCGGGAACTGGCGCGGGGCGACGATTGGGCAGGGATCAAGGGCCTTACCTGGCGCAATGAAGCGCGCGAGATCATCTCCAATCCGGAGCGTGAGATCCTCAAGGACATGGATCAGCTGCCCTCGGTGCTGCCGGCTTACAAGCAGCTCAAGGTGGAGAAATATTTCGGCGGCTATCTGCTGCACCCCTACATGTCCTGGTACACGGGGCGGGGCTGCAAGTCGCGCTGCACTTTCTGCCTCTGGCCGCAGACGATTGGCGGCCACAATTACCGCTTCAAGTCGATCGAGAAGGTGGTCGAGGAAGTGAAGTATGTGAAAGAGAATTTCCCCCAGGTGAAGGAGATTTTCTTCGACGACGATACCCTGACCGACAATCACGACCGGGTGGAAAAGCTGGCCGCCGAGCTGGGCAAGCTGGGCGTGACCTGGTCGTGTAACGCCAAGGCCAATGTGCCGCGCAAGACGCTGGAAAAGATGAAGGCGGGCGGCCTGCGCCTGCTGCTGGTCGGTTACGAATCCGGCAACCAGAAGATCCTGCACAACATCAAGAAGGGGCTCTTGGTCGAAGTCGCCAAGCGCTTCGCGCGCGATTGCCACGACCTGGGCATCATCGTGCATGGCACTTTCATCCTGGGCCTGCCGGGCGAGACGCGGGAAACCATCCAGGAGACTTTGGCTTTTGCGAAAGAAGTCAATCCGCGCACGCTGCAGGTCTCGCTGGCGGCGCCCTATCCCGGCACCTTCCTCTACAAGCAGGCCAAGGAGAATGGCTGGTTCGCCAGCGATGTGGACCTGCTCACGGAGGACGGCACCCAGATCGCGCCGCTCAACTACCCGCATCTGGGCCACACGGAAATCTTCGAGTCGGTGGAGGATTTCTACAAGAAGTTCTATTTCCGGCCCTCCAAGATCGCCGAGATCGTGGGCGAGATGCTGACCTCCCGAGACATGCTGGTGCGCCGCTTGCGCGAGGGCGTGGAATTCTTCCAGTTCCTGCGCAACCGCGAAGACATGATCGTCTCCTGATTTGAAGAGACTCATCGTCACCGCGGACGACTTCGGAGCTGCCGAAGCGGTCAATGACGCGGTGGAGACGGCGCACCGGAACGGCATCTTGACCGCCGCCAGCCTGATGGTTTCGGGCCCTGCCGCCGCCGATGCGGTGCGCCGCGCCAAGGCCATGCCCAATCTCCGCGTCGGCCTGCATCTGGTCCTGGTGGAAGGAAAGCCGGTCTTGCCGGCCCACGAGGTGCCCGACCTGGTGGATGCAAAAGGCTTTTTCCACACCGATATGGCCCGGGCCGGTGCCGCGATGTTTTTCCTGCCCAGGGTCAGGCGCCAGCTGGAAGCGGAGATCGAAGCGCAATTTGCCGCTTTTGCAGCGACCGGCTTGCCGCTCGATCATGTCAATGCGCACAAGCATTTCCATCTTCATCCCACCATTGCCGGCTTGCTCGTGACGCTGGCGCAAAAGCATGGTGTGAGAGGCGCGCGGGTGCCGCTGGAGCCGCAGGACATTCTCGCCCAAATCGAACAGCATCATGTCTCGGCGGTTACGGTCTTGACGATCCCTTTTGCAAAGGCCTTGCGCGCCCGCTTCCGCCGTGCCGGCATCGCCGCGCCGGACCAGGTGTTCGGGCTGGCCTGGTCGGGCGCGATGCGCGCCCGCCGGCTTCTGGGTCTCATAACCAACCTGCCCGATGGGCTATCGGAGATTTACATGCATCCCGCGACGGGCCCTTATCCCAGTTCTGCGCCCGGCTATGACTATGCGGGGGAACTCCAGGCCTTGACCGATCCGCGCATGGCCGGGCTGATCCAGGCCAGGGATATTCGGCTTGGCGGCTTTTGCGACTTTCCGTTACAATGATTTGGGTGGCGTCCTGAAATTTCAAGGGCTTAGATAGGAATGAGCAGCGGAGCTTTCGCGATCCCTCCGGACTTGAGCCGCGACACCGGGTTGTGGCCCGGCGACGGCCCGATCCGCTTCGGCAGCGATGAGCATAAAAGGCTGTTCTGCAAGACCTTGCTGGACACCTTCGATCCCTACCGCCCCGCGGTGCTGGATTGGCCCAGGCTGGGCGCGGAGGCGGAGAAGCGGATTACCTCGCTGCCGATCTGGGACATCGCGGTCCAGACTGAGAACCGCGCGGGCTTGAATGTCTGCACCTATGCCGAAGGCGTCGCCGATCCTTTGCTGCGCAAGGCCATCGAACTCAACGGTTTTGAAGAGCGGCGCCACCGCCATGTGCTGGCCAATCTGGTCGAGGCCTATGGCATCAAGCTGGCGCCCGAGCCGGTTTACGAAAAACCCAAGGACCCGGAATGGGCCTTCCTGGTCACCGGCTATAGCGAGTGCATCGATTCCTTCTTCGCCTTCGGTCTCTTCAAGGCCGCCAAGGATACCGGCTATTTCCCGCCCGAACTGGTGGAGACGTTCGAACCGGTGATCAAGGAGGAGGGGCGGCATATCCTGTTCTTCGTGAACTGGGTGGCCTGGCATCGCCGCAACATGCCCTTCTGGCGCCGTCCCTGGTTTGAGGTGAAGGTGCTGGCCTGCTGGCTGTTCCTTGTCTATGAGCGCATGGGCATCGCCTCCGATGTCTCCCATGGCGAGCAGGACTGGAATTTCACCGTCAATGGCGCCAACCAGCTGGGAGCCGATGTCGATATCGGCGAACTGATCGGCATCTGCCTTTCGGAGAATGACCGGCGGCTTTCGGCGTCGCTTTACGATGGCCGCCTGAAGCGGCCCCGCTTTGTGCCGTTCCTGGCACGGACGGCGCTGAAATTCGTCGGACCGAAGAAGAAGGCAAGCGCATGAAAATCGGCTCCGACGAACATCGCGACGCATTCTGCAGCCATTTCATGCGGACCTATACGGAGTTCGATCCGGAGACTCTTCCCTGGCCCGAACTCGATGCGGCCGCGCTGCAGCGCTTGAAGTCGGTGCCTTTCTGGGAAGAAGTGTTTTACACCGAACGCCGCGCGGGCGCGATCGTCGCCGCCTTCACCGAGACCATCACCGACCCGGTGTTGAAAGAGGCGGTGGCGCTGCAGGGATTCGAGGAAGCCCGGCACGCCAAGATGATCCGGGTGATGATCGACAAATACGGCATCGACGCCGCCGAGCGGCCGCTGGAAGACGTCTCGGACAATGTCGAGACCCGCTTCAAGGATTTCGGTTTCGGCGAATGCATGGATTCTTTCCTGGGCTTCGGCGTCTTCAAGATCGCAATGCAAGCCCAATTCCTTCCCAAGGAGATGTTCACCATCTTCGAGACCCTGATGTATGAAGAGACCCGCCACATCGTCTTCTTCGTCAACTGGATGGCTTACACCCAGGCCCGCAAGGGTTTGCTGGCGCGGCTGATGCTGCCCATGACCAGCTTCCGCTATTACATGCGCGCGCTGGGCCGCATGATCGGCACCGCGCGGCGGGGCAAGGAATTGAATGACGGCAAGGAATTCAGCGCCACCCAGGCCTCTGTCTTCCTGGACGGCTTCACCTTCCGCCGTTTCCTGGAGGATTGCTATTCGGAAAACCGCCGGCGCATGGGCGTGTTCGATGCGGAATTGCTGCGCCCGAGCTTCCTGCCCCAGCTGGCGGAGACCGCACTCTCCGCCATGCGGTTGTGGAGCTTCCGCTTCAAGCCGCTGCCCGCCTGATCCCAAATGAAATGGGGCGTGATCCTTGCGCTGCTGGCGGGTGTGGTCGCAGCCGTCTATCTGATATGGGCGATCGGCTTTGATGCCGTGATCGCCAGCATCGCGCGGGTGGGTTTCGGCGGACTGGCGTTGCTCTGTCTTTATGCCCTCGCCGTGTTCGTGGTGCTGGCCCTGGCCTGGTTCTTCCTCCTCCCGGCTGCGGCGCGGCGGCCGGTTCCGGAATTGTTCATAGCCCGGCTGGTGCGGGATTCCATTGCGGAAATCTCCCCCTTTTCACCGGTGGGCGGCATGGTCGCGGCAGCGCGGCTGATGATTCTCAAGGGCATGGAAGCCGGATATGCCGCCGCTTCCATGGCCGCCGACGCCACCACCGAGGCGATGGCGCAGATCGTGTTCCTCGCTTTCGGTCTTGGCGTCGGCTTCACCCAGTTCCGCCATTTGCCCAACAGCGATGCGCTGACGGAGGCCATGCTGGTAGTGCTGCTTCTGGGCGTGCCGGGAATCGCACTCCTGATCTTGCTGCAGAAGCGTGGCGCCGACCTGGCGGAGCGGCTGGGGGGCCGCTTTTTCCCGCGCAGCCAAAGGGAAGGCATCTCCTTCCGCGCCGCCATCGAGGCGCTTTACGATTCGCGCGCCCGCCTGGCGGCGTCTTCGGCGTTGCATCTTCTCGCCTGGATCGGGGCCGGCGGGGGCACCTTCATTGCTTTCCGGCTGGCAGGCGGGAAAATCGGCCTGGTCAATGCCGTGGCGCTGGAGGCGTTGCTTTGCACCATCCGCAGCATTGCCGCCTTCGTCCCGGCCGCGGTCGGGGTGCAAGAGGCTGGCTATGCCGTGCTCGCGCCGCTCTTCGGCCTTCCGGCAGAGATGGGACTGGCGGTGTCGCTGCTCAAGCGGGCGCGGGAGATTGTGCTTGGGGTACCGGCCCTGATCTACTGGCAGGGGCGAGAAGTGGCGCGCGGAGCGCGTGAGCCGGTCCAGTGGACCGGCGAAAACGACAAGCGCCGCGAGCTTGGGCGAGCGGCCGGGCCGGGGCCAAAACAATGAACGATACAGTCCTGATCACCGGTGCATCCGGCTTTGTCGGCGCCGCCGTGGCGCGGGCGGCGCTCACGCGCGGCTTCAAGACTCGGGTGCTGATGCGCCCGTCCGCCTCCCGCGCCAACATCAAAGACCTGGATGTCGAGCCGGTGACGGGAGACATGCGAGACCTGGCCGCCATGACCACGGCACTTTCCGGCGCGCGCTATCTCTTGCACGTCGCGGCAGACTATCGGCTTTGGGCCCGCGACATGCGCGAAATCGAGCGCAACAATCTCCTGGGCGCCCGCGCCACCATGCAAGCCGCGCTCAAGGCGGGGGTGGAGCGCGTGGTCTATACGTCTTCGGTGGCGGCGCTGAAGCCCGGCAACGGCGAAGCGGTGGACGAGACCTCGCGCCACACCAGGCAAAGCGTGATCGGGGCCTATAAGCGCAGCAAGCTGATGGCCGAGCGGGAGGTCGAGCGCATGGTGGCGGAAGAAGGCCTGCCTGCCGTGATCGTGGCCCCCTCCACGCCGATCGGTCCGCGCGATATCAAGCCAACGCCCACCGGCCGGGTGATTGTGGAAGCCGCCAGCGGGCGGATGCCGGCCTTTGTCGATACCGGCCTCAACCTGGTGCATGTGGATGATGTGGCGGAAGGCCATTTCCTGGCGTTGGAGAGAGGCCGGACCGGTGAAAATTACATCCTCGGCGGAGACGATGTGAGCCTGGAGGTCATGCTGGCCGATATCGCCCGCCTCACCGGGCGCCGCGCCCCCAAGCTGAAACTGCCGCGCGCGCCTTTGTTTCCGCTGGCCTGGGGCGCGGAAATGGCGGCGCGCTTGAGCGGCAAGGAACCGTTTCTGACCGCCGACGCGCTGCGCATGTCGCGTTACCGCATGTTCTTTTCGTCCGCCAAGGCCAGGGCGGAACTGGGATATGCCGCGCGGCCCTACGCCCATGGCCTGGAAGACGCGCTTGGCTGGTTTGGCGCGCATGGATATCTTACATGATCGCCGGATTCCTGTTTGGCGTGTTGCCGCTTCTGGTCTGGCTTTACCTGCTTCTGGGCCGGGACGGGTTCTGGCGATTGAAGGAGCGCGACACTGTCGGCGAGCCGCCACCGCCCAGGACTTGGCCTGCCGTCGTCGCCATCGTGCCCGCGCGCAATGAAGCGGACGTGATCCAGCAGAGTATCGGCAGCCTCCTGGCCCAGGACTATAAAGGCCCGTTGCATGTGATCCTGGTGGACGACCGTTCCAGCGATGCCACCGCCGACCTGGCGCGGGCGCTGCATTCGGAGAAATTGACGGTGCTGGCCGGCGCGGGCCGCGCGCCGGGCTGGACCGGAAAGCTCTGGGCGATGCAGCAGGGGGTGGAGCGGGCCACGCTTCTCGCGCCGGAATTCCTCTGGTTCACCGACGCCGATATCGCGCACGCGCCCGACAATCTCTCCCGGCTGGTGGCGCGGGCAGAGGAGGGGGAGAAAGCGCTGGTTTCGCTGATGGCGCGGTTGAGCTGCCACAGCACGGCCGAGCATTTCCTGGTCCCGGCTTTCGTGTTTTTCTTCGACATGTTGTTTCCTTTCGCCGCGGTGAATGATCCTTCGCGCAAGACGGCAGCGGCGGCAGGCGGCTCAATGCTGGCGCGGCGTGCGGCACTGGAAGCGGCGGGCGGGCTTGACGCCATCCGCGGCAACATCATCGACGATTGCGCCTTGGCGCGGATCATGAAGCGGCAGGGTCCCATCTGGCTGGGATTGACCGACCGGTCCCTGTCGCTCAGGCCTTACGAGACGCTGAATGACATCCGCCAGATGGTTTCGCGCACCGCCTATGCCCAGCTCGATTATTCTGTCTTGAAGTTTCTCGGCACGCTGGGAGGACTGGGAATAGTCTATATCGCGCCGGTGGCCACGGCGCTGTTCGCCTGGGACACATTCCAGCTTTCCGGCTGGCTTGCCTGGATCATCATGGTGCTGATGTTCCAGCCCATCCTGCGTTTCTACCGCCTCTCGCCCTTTTGGGGTGTCGCGCTTCCCTTGATCGGGGCCTTTTACGCCGCTTTCACCCTGGATTCGGCGATTCAGCACTGGTTGGGCAGGGGCGGGATGTGGAAAGGCCGGGCACAAGCCAACGGGAACCTGGCGGGAGAAAATCTTGGAAGCGAAAATCTCGAGAGCGGCCTATGAGCGGGGCGGCGTTGCAATCCGGCAAAACCCATCATGACGAGAATTTTCCGGTCGCATCTTTTTTGATCGCGCCCAGGCATCGCGCGCCGGTGCTGGCCTTTTACCGCTTTGTCCGTTTTGCCGACGATATCGCCGATCATCCCGGTGCCGCGCCTGACGAAAAGCTCCGGCTGTTGGAAGAGATGCGCGCCACATTGGCGGGTGAAAGCGAAGTCTCCGGGGAGGGGGCGGCTTTACGCAGCATCCTGGTGGAAAGAAAGCTTTCGCCCCAACACGCCTTCGACCTTCTGGAAGCCTTCCGCCGCGACGTGACCAAGCTGCGCTATCGCAATTGGGATGAGTTGATGGACTATTGCCGCTACTCGGCCATGCCGGTGGGGCGTTTTGTGCTGGACGTGCATGGCGAAAGCCCGGATACCTGGCCGGCCAATGATGCGCTCTGCGCCGCGCTCCAGGTGATCAATCATCTGCAGGATTGCGGCAAGGATTTCCGCGCCCTCAACCGGGTCTATATTCCGGAGGAGAATCTGGCGGCGGCGGGTGTGACGGTGGCGGCTTTGGATGAACCTGCCGCCAGCCCCGCGCTGAAGCAGGTCATTGCCGCGCTGGCGCGCAAAAATGCCGGGCTGCTGCGGCAATCCGGCCCGTTTGCCTCCCGGATCCGGGACGCCAGGCTTGCCTTGGAAGTCGATCTCATTCAAACCCTCGCCCTGGACTTGAACCTGAAGCTGATGCGCCGCGACCCGCTCTCTGAAAAAGTCCATCACTCCAAAATGAATGTCGCGGCCCTGTTCCTCAAAAGGCTGCCCGGTTTCGCTTTCAACCGGCTGAGGGCGAACGGCGCATGAGTACAATATGAGCGCCCCTGTGACTGAGAGTCTCGACCCGCCCCAGGCGCGCGCCGTCCGCAAAAAGGCCAGCGGCAGTTCGTTCTATACCGCCATGCGGCTGATGCCGGCGCGCGAACGCGAGGCCATGTTCGCGATCTATGCCTTTTGCCGCAAGGTGGACGACATTGCCGATGACGGCATCGGCACCCGGCCGGAACGTCACCAGAGGCTGGAGTCCTGGCGTGCCGATCTGGAGGCGCTCTATGCCGGCGCGCCGCCGCCCCAGGTCGCGTTCCTGGCCCCGGCGGTGACGCAATTCGGCCTCAGGCGGGAGGATTTCCGCACCGTCCTGGACGGCATGGACATGGATGTGGCGGAGGACATTGTGGCGCCCGACCTTGCCACGCTCGACCTTTATTGCGAGCGGGTGGCGAGCGCGGTGGGCCGGCTTTCCATCAAGGTGTTCGGGATGGAGGAAGGGCCGGGCTTCCAGCTTGCGCACCATCTCGGCCGGGCTTTGCAGCTGACCAATATACTGCGCGACCTGGACGAAGACGCCGCCATCGGCCGGCTTTATCTGCCGCGCGAATATCTCTTTGCCGCGGGCTTCCGCTCGCTCGATCCCCGCATGGTGATTTCCGATCCGCGCGTGGATATCGCCTGCCGCCAGCTCGCGGCGCTGGCGCATGACCATTACGACAAGGCGCAGGCCATTTTATCGGCCCGGCCCAAAGGCCGCATCGCCACGCCCTGGCTGATGGGGGCGGTCTATTCCGAGATCCTCAGGGCCACCGAAGCCGCCGGCTTCAAACCGCCGCGCCGCCGCGTTTCGCTTGGGAAAGCGAAATTGCTGGGGTTGGTGCTGCGCTCGAAATTCCTGTGACCCCGCGGTGATGGCTCCTGCGACTTCCGCGCGGACCTTTGTGATCGGCGCCGGCCTGGCCGGCCTTGCCGCCGCCACCAGCCTTGGCGCGCGGGGATTCAAGCCCGTCCTGTTCGAAGCGGCAGGGCAGGCGGGCGGGCGTTGCCGCTCTTACTTCGATCCTGTCTTTGAGGGGATGATCGACAACGGCAATCACCTGGTCCTCTCCGGCAACCAGGCGATCCAGGCCTATCTCACGCGTATAGGCGCCGCAGCCAAGCTTTCGGGACCGGCGCAGGCCCGGTTCGATTTTGCCGACCTGAAAAGCGGCGCGCGCTGGACGCTGGTGCCGAATGAAGGACCGCTGCCCTGGTGGATCGGTTCGGCGGCGCGGCGCGTGCCCGGCACATCGGCGGCCGATTATGCGGCTTACGTCAAATTGCTGTTCGCCAACCGGCGGCAGACGGTGGCTGACGTCCTGCCTTGCGCCGGACCGCTTTGGGAAAAGCTGATGCAGCCGCTCCTGCTCGCCGCGCTCAACACCGATCCCCGCCAGGCTTCCGCAAAGCTGGCGGGGGCCATCCTCAAGGAGACTTTGCTCCGCGGCGGGCGGGCTTACCGGCCGCGCATCGCCATGCCCAACCTGGCCGCGGCTTTCATCGATCCGGCGCTGGACTATTTGAAGGAACGGGATGCTGACGTGCGGCTCAATGCGCGGCTGCGCGCCATCACTTTCGGCCGGCGCGCCGCCGCGGCGCTGGAATTTCCCGACGCCACCATTCCGCTCAGCCGCAAGGATGCCGTGATCCTGGCGGTGCCGCCCTGGGTGGCGCGGGAACTGGTGCCCGAACTCGCCACGCCGCAGCAATTCCGCAGCATCGTCAACGGCCATTTTCATTTTCCCGCGCCAACGCATGCGCCGGCCATTTTGGGCGTGACCGGCGGCACCGCGGAATGGATATTCAGCTTTCCCGACCGCATCTCGGTCACGGTCTCGGCCGCCGAGGCGATTGTCGATCAGGACCGTGATATCCTGGCCGGCATGCTATGGAGCGATGTGACCAAGGCCCTCGACATTTCCGCGTCCCTGCCGCCCCGATCAATACCAAGATGGCAGATCGTCAAGGAAAAGCGCGCCACCTTTGCCGCCACGCCGGCGGAAGATGCCAGGCGGCCGCTCGCCAGGACCGGCTGGAAGAACTTCTTCCTCGCCGGGGACTGGACGGACACCGGCCTTCCCGCCACCATCGAAGGAGCGGTGCGTTCCGGCGAGACTGCGGCGGCTTTGGCCGCCAAACACCTGGCTTTATAATGGGCGGCTTTATAAGAACCGCGCGATGAATCAACTGGCCCCAAAAGCATTCGCCGCCGGCCCCCTGGAGGAAAGCATCCGCGCCGCCACCGGCGCGATCCTTGCCGATCAGCAAAGGGACGGTCATTGGGTCTATGAGCTGGAGGCCGATGCCACCATTCCGGCGGAATATGTGCTCCTGGTCCATTATCTGGGCGAGACGGCCAATCCGGACCTGGAAAAAAAGATCGGCGTCTACCTCCGCCGCATCCAGGGTAGCCACGGCGGCTGGCCGCTTTATCATGGCGGCGCCTTCGATATTTCCGCCACGGTGAAAGCCTATTTCGCCTTGAAGATGATCGGCGACGACCTCCATGCGCCGCATATGGAAAGGGCGCGTGAGGCGCTTCGGGCGCGGGGCGGCGCGATCAAGGCCAATGTCTTCACCCGCATCCTGCTGGCACTTTATGGCGAAGTAAGCTGGTCGATCATCCCCACCATGCCGGTGGAGCTGATCCTGTTGCCGCGCTGGTTTCCCATCCATCTTTCCAAGATGAGCTATTGGGCGCGCACCGTAATCGTGCCGCTCCTGGTGCTGGCGGCGAAAAAGCCGCTCGCCCGGAACCCGCGCGCCGTCCGGATTTCCGAATTGTTCCTGGAGGGTGTCTCCGCCGCCGGCGCGCGCGCGCCGCATCAGAGTGCCGTCTGGTCGGCTTTCTTCGCCGTGCTGGACTGGTGCCTGAAACGCGCCGAATCGTTCTGGCCCCAAAACCTGCGCGCCCGCGCCATCGAGACATGCCGCGCCTGGGTGACCGAACGGCTCAATGGCGAGGATGGCCTGGGCGCGATCTATCCCGCCATGGCCAACAGCGTGATGATGTACGACGTGCTGGGCTATCTGCCGGAGCACCAGGACCGGGCAAAAGCCCGCCAATCGGTGGACAATCTGCTGGTGATCAAGGCGGACGAAGCCTATTGCCAGCCTTGCGTTTCGCCGGTGTGGGACACCGCGCTGGCCGCGCATGCCCTGCTGGAAACGGGCGAGCCGCAGGCGGAGGCCGCGGTGGCCCGCGCGCTGTCCTGGCTGAAGCCGCTGCAGGTGCTGGAGGTCAAGGGCGATTGGGCGGAAGAGAAGCCCGATGTGCGGCCGGGCGGCTGGGCTTTCCAATACCGCAACGACCATTATCCCGACCTCGACGACACCGCCGTGGTGGTGATGGCGATGGACCGCGCCCAGAAACGCGGACTGGTGACGGGTTATGACGAAGCCATCGCCCGCGGCGCGGAATGGGTGGACGGCATGCAAAGCAAGAATGGCGGTTGGGGCGCCTTCGATGCCGACAATTCCTATTATTACCTCAACAATATTCCTTTCGCCGATCATGGCGCGTTGCTGGACCCGCCCACCGAGGACGTCTCCGGCCGCTGCGTCGGCATGATCGCCCAACTCGGCGGCGACAGGGAAAGGCTGAAGCACGGCGCGGAATATCTCGCCTTGACCCAGCGGCCGGACGGCTCCTGGTGGGGCCGCTGGGGCGTCAATTATATCTATGGCACCTGGTCGGCGCTGGCGGGCTTGAACGGCGCCGGCCTGCCGCCGGATCATCCCACCATCAAGCGCGGGGCCGACTGGCTGATAAGCATCCAGAATGACGATGGCGGCTGGGGCGAGAATTGCGACAGCTACAAGCTGGATTACAAGGCCTATGAGCCTTTCCAATCCACCGCCTCCCAGACTGCCTGGGCGCTGTTAGGCCTGATGGCGGCGGGACAGGTGGATCATCCTGCCGTGGCGCGCGGCATCCAATGGCTGCTCGCGCGGCAGAAGCCGGATGGCGCCTGGGATCAGCCGGACTATAGCGGCGGCGGCTTCCCGCGCGTCTTCTATCTCAACTCTCACGGCTATCCGAAATTCTTCCCGCTCTGGGCACTGGCGCGCTATCGCAATCTCAAAAGCGGCAATTCGCGCCGGGTGGCGTTCGGCCTTTGACCATCCTCGCCGTCACCGGCCTCAAGCGCGAAGCCCAGATCGCCGGCGGGCCGGGCGTGGTGGCGGTGGCGGGGGGCGGTGATGCCGCGGGGCTTGCGAAAAAGCTCGACGCGCTGCACGGCGACATCGCGGGCGTAATTTCAGTCGGGCTGGCGGGCGGATTGTCCCCACTTCTCAAAGCGGGGGACGTGATTGTTGCCGACCAGATCTATACCGAAAAAGAAAAATGGCGTTGTGACAATGGTTGGCGGGTGGCGCTGGCGGCGAAGCTGCCGCATGCGCATCAGGGCCCCGTGATCGTCAGCGACGCCATCCTGCAAAACGCTGAAGGCAAAGCGGCACTTTTTCAGGCGACGGGCGCCCTGGCAGTGGATATGGAAAGCGCGGTGGCGGCGCGTTTTGCCGCCGGGCGCGGGCTGAAGCTGGCGGCGCTCCGGGTGATTTCCGACGATGCCGGCCACACTTTGCCGCCCGCCGCGCTGGTGGCGATGACGCCGGAAGGCGGCATCGCGCTTGGGCGTGTCCTGTGGTCGGTAACGAAAAACCCGCTCCAGATTCCGGCGTTGGTCCGCACCGGAATCACCTCGAACAAAGCCTTTGCGGAATTACTCCGCTGCCGCGACCTCTGCGGGGCCGGTCTCTGTGGTATTTGATTTGCCGGCGCGGATCGCGGCCATCTTGTGCTCGACATGACGCGAGAACACGAATTCCGCCGGCCGCTGTTTTGAGAGATCGATCTCCGGCGCCAGCGGGCCCTCGGTCTTCACTCCGCGCACCAGGATAGGCAGCATCTTGAGCGGATGCCTGATCGCGTCGGTGGCGGCGGTGCCTTCAAAGCCGCAATGCACCATGCAATTGGCGCATTTCTCATATTTGCCGACGCCGTATTTCTCCCACTCCGTGCCTTCCATCAGCTCGGTGAAAGTCTTGGCATAGCCTTCGCCCAACAGATAACAGGGCTTCTGCCAGCCGAACACGGTCAGGAGCGGCATCGACCAGGGCGTGCATTCATAGGTCTGGTTGCCGGCCAGGAAATCCATGAACAGGGCGGAATTGGTGAAGCTCCAATCCTTGCCGCCGCGGCCGCGGGAGAGAATCTCCCGGAACATCTTCTTGGTGCGTTCGCGGTTCAGGAAATGCTGCTGGTCCGGCGCGCGCTCATAGGCATAGCCGGGTGACACCGTGATGCCGTCCACTCCCATGGCCATCATCTCGTCGAAGAAGCGCGCGGTGCGCTCCGGGTCGGCATCGTCGAACAGGGTGCAGTTGATCTGGGTGCGGAAGCCGCGCTCCTTGCACATTTTGATCGCGGCGACCGCCTTTTCATAGGTGCCGTCCAGGCAGACGGACTTGTCGTGCATCGCCTTGTCGCCGTCCAGATGGATGGACCAGGTGAAATTCTCATGCGGCGTGTACTGGTCGATCTTCTTGGCGAGCAGAAGCGCGTTGGTGCAAAGGATCACGAATTTGTCGCGGGCGATGAAGCCTTCCACGATCTTGGCCATGTCGCGGTGGAGCAGGGGCTCGCCGCCGGCGATGGAAACCGCCGGCGCGCCGCATTCGTCGATGGCATCCATGCATTGCTGCACGGAAAGCCGCTGGTTCAATATCTCGTCGGGATAGTCGATCTTGCCGCAGCCGGCACAGGCCAGGTTGCAGCGGAACAAGGGCTCCAGCATCAACACCAGCGGATATTTGCCGCCGCTAAGATGCTTCTTGAGGGTGTAGACCCCGATCTTGGCGGCCTGGCGTAACGGCAATCCCATGATCTACGCCCTCAATTCGACAGGAAGCCGGAACTCGATATGTTCCTTCTTGCCGTCCATCTGTTCCACATTGACCGGCTCGATCGCGCCCAGGGCGTCGATCACATGCTGCACCAGGCTTTCCGGCGCGCTGGCGCCGGCAGTCAGGCCCACAACCTTCTTGCCGCGCACCCAGGACGGATCGAGCTCGCTGCCGTCATTGATCAGATAGGACGGCACGCCCTCCTCGATCCCGATCTCGCGCAGCCGGTTGGAGTTGGAGGAGTTCTTGGCGCCGACCACCAGGATCACATCCGCCACCTTGGCCAGCTCGCGCACCGAGGTCTGGCGGTTCTGGGTGGCATAGCAGATGTCGCTGGTCTCGGGCCCGACGATATCGCGGAAGCGCTTCTTCAATTCGACGATGATGCCCTTGGTATCGTCGATGGAAAGCGTGGTCTGGGTGATATAGGCCACCGGCTGGTCGAGCGGGATGGGAAGCTTGGGCACATCGGCCTCGCTCTGCACCAGATGCACCGGCGCGCCGACTTGGCCCATGGTGCCTTCGACTTCCGGATGGCCGGCATGGCCGATCAGGATCAGGGTGCGGCCCTGGCTCACATAACGCTTGCCCTGGTTATGGACCTTGGAAACCAGGGGGCAGGTGGCGTCCAGCACCGGCAGGCCGCGGTCCTGCGCGGTCTTCACCACCGACTGCGGCACCCCATGGGCGCTGAACACGGTCACCGCGCCCTCGGGCACCTCGTCCAGCTCCTCGACAAAGCGGGCGCCCTTGTTCTTGAGCGTGTTCACCACATGCTTGTTGTGCACGATCTCGTGGCGCACATAGACGGGCTCGCCGAACTTATCGAGCGCCTTTTCCACGATATCGATGGCGCGCACGACACCGGCACAGAAGCCGCGCGGCTGGGCAAGGATGACTCGCATATCGCTCCTTTAACGCGTGCACGCAAAAGCCCGCTTCGGCCCTTTGGGCTGATGCAACGCAGCAAACGCAGTTTCCCGCATCGGGATAACCCATTCAACCCCTCCTCCGGAAGGGGCAAAAAAGCATGGCTTCCCTGTGGCTTATTTGCCGGTTTCCGGCCCCACACCGGAAAAACATTGCATTTCGGCCTCGGCCGATTCCAGATAGCCGCGGATTAACAATCCTGGCTATGTCCAGCCGGGAGCAGGTGGGGCGCGATTGGACGTGACCATGGAGAGGAAAATCGCGGAGGGGGTGCCCAGCCGCGCCGGGAGCCTGCCGCGCGCCATCGCGGCAGCGGCCACGGCGACCGATGCGGCTTTGGAAACGGTATTACCCCGCCCTCATGGCCTGCAAGGCCGGGTCCAGGAAGCCATGCGCTACGCCACCTTTGCCGGCGGCAAGCGGCTGAGGCCCTTCCTGGTGCTTCACTCGGCGCGTCTGTTTGGGGTGAATGATGCCCATAGCCTGCGGGTGGGAAGCGCGATCGAGGTGTTGCACACATACTCGCTGGTGCATGACGATCTGCCCTGCATGGACGATGACGATCTGAGGCGCGGCCGGCCGACCACCCATATCGCCTTCGACGAGATGACGGCGGTCTTGGCGGGCGATGCGCTGCTCACCATCGCCTTCGAGATCCTGGCGGATGAAAAAACCCATCCCGATCCGGCGGTGCGCATCGCCCTGGTGGGGCGGCTGGCGGAAGCGGCCGGCCATGACGGCATGATCGGCGGCCAGGTGATCGACATGCTGGCCACCGAGAAGTTCGCGCCCGAGGACGTGATCAACCTGCAGCGCCTCAAAACGGGGCAGTTGTTCGAATTCTCCTGCGAAGCAGGTCCGATCCTGGGTGCAGCTTCGGCGGAAGACCGCGCCCGGCTGCGCGCCTATGCCCGCGAGATGGGGCTGGTTTTCCAGATCACCGATGATCTTCTCGACGTGACCTCAACCGCCGAGAAAACCGGCAAGGCGGTGGGCAAGGACAGGGATCAGGGCAAGGCGACGCTGGTGACGCTTTTGGGCGTCGGCGGCGCCAGGGCGGAAGCGGCCCGGCGGGCTGAGGCGGCTATCGCGGCACTGGGTCCTCATGCCTCCCGCTCGCCCGAACTTTCCGGCCTGCCGTTCTTCCTTTTGGACCGCGAGAACTGACAATTTTCCGATTCTTTAAGCCCATATTTTCGCCGGATTGGGGCAGCAATATTGGAACTTGGGCGTTTCCCGGAAGGGACATTTGAAGAGGTTATTGATGAAGAGCTTGGCCAAGGGGCTTTGCATTGCCGGCCTGTTGCTGGCCGTACCTTTCCCTGTTCCCGCTTTCGCCCAGGCGGGCGATCCCGCTGTCCAACCGGTGCAGAATTTCTATGACGCCCTCACCGCCAGCATGAAGGCGGGCGGGACCGCCAAGTCGCGTTACGACAAACTCAAGCCCGCGGTGGAACAGGATTTCGACCTGCCCGGCATGACGGCGCTGTCAATCGGCCCCACCTGGTCTTCCATCCCCGCCGCCGACCAGAAGGCGCTGACCGATGCATTTGAGCGCATGACCGTCGCCAATTATGCGCGGAATTTCGATTCCTACAGCGGCGAGAAATTCACCGTCGATTCGAATGTCGCCCAGCGCGGCTCCGACAAATTTGTCAAATCCAGCCTGAAGCCGGCCAAAGGCGACCCGGTCGCGTTCAATTACCGACTGCATCAGGTGGGGGACAGCTGGAAGATCGTGGATGTCTATCTTGCGGGCAATATCAGCCAGCTGGCCCAGAAACGCTCCGATTTTGCCGCCACGCTGTCCAGCGGCGGTGCGCAGGCCTTGGCGAAAAAAATCGATGCCCTCGCCGACCAGCAGCTCAGCGGTTAAGGCACTCTCAGCGCACACAAGCCCGCCTCCCCTGCGCGTGCGAAGCACGCTGGCAGGGGAGGTGGCTGTAGCTGGCCCTCGGGCCAGCGAAAGCCGGAGGGGTCAAAAATCAAATCAGTTTTTCGTGAGCTCTTTCGTCGCGCGGCGGGGGCGGTCCCAGCAGGGCAGGTGAGACGAACAGAGTCGTCACCAGCGTCCAGGCCAGCGAGATCATCAAAAGCTCGCCCATGCTGGCGGTGCCCGGATGGCGGCTGAGCCACAGGGTGCCGAACCCCGTCGCGGTTGTCAGCGCCGAGAAAATCACCGCCCGCGCCAGCGCCGAAGGCAGGAAGCTGCGGGCGCCCGCACGCCACGCCACCACGAAATAGATGTTGAAGGCGACGCCGATGCCCAGCAGCAGGGGCAGGGCAATGATGTTGGCGAAATTGAGCTTGAGGTTGAGCGCCACGCAGCTTCCCAAGGTCAGGAGGCCGGCCAGCACCAGCGGCGCCAGCGTGCGCACCACGTCGCCGAAACGCTTCAATACCACCATCAGCAGGATGACGATGGCGATGAAGGATAGGATGCCGGCCTCCAGGAAGGCACTGACGATGGTCTTGCCGGATTCGCGGATCGAGATCGGCGCCCCTGTCGCCTGCGGCGCCACCGCAAGGACCTGATCGCTGAAGGCCGAGAGCGCGGCGGGATCGTTGCTGGTATCGCGCGGGAAGACCTGCACCCGCGCACTGCCGTCCGGCGCCATCCAATCCCTTTTCATCTCGGCCGGGATGGCGGCCAGATCGATTTTTTGCGGTGAAAGGGAATCCGACAATTGACGCAGCATGGTCTTGAGGCCCGGCACCATGGCGCTTGTGGCACGGGCGCGGTTTTCCGCCGGTCCGGCCGCCAGCTTATCGAGCGCGCCGGCCAGGCGGCGCGCGTCGCCGGCCGATTTCGCGGCATCGCTTCCGGCCGCTTCGCGCAACTTGGCGGCGGTCGCGGAGAGACTGGCCTTGACTTCCGCATCGGAAGGCGGCGGCTTCACGTCGAAGGGGTTGAGGGTCGAATCCAGGATGCCGCCAGCATCGGCGATCAGCGCCAGCTTGCGGTCCTGGTCCTCGGGAATGAAGCTCGACAAGGTCAGCGCCTGCGCCACCAGAGGCAGGTTCGAAAGCCTGCCCGCCAGTTGATCGGCCGCGGCCAGCGAAGGTGCCGGCACATCGATGGTGTTGGGCGACGTCTCGGGGTTTTTCATCAGGTCGAACAGGGTCGAGACCGACTCTGTTTTGGGACTGCGCAAATCGAGCGGATTGGAATCGAAGCGCAGGAAAAGGGTCAGCACCAGCGCCACCGTGCCCGTCAGGGCGGCTATGCGCAGCACCGGCTTGCGCTGCCTGTGAAGATATTGGTCGAGCGGCGCCAGACTTTCGAAGCCGACATCCTCCGCTTCGGCGCCGGGATTGAGCAGCATCAGGAGCGCGGGCAAGAGCGTGATGCTGGTGAGAAAGGCCGCGATCATGCCGACGCCGGCGACAAAGCCCAACTCGGCCACCCCGGTATATTCGGTGGGCAGGAACGAGAAAAAGCCCACCGCGGTGGCGAGCGCCGCCAGGGCCAGCGGCACGCCGACGCTGCGCCCGGTATGGCAGAGGGCCTTGGAGAGATCGGCCTGGTGGAACCGCTCGCTGCGGTAGCGCACCGAGAATTGAATGCCGAAATCCACCCCCAGCCCCACGAACAAGGCAATGAAGGCGATGGAGATGATGTTGAACACGCCCACCGCCCAGAGCCCCGCCGCCATGGTGAGCGCCAGCCCGGTCGTCAGGCTCAGCAAGATGGCGAAGATCAGCCGGAACGAGTGGAGCGCCAGCCAGAGGATCAGGAGCACGCCCAAAAGCATGGCGGCGCCCATCAGCCAGGCCCGGTCGGTCAGGGTGGCGAATTCCTCGTCCGAAAGCGGCACGCTGCCGGTCAGCCGGACGCGCACGCCGTTTTCGGGCGTCAATCCCAGATCGCGTGCCGTCTTGCGGATGGCGTCGCTGGCGCGCTTGCCGGGTTCGAGCGCGTTGAAATCCAGCATCGGCTGGACCTGGATGAAACGGCGCAATTCCTCGGGGCGCGGCGGCAGCCCGGTGATCAAGGACCTCCAGGATAAATATCTCACGCGCCCGTTGGCAGCTGCGGAGAAGCTTTGTTCGAAGCGGCTGATCGGGGCATCGAGGTCTGCAAGGCTGGCCTGGCCGCCGGTCACGCCCAGGAGCGCGGTGGAAAGACTGTCCAGGATGCCGCGCAGGGAGGGATCGGCCGCCATCGCACCCAGGAAAGGCTGGGCCTTGAACAATTGCTGGGTGGTGTTCTGGACATCGGCCAGCGGCAGGAACAGCAGCCCGTTGTGATCGAAGAAGGGGCCGCCATCGGGCCGATGCACCGAGGGGAACAGCGTTTTGTCGGCGGCGATTTTGGTGGAGAGGGAAGCGGCCGCCTCTTCCGCCAGTTCCGGCGTCGCGCCGTCGATCACCACCGCGATCAGGTTGGACTGGCCGGGGAATTTGGCGTCAAAGGCAAGCTCGCGCTGGCGCCAGCCCACATCGGCCGAGATCAGCTGTTCGCTGTCGGTGTTGATGGCGAAATGCGTCGCCGTATAAGCGCCGGCGCCGAGCGTGAGGAGCAGGGCCGCCAGTACGATCAAGCCGGCCCGGCGGCAGCAAAAAGTGACGAT
>CAZEFQ010000115.1:0-35361 GCA_964511505.1 uncultured Rhizobium sp.
GAGCTGGACGCTTGCGAAAAATTCCTGCGCAAGGTGATCGCGAAGGCGAGCGCCTAACCCAATTCCTCCGGCGCGATCTCATGGGTGGTGCCGCAGAATTCACACCGCGCCCGGATGATCCCGTCCGGATCGGCGAGATGGGCGCGGTCTTCCGCGGCATAGGATTTCAGCACCGTGATGATGCGGCCGGGATCGCAATCGCAGCGGAATGTCACCGGCAGAGAGGACTGCACCCTGACTTCGTCCTCGTGGAAAAGCCGCCACAAGACCGTGTCGGGCGCCAGCGCGGTATCCAGCAATTCCAGGTCTTCCACCGTTTTCATCAAGAGCGAAAGCCGCCGCCAATCGTCATTGTCGTCCAATTCTTCCGGCGCGATCCCCGGGCGGGCCGCTTCCGGCGTCATCTGCAGCATGATGCCGGCGGCGCGCCAGGACGGCGCCTTCTCGCCCGCCCTAAACAGCGGCGCCGCCGCCAACCTGAGCACGGTGGGCAGCTGCTCGGATTGCATGAAATAGGTTTCCGCCGAGGCGGCGATGCCGTCCTCCGAAAGCGCCACGATGCCCTGATAGCTCTTGCCGCCGCGTTCCGGTTCGATGGTGATGGCAAGCGCGCCCTTGCCCACCAGGGCGCGGAAATCGGGTTCTTTCAAATCGGCGAAGCGCGCTTCGTCGAGCCGGGCGAAGCCGCGCACGCCGCGCGGACGCGCGTCATCGGCGCCATAATAGTCCGCCGCCACCAGGTCGAGCGGGCCGTCGGATTTGGTCTGCACCGTGAGCCTGCCGTCCAGCTTCAGCGCGGTGCCCAAGAGCGCGCTCAAGGCCAGGCTCTCGCCGGTGATCCGCGCCGCCGCTTCCGGCAGCGCATGGGCCGAAAGCGCGCGTGCCGAGGCAAGATCGAGCCGCACCAATCTTCCGCGCACCGTGGGCCGGGCCAGATCGCCTTTTTTCCAGATATCGAAGGGCAGCACAAAATCGCCGGCGGGAACGGCGGAGAAGTCTTTGGGAAGTTCGGACATCGATCCTATATGGCGGGGGAATATGGCTTTTTCAACACGAGCTTAGTTTCCCAACCGGCCGCTCGCTCAAGCTCGCGGCGTTCGTCGCTTTCGCAGGTCCTGCTCACGCGCTTCGCGCGCCGCTCCTCACCCAAGCGCCCAGGCCAAAATCGCCTTCTGGGCATGGAGCCGGTTCTCCGCCTCGTCGAACACCACCGATTGCGGCCCGTCGATCACATCGTCGGTGACTTCCTCGCCGCGATGCGCCGGCAGGCAATGCATGAAGATGGCGTCCTTCTTGGCCAGTTTCATCAGCGCCGCATTCACCTGATAGGGCCGCAAGAGATTGTGCCGCTTGGTGGCATTGTCGTCGCCCATCGAGACCCAGGCATCGGAGATCACGCAATCCGCCCCTTCCACCGCGGCCTGCGGATCATGGCCCAGCTCCACCGCCTTGCTGCGCTTCAGCCAGTCGCGCAGTTCCGGATCGGCGCTGAGTTCCTTGGGCGACGCCACCTTGAGCTTGAAACCGAATTTCACCGCCGCATGCGCCCAGCTCACCAGCACATTGTTGCTGTCGCCGCTCCACGCAACGCTGGCGCCCGCGATCGGCCCCTTATGTTCTTCATAGGTCATCACATCCGCCATCACTTGGCAGGGATGGGACCATTTGGTGAGGCCGTTGATCACGGGAATGGAGGCGTTGGCGGCCAGTTCTTCCACCATCTCATGGTCGAGCAGCCGGATCATCACCGCATCGACATAGCGCGAGATCACCCGCGCCGTGTCCGCCACGGTTTCTTCCCGCGCCAGCTGCATCTCATTGCCGGTCAGCATCAGCGTGGTGCCGCCCAACTGCCGCATCGCCATGTCGAAGGAAATGCGGGTGCGGGTGGATTGCTTGTCGAAGATCATCGCCAAGACCCGGCCGCTCAGGGGATGATCCGCATCCGCCTCGCCCTTGGCCAGGCCGCGGCGGGCCGATTTGCGTTTCTTGGCGTCGTCGATCAGGGCGCGCAGCGTGGCGCTGTCATGATCGGAGATATCCAGAAAGTGCCGGGGCTTGTTCTGCAGAGGCGCATTCATCTGTTCGCCCCCTCCGCCCTGCGCATCTGATCGGTGCTACGGGCACCTCCCCCGCCAGCGCTATCGCGCGCGGGGGAGGAGGCCGCCGCCTTCTGCGCTTCCAGCGCCGTCGCCGCCCGGTTCATCAGGCTCACACCTTCGCGCACTTCGTCTTCGCTGATGGTAAGCGGCGGCAAAAGCCGCACCACATTCTCGCCCGCCGGCAGCACGATCAAACCGGCCTCGCGCGCCGCGGCAATGAAATCGCCATTGGGTATCTTCATTTTCAGTCCCAGCATCAGCCCTTGCCCCCGCACGCCTTCGAAAATGGCGGGATGGCCGGCCACCAGCGCCCCCAGTTGCTGGTTGAGATAATTGCCCATTTTGGTGACATGCGCGAGAAAGCCCGGCTCCAGCACCATGTCCAGGGCGGCGTTGCCCACCGCCATCGCCAGCGGATTGCCGCCATAGGTGGTGCCGTGGGTGCCGGCCGTCATGCCCTTGGCGGCCTCGGCGGTGGCCAGTGTCGCGCCCAGCGGAAAGCCGCCGCCGATCGCCTTGGCCACGCACATGATGTCGGGCGTGATTCCCAGCCATTCGTAGGCAAACAATCTGCCGGTGCGGCCCACCCCGGTCTGGATCTCGTCGAAGATCAAGAGCAGGCCCTTTTCGTCACACAGCTTGCGCAAGGCGCGCAGGAATTCCGGGAGCACCGGCCTGACCCCGCCCTCCCCTTGCAAAGGCTCGATGATCAGCGCGGCGGTCGCGGGTCCCACCAGTTTGTTGAGCGCCGCGAGATCGCGCGCCAAGTCACCCGTGAGCGGCGCCTGGTCGAAGCCTTCCACCTTGGGACCGAAGCCTTCCAGATATTTCTCGTTTCCGGCCGCGGCGATGCCGGCCAGCGTGCGGCCATGAAAGGCGCCTTCGAAACCGATGATGCGGAAGCGTTCGGGATGGCCGTTCACAAAGTGATAACGCCGCGCCATCTTGAAGGCGAGCTCACAGGCTTCGGCGCCGGAATTGGTGAAGAACGCCGTGTCGGCGAAACTGTTGGCCACCAGCTTCGCGGCCAGGCTTTCCTGTCCGGGCACCCGGTAAAGATTGGAGGTGTGCCAGAGCTTCTCCGCCTGGTCCTTCAGCGCCGCCACCAGCCTCTGATTGGCATGGCCGAAGGCATTGACGGCAATGCCCGCCCCGAAATCCAGGTAGCGTTTGCCGGCCTCATCGAAAAGATAAGACCCTTCACCGCGGACAAAGGCGATGTCCGCCCGGTTGTAGGTGGGAAGCAGAGCCGGAAACACCGCGCGAACCCTCATCCTGAGCTTGTCGAAGGACCTTGTGAGAAACCCGGAAAAGGGCTGCTTATCCGCCTTCCCGGGGTCCAAGACAAGTTATGCCGGATCTGCGCCGCGCTCTTACCGGCCTTCGCGGCTTTGCTGTGCCCAGGTCAGATACAAGCTATTGATAAAAAGAGGTTCTTTTTGGCGCACCGTTCGCGGCTCAGACCGGACCCGTCTCACTTTGCGGGGGGGGGCGGGATATCGCCGGGAGGCGCCTGTTCGATCCACGGTCAGTCCCAGTCTCTCATACAAATCGCGCCGGTCGGCCATGTCCGCCAGCTCCAGATAGCCGACCACGATGCGTTCCCATGATGCTTTGACGAATGGGCTTTGGGCCCGCTCCTGCTGCTTTTCGGCCTCGCGCGCCAGGCGCCGGTAGCGGTCGCCGGAATCCAGACTTTGCAAGCGCTCCTCCCTCCCCAAAAAGTCCGGACGGTATAGAACAAGGAGCAGCCGCGCTTTCACCTATGACTGTTTCCGCCCTGGAAATTGGGTTGACCAGCCCCGGCTCATGCAAATCCGGCACAACTTGTTGTTTAAATTGGCCCTTGGATTGCGGCCGCGTGCACAACCGTGCGTCCGTTGTGGCCTATGGCGGAACTGCTAACGATCGGAACCGAGGAAGGCTGAACCCCAACCTCGAGACTAACCGCAAACTTGGCCCGGCATCGCGTCACCCCGCTTGCCGGGCCTTTCTTTTGCGCACGCAGGCATTTTCCCCAACAGCACAGTCCCGACTCATTCTGTGGACAAGCCCTCGGGATGCTCCGCCAGTGCTTGTTACTTCCTGCCGGGACGCTACGATATCTTGTGGCTTAGGCGATCAGCCGGGCCCAAGAGCGGCGGGACAAAGCGACAAGGAGCCTTCCATGAACCAGATGAACTGGTCTGACGAACGGGTCGAGCAGCTTAAGACACTTTGGACCGAGGGGCTTTCGGCCAGCCAGATCGCCCGCGCCCTGGGCGGGGTGACGCGCAATGCCGTGATCGGCAAGGTGCACCGCCTGGGCCTGGCGGGCCGGGCCAGCCCGTCGCGGGCGGAACGGCCGCGGGTCTCCATGTCTCCCAAGGCGCCTTCCCTGCGCGCTCATATTCCCGCCGTGCCGGTGGTGGAAGAAGACCCCCTGACCCTGGAAGACGGCAGCCACGCCACCGTGCTGACCATTTCCGACCGCATGTGCCGCTGGCCGATCGGCGATCCCGCGGCCTCCGAATTCCACTTCTGCGGCAGGTCGCCCAAGGCCG
Organism: uncultured Rhizobium sp.; assembly: GCA_964511505.1. Lineage (GTDB taxonomy): Bacteria > Pseudomonadota > Alphaproteobacteria > Micropepsales > Micropepsaceae > Rhizomicrobium. The sequence continues at coordinate 4,646 of CAZEFQ010000115.1, forward strand.
GCTCGCCTTACTGCGAGGCTCATGCCCGCAAGGCCTATCAGCCGCAACAGCAGCGGCGCGAGAAGGACAAGGGGCGGATGGCGGGGTGAGCCGCGACCGGCCGAAGGCCGGGCAAATCGATCCGTCGCTAGCGGCAGCGTAGCGCGACGATCGATTTGAGCGGCGAACGGGCGAGCCGTGCTAGCGGCAGCGTAGTGCACGGCGAAGCCCAGGGCGCGCAGCGGCGGGAGCGAGGTAACGAGCGACGAATGCCGCGAGCACAAGCGAGTTGCCGGGTGGCTGTTGACGCAACCACAGATGCTCTCTCATCCTTCCATCGGCTCAGGTTGGGAACAACATGACGGTATATGATTATTCTGCGCGGCGATTGGACGGCCGTGAGGAGAGGCTGTCCAACTATCGCGGCCGGGTGCTTCTGATCGTCAACACCGCCAGCCAGTGCGGCTTCACGCCCCAATATGCCGGGTTGGAGGCGCTTTACGACAAGTTCGAGAGCCAGGGCCTCACCGTGCTGGGCTTCCCCTGCAACCAGTTCGGCGCCCAGGAGCCGGGCACCGAATCCCAGATCGGCGCGTTCTGCGAAACCAACTACGGCGTCACTTTCCCCATGTTCGCCAAGATCGATGTCAACGGCACCCATGCCCATCCGCTCTACAAATACCTGAAAGAGGGCAGGCCCGGCTTTCTGGGGAGCGAGAACATCAAATGGAATTTCACCAAATTCCTGGTCGACCGGGACGGCAAGCCGGTGGCGCGTTACGCGCCCCAGACCAAACCGGAAGAACTGGAGAAGCCGATAAAAGATTTGCTCTGAATATTCGCCGGCCTAGGTTTTCTTGGCGAATGTAAATGAGCCTAGAAAACCTGGCTCCTCTTCGAGCGAAGCGAGGGAGGCGGCCGCTCGCCCTCTAAGAAGCAGTCGGATCAAACGGCACCTTCGAGATGGCGGTGACGGTCTTTTGCTTCCCGCGCCGCTGCCAGACAATCCTGACCTGATCGCCGATCGCAACCGATTTGAGGCAGTCGCAGCCCACATCGTACATGTCCTGGCTATTCAACATGAGTTGATGCCCATCCTCGGCCAGATAAGTGAGCCAGCCTGTGGTCGTTTCGGCGGATGCGGGAAGCACCGCAAGGAGCAGGCCGCAACCGGCAATGCCGATTCCTTTTGTTTTCATCGGCGGTCTCCAGCCATTTGTTGATCCAAGCGAAGGGGAAGGCTCCCCGGCATCTTTGGGATGGAACGTGCCGGGCCGCCGCTCGAATAAACGCAAGCCATGTCACGCCAGACTTCAACCGCGTCCGCCCCTTCCGCCAGGCACAAGGCTCGCTCGGTGGCCGCACCGTCACTTGCCTGCCACGTCTCATGAACCGTCTGGCCTTCGCGCGCATTGAGCCGCCTTATTTCATATTTGCGCTTTCGCGTCTCGATGGCAGGAACCATGAGCACCTCCTACGCGACGGGCACCAGGGAGGCGTCACACATCCGGTCCCGATGCCCGCTCTCGCACCTGTTTTTCCGCTCTTTCAGGGATACGGGATGCAATCCGCCGGCGGCAGGGAATTCCGCCCGCTTTGCCGCCGACCCTTGCTCCGGCGCGATGTCGGTCGCCACACGCTCTCCGTTCTGTTCGGAAAACGTCACTCTCACCAGCTCGGCAATCGCGAGCTTCGAGACATCCACTCTCTGCCCCACCACATACTCATCCGAACTGTCGAGCACGATGCGGTGATTGTCGGGATAGATATAGGTGGTCCGCCCGACGGCGCTTGCCCCCCATGCCGCGCCTGGAGCCGCGATGGAAACGGTAAGCATTGCGAGGGAACAGAGCTTGATTGCCTTCATCATTGCCTCCTTTGTCCAAAATTGCGGGCCAAATCCCCGGTTGCGGGATTGAGAGAGTCCATCCGGAATCGCGTGTTGCAGTAAGGGCAGCGGACCTCGCCGGCCTTTCCAAGCTTGAGAGACACATGGGGATGGTCATTCGGCTGGGCCTGGCCGGCGCAGACAAAGGATGAAGTCCGCACGCGAATTTCACGCAGACCGGTTTCATTAGAGACCTCGGGTGTGGAGCCGGCGGCTTGAGCCAGCCGTGCCCCTCGCGAGGCCAAAAAGCCGCCCCATCGGCCGCCTGCCAGACACCCGATGCTGTCGCGTGTCCATGCCAAGGCGCTTGTCATGCCGCCTCCTTGAGGGAAAGGGGTACTTTCGGAAAGCGCCTCGCCCGCGGCGTTGGCTTTGGACCGTCGTCATCAGAGCCGGCGGTGCGGTCGAGCTGGCTCAAAGCATCCATGATGGAGGAAAATGTCACCGGGAATGGGGTGCCGGGCAGGTGCCGCAAGGCCGGCCAGGAATCCACCGCATTTACGTCGGAAGCCCAGGTGGCGAGGATCGCCCGCTTCTCGGCAGGCCCCAATTGCGCATTCAGGACGACCTCGTGCGGATAACGGAAGGTGCGTCCGCACCAGAAAGGAATTACATTTTCGCTGCCGCGCTCCATGTTCAAACTCCAACTTGCCCTGGCGGTCCTCCAATGCCGCCGAACCAGGATGCAAAACACCATGGGAGCCCGGCCCTGACCGGGCTCCCACGTCAACCCTAAAAGTCCATGTCACCCATGCCCGAGGCGGGGGCCGAGGGGGCCTTTTCGCGTTTGGGCTTTTCGGCGATCAAGGCCTCGGTCGTGATCAGCAGAGACGCCACCGAGGCTGCGTCCTGCAGCGCGGTGCGAACCACCTTGGCCGGGTCTATGATGCCGGCCTTGACCAGGTCCTGATATTCCCCCGTCGCGGCATTATAGCCCCAGTTATAGTCCGCCTTCTCCAGCAGCTTTCCGACCACGACCGAACCGTCATCGCCGGCATTCTGTGCGATGAGTTTTGCCGGCACGGAAAGGGAGCGGCGCACGATCTCGACGCCTGCCTTCTGGTCGGCATTGGCCGGCTGGACCTGGTCGAGCGCCTTGTGAGCCCTGAGCAGGGCAATGCCGCCGCCGGGCAGGATGCCTTCTTCGACCGCCGCCCTGGTGGCATGGAGCGCGTCGTCCACACGGTCCTTGCGCTCCTTGACCTCGACTTCGGTAGCGCCGCCCACACGGATGACGGCGACGCCGCCCGAAAGTTTGGCCAGCCGCTCCTGCAGCTTCTCGCGGTCATAATCGGAGGTGGATTCTTCGATCTGCTTGCGGATCTGCGCGGCGCGGGCCTGGATGTCGGCTTTCTTGCCGACGCCGTCCACGATGGTGGTGTTTTCCTTGTCGATCATCACCGTCTTGGCCCGGCCCAGCATCTTGAGGGTGACATTTTCCAGCTTGGTGCCCAGTTCCTCCGACACCACGGTGCCGCCGGTCAGGATGGCAATGTCCTCCAGCATGGCCTTGCGGCGGTCGCCGAAGCCCGGCGCCTTCACCGCGGCGATCTTGAGGCCACCACGCAGCTTGTTGACCACCAGGGTGGCCAGAGCTTCGCCCTCCACTTCCTCGGCGATCACAAGCAGGGGCTTGCCGGATTGCACCACGGCCTCCAGCACCGGCAGCAAGGGCTGCAGGTTGGACAGCTTCTTTTCATGGATCAGGATGAAGGGCTCCTCCAGCTCCACCCGCATCTTTTCGGCATTGGTGATGAAATAGGGCGAGATGAAGCCCCGGTCGAACTGCATGCCTTCGACCACTTCCAGTTCGCTCTCCAGTCTTTTCGCTTCCTCAACCGTGATCACGCCCTCGTTGCCAACCTTGGCCATGGCGTCCGCCAGGAACCGGCCGATTTCCTTGTCGCCATTGGCGCTGATGGTGCCGATCTGCGCGATTTCCTGATTGTCACTGATCTTCTTGGCATGGCTCTTGAGGTCCGCCACCACCGCGTCAACCGCCAGATCGATGCCCCGCTTGACATCCATCGGGTTCATCCCTGCGGCAACGCTTTTGGCGCCTTCCTTCACAATGGCCTGCGCCAGCACGGTCGCGGTCGTGGTGCCGTCACCGGCCAGGTCATTGGTCTTGCTCGCGACCTCGCGCACCATCTGGGCGCCCATATTCTCGAACTTGTCGTCAAGCTCGATTTCGCGGGCGACGGTCACGCCGTCCTTGGTGATCCGGGGCGCGCCGAACGCCTTGTCGATCACCACGTTGCGGCCTTTGGGGCCCAAGGTCACCTTCACCGCATTGGCAAGCGTATCCACGCCACGCAGCATCCGCTCGCGGGCATCGCTTGAGAATTTCACTTCTTTGGCAGCCATTTTTCATCTCCTCTCGAATGGCGGATCGAATGATCGGACGGCTCAGGCCGCTTTCCGGAGCGTGTTCGTTTTTTCGATCACGCCCATGATGTCGGATTCTTTCATGATCAAGAGGTCCTGGCCCTCGATCTTGACCTCGGTGCCGGACCATTTCCCGAACAAGACCCTGTCACCCGGCTTCAGCTCGGTCGGCACCAGGTCCCCGCGCTCATTGCGCGCACCCGGGCCCACCGAAACGATTTCGCCTTCCTGGGGTTTTTCCTGGACAGTGTCTGGAATGATGATGCCTCCAGCAGTTTTGTGGTCGGCATCGATACGGCGCACAACGACACGGTCGTGCAACGGGCGGAAATGCATCAAATCCTCCTTGTACAGATCAACGGTGTCCAAAAGCCCGGCTTCCCACCGGGCGGAAATGACCTAGTTTGCCTTTTGGCAGCTTCAAGAGGGCAGTGCCAAAAAAATTGGCGCAACTAACCGATTGTCGAAAAAGGATAATTGGCTCAACGATAAACCGCTCCTCTTGATGAGCCATGAGCCGGAGCCATGAAAAATCCTTTTGTCCTGGAGGACCGGACTGCCCTAATTTTGGCGCCGGGATTCTTGGTCAACGAGGTGCCTGTTGGTTAGCAAGGAATTTCTGGTCCGCCTGGATGGCTATGGTCTTACCACCGCGGAGATTCATTACCGCCTGCCGGACCACCCGAAGTTGCTGCAGCTTTTCATTTGGCAGGAATACGATGTCGCGCCGGCTTTTCCCGAACTGAAAGCCTTTCTCGGCTTCTGGCAGCGCGAGCTCGAGGGCGCTTTACACTCGGTCCGTATCGCGCATAACCATCTGGTTCGCCCTTCGGAATGGAAAGCGGTGGACGGGGTCTTCCGGCTGAACTGAGCGAAATTAAAATTTCGAAAACTCCGCGCCGCCTCTTGGCGGCGAAGCGGCCTCTCCTAAATGGTCCTTATCGAGGCCATGCGATAGACCGGACCATGTCCCGTATTTCGAGAAATTTTGCGTATGCATTTGCCGCTCTATGTGCCGCCGCTGGCACAGCCTCCGCCGGCACCCAGGGCGGGATCACGGATCGTTATGTCTTCTGTTCCTTTCGGCCACAGGCGCCGTCATGCGGCCCGGTCTACCGGCAGGCGTTGCAGGACCAAAGCCCCGCCGCGGCGGCCGTCAAGGCCGCCTATGACGGGTATGGACGCTATGTGGTGAATGCCAAAGGTGCCCTGACCGCTGATGACCGCCAGTTCCTCGCGGCCAGCGCCATCCGCCTTCCCGATCTCACTCCGCAAGACCAGGCGGGGTTGCACGCGGTGATAAACGACCCCGCTTTGTCCAAGGATGCCGAGGCAAAACGTGTTGCAGTCAACAACTTCCTCAGCCGCGCCGTGCAGGCCGAGCTTTATTGCGGCTTCAACAGTTGTAACGAAGCCACCGATCTCATAAGCTAGCCCACCGCAAGACGGCCAGTCCGTCTTTGCGGCAGGATCATGCTCTTCAGGACGTGGCGGTGATGGGTTCGCTGGCATACACTTTTCCGGTCGGCAGGACCGTCACTTCATAATTCTGGCCGCCCTTCGTCGCCGTGAGGAAAAAATTACCGTCCTGAAATGCCTCAACAACGGTCGGATTGTATCCGGCATCGGCCGCGGCCTTGAAGGCCCGCGCTTTTTGCGGCGCAGTGAAATAATTGACCGTCCCCGGGAGGCCGTTCTCGTCGGCCGCGAAGGCCGGGAAAAGCCCGGCAACGATGAACCCGGCGCAAACAATCAAAGATTTGGATTTGCTCATTTGCTTTCTCCATGGTTGTGGGCCGGCGCTTCTCAAGAACGAGCCGGTCCCGTTGCATGCGATTGCGCGGCGAAGAAATTGGTTTGGAAAAACCGGCTTTCAAGAGCTCGGAAATTTCGGATTTTTAAGTCTCCGATCGCCGGCGGCACGATTGGAAAAGTTGGCCCGTGCCTGGCGGCAGCGGCGGCGCGAGCACAAGCCAAGACGTGCCTCGGTTACGACGCGGCCTTGGCCGCCGCGTTTTCGTCCAGCGAATATCCCGCCGACCGCACCGTGCGGATCGGGTCGCTGACGCCCTCGACATTGAGCGCCTTGCGCAGGCGTCCCACATGCACGTCCACGGTGCGCGCCTCGACATAGACATCGCTGCCCCATACCGCGTCCAGCAACTGTTCGCGCGAAAACACCCGCCCCGGATGCTGGATCAAATGGTCGAGCAGCTTGTATTCGGTAGGCCCCAGGTGAACCTCGACGCCGGCGCGGCGCACCCGGTGCGCACCGCGGTCCATCTCGATATCGCCCACGCTGACCACGTCTTCCGCGAGCGACGGCCGGATGCGGCGCAACACCGCGCGCAACCGCGCCAACAGCTCGGTCATGGCGAAAGGCTTGGTCAGATAATCGTCGGCGCCGGTATCGAGCCCGCGGATGCGGTCATTCTCCTCGCCTCGCGCCGTCAGCATGATGATGGGCACGTTGCGGGTTTCCTGGCGGCTGCGGAGCCGCCGGCAGACCTCGATGCCGGAAAGCTGCGGCAGCATCCAGTCCAAAAGCACCAGGTCGGGTTTTTCTTCCGCCGCGATCAGGAGCGCCTCTTCCCCGTCCTGCGCTTCCAGCACCCGGTAGCCTTCGCGCTCCAGATTGTAGCGCAGAAGCGTGATCAAGGCGCCTTCATCCTCGGCGACAAGAACGGTGGGCTTGCTCATCAGTGCTGGGCCTCGAAGGGAACCGCGGTTTCGCTGGTGATGTCGGCCTTGGGCCGGTTGGCCAGGAGATGGCCGGCGCGCACCATGTGATAGACCACCTCGGCGATGTTGGTGGCATGGTCGCCGCTGCGCTCGATATTCTTGGCGATGAAGAGCAGATGGGTGCAAAGCCCGATGGTGCGCGGGTCTTCCATCATGTAGGTGAGCAATTCGCGGAACAGGCTGTTGTAGATCTCGTCGATTTCGCCGTCCTGGTTCCACACCGTCTCCGCCAGCACGGCATCGCGGTTGGAATAGGCGTCCAGCACCTGCTTCAATTGGGTGAGCGCGACGCGGCCCATGCGCGCCAGCGACTGGGTGAGCCGGATGGGGGGCTCGCGGTTCAACACCAGGGCGCGCTTGGCGATGTTCTTGGCCAGGTCGCCGATGCGCTCCAGTTCGGCCGCGATCTTGATCGCCGCCAATGTCTCGCGCAGATCGACCGCCATGGGCTGGCGCAGCGCCAGCAGCTTCAGCGCGCGGTCCTCGATCTCCTGCTGGATGGCGTCGATGCGGGCATCGCCGCCAACCGCCCCTTCCGCGGCCTGGCTGTCGCGGCGCGCCACCGCTTCGATGGCGGCGGCGAATTGGGCTTCGGCCAGGCCGCCCATTTGCGCCACCAGGGCGGAGAGCGCCTCTAGCTGCTCGGTGAAGGCTTTCACGGTGTGTTCGCTCATAAAGACTCGGTCACGCCTTTCAAAAACAGGGGGATAGGAGGCTTCCGCCAATCCTTTGTGACAGAATTATAACATTTCCGTGACAGCAGCGGGAGATGTGGGGATAGCTTCGGCTTTGGGGCCGTTTTCGCCCGGTGCCGGCGGCAGGAAGACGGTGAAGCTCGAGCCCTCCCCCAGCCTGCTTTCGATCTGAAGCCGGCCCTGATGGCGGCTGACAATATGCTTGACGATGGCCAGCCCCAGCCCGGTCCCGCCCTTTTCGCGGCTGCGTTTCACATCCACGCGGTAGAAGCGTTCCGTCAGCCGCGGGATGGCGCTGGGCGCGATGCCTTCCCCGTCATCGCGCACCGTGGCGAACACCTGGCCTTCGGGGCTTCTGCCGAAACTGACCCAGATATGGCCGTTCTCGCGGCCATATTTGATGGCGTTGTGGATCAGGTTCTGGAACAGCTGGACCAGCTCGTCACGGTCGCCGATCACCGGCGGCAGGCTGGCATCCCCGGTGATCTCGATGGCGATGCGGTCGCCGCGCGCCAAGGGCGCCAGTGCCGCCACCACCTCGCGCACCACATTCTCCAGCTGGATGCGGGACTGGGGCGGGACATGCTCGTTCATCTCGATGCGGGTGAGCGAAAGAAGATCGTCGATCAGCCGGCGCATGCGCGCCGCTTCCACGCCCATGATCTCCAGGAACTTCTCCCGCGCCGCCTGGTCGTCCCTGGCATGGCCCTTCAGCGTGTCGATGAAACCCGAAACCGCGGCCAGCGGCGTGCGCAATTCATGGCTGGCATTGGCGATGAAGTCGGCCCGCATCTGCTCGCTGCGCCGGATCGCGGTCAAGTCGTGCAGCAGAAGCGCGATGATGGGCGGCTGGGCGCTGACGCGGGCGACATAGGCCTGGTAATGGCGCTCGATCGGCACCGGCAAGGTGAATTGCACCGTGGCGGGCTCGCCGTCATGGGAGGTTTGGGCGATGGCGGTAAGCACCGAAGGATTCCTCAGCACCGCCGAGACATGTTTGTTCTCGACCCCCGATCCCACCAGGGTCCGCATGGCATCGTTGACCAGCACCACGCGTTCGGCGCCGTCCAGCAGCATGACGGGCGCCGGCAATTGCGCGATCACCGCGCGGGCCAGGGGAGAGAGCGCCGTTCCCGGGGCCGCTGCTTCCGCTGCGGCGGTGGAAGGCCGTTCCGCGACAAAGAGGCCGGACAGAAAGGCCGCAGCCACCGCCAGCGCCAGGAGGACGCCAAACGCAACCGGACCGAACCACAGCGCCACCGGACCCGCCAGCGCCATGCCGGCTGCCAGGGGCCACAACCGGCCATGAAAAAAGCCCGACAGAGAGGGCATGATTCTTTTTCTCCGGCCCCATCATAACTCCGTTTGCGACGTATTTTTAAAGACTCGATACTTTCATGAACCGGACATTCAGTCCGGCAGCGGCCTTGTGCGCTCCTGCTTCACCCGGCCCCGGCGCTTCTTGGCCTCCAGCCGCTGCCGCTTGCTGGCCTTTGGCACGCCGGTCGGACGGCGGGGTGCGCGCGGCGTGGCTGCTTTGAGGATCAGGTCGGCCAGCCTGGCGCGCGCCTCGGCCCGGTTGCGCTCCTGCTCGCGATGCCGGCGGGCGGTGATCACAAGAACCCCTTCGCGGGTAAGCCGCGCCGCCGCCTGCCGCAGCAAGGCCGCCCGCACCCATTCCGGCAGGCTGGGCGAACGGCGCACATCGAAGCGCAGTTGGACCGCGCTCGCCACCTTGTTGACATTCTGGCCGCCGGGACCGGAGGCATGAATGAACCGCTCCTCCAATTCCTGCTCGGTGATCACCAGCCCCGGCCTGATGAACAAGACGCCCATGCGCATCCTCCCGAAAAGCAGTATAGCGGAGGAATGAACGGCTTCGACTCCCGCGTTGATAACGGATTTGACCCTGGCCGCCTGGAGCGCATCGGCGGCATCCTCAAGACCCGCTATGTCGATACCGGCGCCTTTCCCGGCATCCTCACCATGGTCTGGCGGCGGGGCGAACGCGCCCATGTCAGCCAGTCGGGCGTGCTGGACGTCGCGCGCAAAACCCCGATGCGGGAAGACGCCATCTTCCGCATCTATTCCATGACCAAGCCGATCACCAGCGTCGCTTTCCTGATGCTGGTGGAGGAAGCCAGGGTGGCGCTGGACGATCCCGTGCACCGCTACATTCCCGGCTTCGAGCAGCTTCAGGTTTTCAGCGGCGGCGATCTTGCGGGCGGCTTTGCCGCCAGGCCCGCCGGCCGGCCGATGAAGATCATCGACCTGATGCGCCATACCTCGGGGCTTACCTACGGCTTCCTGGACCGCACGCCGCTGGATCGCGCCTATGCCAAGCTGGGCGTGGCCGAGTTTTACACCGAAGGCGGCCTTGCCGCCATGATCGCCCAGCTGGAAACGCTGCCGCTGGAATTCTCCCCGGGCGAGCAATGGAATTATTCGGTCTCGACCGATGTGCTGGGTTATCTGGTGGAGAAGATCGCCGGTGAGAAGTTTTCCGATTTCGTGCGCCGGAAAATCCTCCTGCCGCTCAACATGCGCGACACTGATTTTTACGTGCCCGGGGAAAAGCGCGACCGCTTTGCCAGCTGCTATTACGTCAAAGGCGGCAAGGTCCTTCTCTATGACGACGGGCAGACATCAAGTTTCGCCCAACCGCCCAAGCTGGAATCCGGCGGCGGCGGACTTGTCGGCACCGCCGCGGATTATCTGCGCTTCTGCCGCATGCTGCTTTCCGGCGGGGCGCTCGACGGCGTGCGCTTGTTGAGTCCCAAGACGGTTCGGCTTATGACCATGAACCACCTGCCCCAAGGGCGCGAAATGACGGAGATGATGCCGGTCACGACAACCTTCAACGAAGCCGGCTATGCCGGCGTCGGTTTCGGCCTGGGCGTGGCGGTGATGGCCGATCTGGCGCATGCCGCGCTCCCCGGCACGGTGGGAGATTTTTCCTGGGGCGGCGCGGCGGGAACCTATTTCTTCTGCGATCCCAAGGAGGATCTCGCCGTCGTGTTTATGACCCAGGTCCTGGCGGCACCGGAGCGGGTCCGGCTGCGCCGCGACCTGCGCACCCTGGTCTATGGCGCCATGCGCGAAAGCTTCGCCTGATGGCAGAGCGCGATCCGGAAAAGTGTGCAGCGGTTTTCCCAAAGATCGCGCGACCAAGCGATAACCCGGAGCGGGATCGCGATTCAAAGAAAAGTGATCCCGCTCTGGAGAGTTTCGATTTCAGCACATGGGCCGGGCCGTTCGACGCCGAAACCCGCGCCCGCGCCCGCAAGGCGTTGGAGAATGGCGCGGTGCTTTATTTCCCCCATCTCGCTTTCGCGCTGGCCGGGAGCGAAAAGGAATTTTTGGACGGGCGGCTCACCGACGGTAAGGCCAAGAATATCAGCCTCGATCACACCACCGGCAGATTGCAAGGCACCTCGGCCGGCGGCGAACGCGCGCAACGGCTGGCCGCGATGATCGAACGTTTCGGCGCCGGCGCCACCCGCTTTGTCGCCGCCTTGCTGCCCGGCTATGCGGGCCTGGAGCGGGCGCGCACCAGCTACCGCCCGGTCGAAGTGGAAGGCCGCGCCTATTCGGTGATCCAGGACGACCGGTTGTTGCATATCGACGCCTTTCCCTCGCGGCCGATGCAGGACGGCCGGCGTATCCTGCGCTTCTTCGCCAATATAGCGCCCTCTTCGGGCACAGGCCCCCAAGGCGCGCGGCAATGGCGGGTGGGCGAGGATTTCGAGAGCTTCGCGCGCAAATTCGTGCCGCGCATCCGGCCGCATCTTCCCGGCAAGAGCTGGCTCTTCAGCCGGCTCGGCGTCACCCGCGGCCGGCGCAGCGCCTATGACGAGTTGATGCTGTCGCTGCATGACGCCGCCAAGCTTGACGCGGAGTATCAACGCAACGCGCCGCAGACCGCGCTGGAATTCCCGCCCGGCAGCTGCTGGCTGGTCTATACCGACCAGGTGCTGCATGCCGCGCTGGCCGGCGAATTCGCCCTGGAGCAGACCTTCCATCTCGAGGTGGACCGCATGGGCGAGCCGGAGCGCGCGCCGATACGGGTCCTGGAAAAACTGACCGGGCGGCGGCTCGCCTAGATCGCGACCGGCAGGCGGCGCGCGGCCGCCCCGGCCTTGGCGTAAAGGCCGCCCGCCATATCCGTGAACAGGTCCGCCGGCGGACGAATGGTGTCGTTTTCACCCAGCGCCAGCACGCCCTCGGGCGCCATCGCTTCGGCCATGCGTTCAAGCACCGACTGTGCGGTGGGACCGTCGAAATAGATCAGGACGTTGCGGCACAGCACCAGGTCGAGATCGTCAAGCCAGCCGAAGGAATCGAGCAGATTGAAGCGGCGGAAGCTCACCATGTGCCGCAAATGCGGCGTGACGGCATGGCCGCCCCGGTCGGGCAGGAACCATTCCTCCAGATCGCGGGGGGAAAGGCCCCGCTGCACCTCGCAGAAACTGTAATGGCCGCGCTCGGCCCGGGCGATGGCTTCTCCGGAAAGATCTGTGGCCGTCAGCTCGATGCTCCAGCCGTCCAGGCGCAGGCTCCCAAGCATCATGGCGAGCGACCAGGCTTCCTGGCCGGCGGCGCAGGCAGCGGACCATACGCGCAGGCGTTTTTCCCTGGCGCGTCTGCGGATCAGGACGGGAAAGATTTCCCGCTCCAGCCGGCGGAACAATCCCTGGTCGCGGAAGAAGCTGGTCTCGTTGACCGTCATCGCCTCGGTGACCGATGCCGCCAGCGACTCGCGGCCCAGCCGGAGTTCGCGCATCAGGGCTTCCGTGTGCTTGAACCCGAAGCGGCGCATCACCGGCTGGAGCCGTCTTTCGATCAGGGGCCTGCGGCTTTCACCCAGCACGATGCCGGCGCGGCGGCGCACCAGCCGGGCCAGGAAAGCAAGGTCATCGGGAGTCATGGGCCGGTCAGCCTGCCGCGCGCTCTTGCGCGGCGTTCCGGCCGCTGTCCGCGCCCATGTCGGCCAGCTTGGCGGAGAGGATGTCGCGGTCGAAAGGCTTGAGCAGATAATCGTCGATCCCCGCCGCCACGCCCTGGGCAATCTCCTGGGGATCCACTTCGGTGAGGCAGGCCAGGATCAGCGGGCGCCCGCCGTTGGGCTGGGCGCGCAGGCCGCGCACAAAATCCACGCCGCCCATGCCGGGCATGGACCAGTCGAGCATGACGAGGTCGGGCATTCTTTCGCGGGCCGCGCGCAAGCCGGCGATGGTGTCGTCGGCCTCGCTGACGCTGAATCCCAAATCTTCGAAAAGCCGGCGCGCCACCGCCCGCATCACCGGACTGTCATCCACAATCAGGCAATGCGGCATGATGAGACTTCCTCTCGCGCCAACAGGGGCCGCGGCAAGATTTCGCGGCCGACAACCACAAGCTGAGATTACGGGAAAGAAGGTAAAAAAGGGCTTAGCGGAGCCTAGCCCGCCACAAGCTCGACCACGCCGTCCTTGACGGCAATGGCGAGGCCGGCCCCCACACTGCGCGACAGGCGCTCGGTCAGGAGCGGCTGGATGCCTCTCGCGTCCAGCGCCCCGGCTTGGGATTCGCCGCGCAGGGAGCGGTCCACCTCTTCGCTGACCCTGGCATTCTGGCCGGCGGCGGTGATCTTGAACGCGGGACGGGCGCCCTCGCTCCCCGCGACCCGGACCACGCCGCCGCGCGGCAGGCAGTCCGCCGCCAAAAGCGCGGCATTCATCAAGAGCTTGGCCCAGTCCTTGGCCCAGTAGACATGCGGCATATTCCATTCCAGCCGGACCTTGCCGCCTTCCAAAAGCCCCGCCACCAGGCGCCCCACTTCATTAAGGTCCAGTTCGGCCCCGGCAGAGCCGGCGGCGCCGAACGCGATCCGCATGAACTGGATGCGGGCGAGCGCCTGATTGGCGCTGGAAGCCACCAGCTTCAGCGCATCCTCGCGCATATGCTGGTCGCGCTCGTCCTCCAGCACTTCCAGGCCGTTGATCACGGCGCCCAGGGGGCCCACAAGGTCATGACAGACCCGGCTCACCATCAGGGCGGAAAATTCGATCTCGGTCATGCGCGCCATGCAATTGGGTGGGAGGGAAATTTGGTAAACAAGCCCGGATTCGTCTTTAAGGAATTCTTCACATGACCGCAACGGCCCAGATATTGGGAGGGATTGCCCTGGCAGCCGGCGCGATTGTCATGCGCCACTACGCGCAAGGCGGGGAAAGCCGTATCAAAGGAGATAATTCGCCGGTCACCGATGCCGACGAGGAAGCCGAAAAGCTGATCCTGACCGAGCTGGCCAAGGCCTTTCCCGGCGTTCCCGTGGTCGCCGAGGAGGAGGCCGCGGCGGGCCGCATCGGCGCCACCGGCCGGCATTTCTTCCTGGTCGATCCTTTGGACGGGACCAGGGAGTTCCTTTCCCGCAATGGGGAATTCACGGTCAATATTGCGGAAATCGTGGACGGCATGCCCGTGGCGGGCGCGGTCTATGCCCCTGCCCTCGACCGTCTGTTCCTGGGAGACGGGGCGGGCGCTTTTGAAAGGGCGAAGCCGATCCGGGCGCGGCAGGTGCCGGGCGACGGGATGGTGGCAGTGGGAAGCCGCAGCCATGCCGATGCGGCAACCGCGGAGTTTCTCAAGGCCTTTAACGTCAAAACCTTCGTCAGCGCCGGCTCGTCGCTGAAATTCTGTCTGGTGGCGGCGGGAGAGGCGGACATTTATCCCCGTGGCGGCCGCACCATGGAATGGGACACCGCGGCGGGGCACGCGGTCCTGGCGGCGGCGGGCGGCACGGTCACCGACTGGAACGGCATCGCCCTGCGTTATGGCAAAAAGGGATTCGAGAATCCGGCTTTTGTCGCCAGAGGCATTGTCTGAGCCGGCACGCGGATTTTGCGATTCGAGCACGAGCGCGAGGATTTTTGCGGCCGATCAAATCTGAAGCCAAGGCGTTCCGGGCCGCGCAGCCGCTCGCCTAGCTCGCGGCGTTCTTCGCTCGAAATGGTCCACCGGACCATTTCGTTCGCCTGCGGCGAACCGCTCCTCACCGATCCAGATCGTGGCGGGAGGAGTAGAAGACCAACGCCATCAACCCCGCCCCCACCACAAAAGTTATGATGGCCCCCATGGCCAGGAAAACCCAGCCCAGGGTGCTCATATGCACCCCGGCCATCGCCTGCCAGGCGCCCACCGCGTACCAGATCGCCCAGCCCAGCAGTGCGAGAAGAACCGCGATCGCGATCCATCCCGCAGGTGAAAGTCCTTGGGAAAGCCGTGGCTCTGGGCGCTTTTCCGGGTCCGTCATCGCTTCACTATAGTCCGGCTGTAAAAAAGCCCAAATCTGCGCGAAACTGCCGTGAGGCTGGATTTCGAATCGGCCGAAGGGAGACGCTATGGACCGCAAGCAATTCATCACCGGGCTGGCCGCACTGGGCGTAAGCCCTTCCGCGGCGCTGGCGCAAGCTGCGCAGAGGCCGCCGGTGGAACATGATGCGCGTTATACCGCCAATGAAATCACCCAGGCGGGCGCGGACTTTTTCGGCATCACCACCGAGGCGATGGCCAAGGCGGTGCAACATATATTCGGCGATCTGGGCGAGCCCGATGCCTACATCAAAGGCGATGAGGGTTCGGGCGCTTTCATTGTCGGTTTGCGCTATGGCTCGGGCTTTTTGATCCGCAAGGGCGCGGAGCCGATCAAGGTCTATTGGAAAGGTCCTTCGGTCGGTTTCGACTTCGGCGGCAATGCCGCCAAATGTTTCACCCTTTGCTACAATGTGCGGGAGACGCGGCGGCTGTTCCAGCGCTTTCCCGGCGTGGAAGGCAGCATCTATTTCGTCGCCGGCCTTGGCGTGAACTATCAGCGCAGCGGCGGGGTCACCCTGGCTCCGATCCGGAGCGGCGTCGGCTTCCGCGCCGGCGCCAACGTGCAGTATCAGGTCTATTCCGACAAGCGCGACTGGTTCCCTCTCTGACCGCTTGTCTTTCGGCCCCTGGCGTCGTCGCGCGTGCTGTGAGCCCGCGGCATGTGAGCAGGTCCAGTGGACTTGCGAAAGCGGGCAAACGCCGCGAGCTTAGGCGAGCGGCCGTGGCCGCGCTCCGCGCGACGCTCCTAGCCAGGAACCAAAATACTGCGCGGTTCTACGCTGTCGCCTCGGCGCTGCCGCCGCCTTCAATGCTGCCGGCGGGCGCGGGCAGATAGAGCAGCAGCGCCGCGGCGACATAGATGGACGAGAAGGTGCCCACCACAATGCCGAACAGGATCGGACCGGAGAAATCCGCCAGGTTGGGCCCGCCGAAGAAGTAAAGCGGCAGGATGGAGATGGCGGTCGCTACCGATGTCAAGGTGGTGCGCGTCACCATCTGGTTGGTGGAAAGATTGATCAAATCGCCCAGCTTCATGCGCTTGTATTTGCGCCGGTTCTCGCGGATGCGGTCGAACACAACCACCGTGTCGTTGATCGAATAGCCCGCCAGCGTGAGCAGCGCCGCCACCGAAGTCAGGCTGAAATCCAGGTGGAAGACGCTGAACAGGCCCGCCGTCACCAGCACGTCATGGCCGGTGGCGATGGCGGCGCCGATGCCGTATTGCCATTCGAAGCGCACCGCGACGTAGACGGCGATCATCACGATGGCCAGCAGCGTGGCCTTGACGCCGTCGCTGAAAAGTTCGGCGCTGACCTTGGGCCCGACCACATCGGTGCGGCGATAGCTATAGCTCGATCCCAGCTTGGCCTTGATCGCGCTCACCGCCTGCTGATCGATCGCATTCTGGTTCTCGTTCGCCTTGGCCTGGTGCGGCAGGACCCGGATCATCACGCAGCTGTTGGCGGGCGTGTCGCACTCCCCGCCGCCGAAATTCTGCACCACCGGATCGTCGAAGCCCAATGAGATGATATCCCGCCGCACCTCGCCCACATTGATCACCTGCGCCGACTTGATCTCCATCAGGACGCCGCCCTTGAAATCGATGCCCAGATTGAATTGCTGCGTCGCGATGGAGATGATCGAAATCAGGAGCAGGAGCCCGTCGATCGCGAAGGCGACATAGCGGAAGCCGACAAAGTCGATATCCGTGGCTTCGGGAATGAATCGCAACAGCGGCATGGAAGGGTCTCTTAAAATTGCTTAATGGGCCCGCGAACCTACTAGGCCCGATGGCCTGGAACAAGGCGGGAAAATCCCCGGGAATTGCGTCATTTCCGCTTGAAGCGGGAGCGGGAAAAGCTATCAATCGCGATAATCATGCGCCCGAACGGCCAGCTTGAGGGAGGAGTATCCGGCAGTGCCCTGACGATCCTGTTGACGGTGATGTTCGTCAATATGATCGGCTTCGGCATCATTGTGCCGCTTTTGCCCTTTTATGCCCAAAGCTTCCACGCCGCCTCCTGGCAGGTGGCGCTGATTTTCTCCGGCTATTCGGTGGGGGCGTTTTTCGGCGAGCCTTTCTGGGGCCGGCTGTCCGACCGGCTGGGGCGCAAGCCGGTCCTGATGATGACGGTGTGCGGCAATTGTGCCTGTTATCTGGGACTGGCTTTCGCCCCGAACTTCGCCATCGCGCTTCTGATCCGCATCCTGGGCGGACTCGCCGCGGGCAACAATTCGGTGCTCCAGTCTTATCTCGCCGATGTCACGCATGAGAATGACCGCGCCGGCCGGATGGCCTGGGCCAATGCGTCCTACAATGTCGGCTTCATCATCGGTCCCGCCGTGGGCGGCTGGCTGGCGGCGCCCGCGCTCGGCACCGCCGGCTTCAGGGTGCCGCTCCTGGTGGCGGCGGCTCTCTCCGCCATCTGCGTCGCAGGTCTTGCGCTCTTGGTGCATGAAAGCCGCAACCATGCGCATGAGCCGCTCAATCCGCAACTGCGGCGCGCCGTTCACGAGCTCTTCCGCCATCCGGTGATCGCCCGCCTCTTGATGGTGACATTCCTCTCGGGGGCCGCCTTTACCGGAGTCGAATCCATGTTCGGCCTCTGGGCGCAAGGCCGCTTCGGCTGGGGACCGCATGAAGTGGGCGACACCTTCGCCATCGCCGCCCTGGTGGCGGCCTTCTGCCAGGTCACCGCGGTGGGTCCGCTTTCCCAGCGCTTCGGCGCAGCACGTATTTTGGCCGTTGGCATGGCGCTGACGGCGGTGAGTGTCCTCTTGCTGACGCTGGCGCAAAACGGACGGGTCACCATCGGCCTGATGGCGGCGGCGGCGTTCGGCCAGGCCATCGCCTGGCCCAATGTCGCCGGCCTGATCTCGCGCAACAGCGATCCTTGCGAACAGGGCGCCTGCCTCGGCCTCAACAATGCGTCCGCTGCGCTGTCCCGGTTGAGCGGCCCGTTCGCTGCGGGCACGGCCTTTTCCCTGATCGGCGCCAATGCGCCTTTCTGGCTTGGGGCCTTGCTGGTGATACCGGCGATCGGCCTGTCGCTGTCGGCGCGCCGCATCCACACCCATGTCGCGGCTTAAAAAGCGCCGGACTTAAAAAGCGCGCTGGGTTGGGAGATTGACCAAGATCAAAGCACGCTGCATTGGCCGCTCCATACTGCGACTGTGTCGGATACAGATGACCGCCGGCTTAGGAAGTGCCTTGCCCATGCCGAACAATGCAGGGCGCAAGCGGAGTTGACCCATCACTCCGCGGCCAAGGAAGCATTTCTAAGTGCAGCAGAGGAGTGGAATGCTCTTGCCGAGGAGATCAGGGATATTGCACGCAAACGGGAATTTGTGACCCGTTCGGCGCGATCTCGCGGCAGCTAGACTTGCGGCATTTTTCAATCATCTTCACGATATCGCCAATGGGTCCCAAGGCGCTTCTGGCATTGAATTCCTTTAGGCATGGTAGCGGGCCAGCCCTCCAATCCCGGCCAAGGTTCAAACGGCCGACGCAAAAAAGCGCGCGGAGAATTCCGCGCGCTTAACATTCACGTCAGCGGTGGAACCGCCCCACAATCACCGCCTTGCCCAGGATATGGCCATCCATCGCCGCCAGCACCTGCTCGCGGGTGGCGTCCGGACCCAGGCCGAGCTTGTTGTCCAGCGCGAAGAGCTCGATCGTGTAGTGGTGATAGACCCCGCGCGCGCCCGGCCCCATGAAGCCCGGCTTGCCGCTCAAATTGTTGGGCTGGACGGTGCCGTCCGGCAGGCTGGGCGTGTTGGCCACGCCTTCGGGAAGCGAGGTGGCGGTGCCGGGAATGTTGAAGGCCATCCAGTGCAACACATCCCCGGTGCCCTTGCGGATCGCGACATCCGGATCATGCATGATCAGCACGAAACTCTGGGTGCCGGCGGGCGTATTGATCCAGGACAGCGCGGGCGATACCGGATTGGGCACGGCCTGGGTGTATTTGTCGGGAATGACCCCGCCATCCTGGAAAGAGGCGCTGGAGAGGGTGAAAGGCGGCGGCGGCGGATTGGCCGGGGCCTGGCCCTGGGCGAAAGCCGGGGCGGCGAAGAGCAAGGCCGCAAGCGTGAAAGGCCGGAGATGGCGCATGAAATTCTCCCTGAGGTGATGATGTTCCGGACCAAGCAAAAGACGTTTTCGGGCTTGCTGTCCATCCCCCGCAAAAGGGGTGTTTTCCGCCAAAGGCATGGCTGGCGGCTGACCTGTTTCCGGGACTAAGCTTTCGTATCTGCTTTGAGAGAACAGCAAAAAGGGAATGGGAAAGCCGGGATTCAAAGTCAAAGGGGGAATGCCATGGATATCGCCAAACGCGAATTGCTTGCTGCCGCCGCGGGCTTGGGCATCGGCTTGGCTGTTTCGAGCCGTGCCGTAGCGCAAACAGCCGTGAAGCCGGGACTCGAAAACGTCAAGGTGATCGTGTTCGACACCTTCGGCTCGGTGGTGGATTGGCGCGGCAGCATCATCAAGGACCTCTCCGCGTGGGGAGCGCGGGAAGGCCTCAAAGCCGACTGGGCCAAACTCGCCGATGACTGGCGGCTGGGCAAATACGGCGACTCCATGAACCGGGTGCGTAGCGGCAAGCTGCCCTGGATGAATCTGGAAGAACTCCAGGCCATGACCCTGGAAGAAGTGCTGCCCGGCCATCCCGGCCTCAAGAACCTCACCGCCGGCCAGAAGCATTACATCAACATGGTGTGGCGGCGGCTGGATGCCTGGCCCGATTCCGTGAAGGGCCTCACCCGGCTCAAGACCAAGTACATCATCGGGCCGCTCTCCAACGGCAGCGTCGCCCTTCTTGCCGACATGGCCAAGCATGCCGGGCTGCCCTGGGACAACATCTTCTCCTGCGAGCTCTTCAAGCATTACAAGCCCGACCCCGAAACCTATCTCGGCGTGGTCAAGCTGATGGAACTGAAGCCGGAAGAGGTGATGATGGGCGCCGCCCATGCCGGCGATCTCGACGGTGCCAAAAAATGTGGCCTCAAGACCGCCTTCTTCCCCCGCCCGCTGGAACTGGGACCCGACAGTCCGCGCCGCGCCCAGATCAACAAGAGCAACGCCGACGGCCACAATTTCGATATCGTGGCCGACAATATCGAAGATTTTGCGAGGCAAATGGGGGTTTGAGTTCGCTTGCGCGGCAAGCGAACTCAAACCGCCGAGCCGCGGCGCGCGACAGCGTCTTCGCCGCTGCGAGGCCGGGCCCGAAGCGGCGGCGAGCGTTAGCGAGCACCGTCGCGCGGGAGGGCGGCGAGCGTAGCGAGCAACGCGCGCGGCCGAGCAGAAAACCTGTCACCCGCGAAAGCAGAGATCCGCCAAATCGCAAAGAAACCATGCGCGGCCCGGCACAGCGTAGTGGCCGCGCGTCGGCGTTTTCGAGCGACCTTCGCAGAATTCGACAGCCCCCACGACGGGACGCCGCCTCCAAAGTTCCCCGCTGAACGGACACGCATCTCCGTGACGAACCGCGCGTTTTGAGATCAGTGATGTGTTGGGAGTTCACCATGAAAACGATCAAAACCTTGGCACTGTTCGGCGCTCTCCTGTTGGCGCCCGCGGCCGCGTTTGCCGCGCCGATTTCCCCGCAACAGGCCCTCGGGATGCAAGGCCAGAATGTCATCGTGGAAGGGGTGGCCACCGTTTCCGAGGCGGACGGCGTCCCCGGACTGTTTGTGCATTTGAACGCAGAGGATCGTTCGCCCTTTGTGGGCTATGTCAGCGCGAACAATGAGGACAAGTTCCCCGACCTCAGCCAACTGCAAGGCAAGACGGTCGACATCAGCGGCGTGGTGGAAATCTCCAACGGCCGCCCCATGATCCGCCTGAGTTCCGCCGATCAGATCAAGATCGTGGAGTAGCGGCTAGAGGAACCGGCCCCAGGGAAGCTCCACCGCCACCTTTGCAAGCCGGCGGTATTCCTTCGCCCTGGTTTCCCAGACGAGACGCTCCACGGCGTCACTCGTTGCATCTGCCAGGGCTTCGGCCTCTTGGGCCTTCACCAGATATTCGCGATGGTTCATGCGGTGGCATAACAGGACTGGTCTTTTGCCGTAAGGTCGAAATCGTACTCTCAGGCGATCAACCGGTATTCCATGAATATCGGGGGTAGATTGACTTCTGGGGCTCGAGCTCGGCGGGTTTTAGTGCGGCGTCTTCCTTCCCGCCAAAACCCCCAATAATGCGGATCAAGCCATTCGCAGAGTTGGAAAAAAGCCGTCAGACTTTTGCAGTCGTTGCTCATCATCATGGTAGCGCGTGATAATGAAACACATCGCGGCGCGATCATCCGCCCGCTAAAGACGGCGCATTGCGCTGTTTGAAAAGTGAAGGTGATGGGCACCGCCAAACTAGCTTGGCCGGGGTATTCCTTGGGCCGGTGTTTTCGTAGGCGCCTCCCTCGCCCGCTGCGCGGGCTCGAAGAGGCGCTCACTTTTTCTAAGCTCGCTCGCTCCGCTCACTCGCTAAGAAAAAGTGGCGCTCCCAAGGGGAATCGAACCCCTGTTTCAGCCTTGAGAGGGCCGCGTCCTGACCGCTAGACGATGGGAGCAAGCGGGAACTTGGGCCGCTTATAGGACCCCTGCCCGCCTTCGGGCAAGTTCCCGTCCGGAAAAGCCCGCAACCGCAAGTCGGGACCGGAACGGCTGGCTTTTTTCGCCGTTGCTTTTTGTTAGTGCTCAGAGGGTTTTACCCATGACCCGTTTCTTTTTTCATGTGCGCGATGACGGCGGCGATCTCAGCCGTGACGATGAAGGTCAGGAACTTCCCGACTTGGAAGCTGCAGAGCGCGAAGCCCGCAACAGCAACCGCGAGATGCTGGGCGATGAACTGCTGCACGGCGCCCAGGTGGCGGCGCGGCAGATCGAGATCGCCAACGAAAAAGGTGATGTCCTGGCGGTGGTCGACGTCCGCGAGACGCTGTTCCAGAAAAATCACCTCAAGGCTTTCACCGACGACGTGACGCAATCCGCGCCCAAAGGCTCGGCGAAACCCGGGCCGCGATAGACAAAGGCTCCGATCTCGCAGCGTTCGCCGTCCGTGGCGGCGATCAGCCAAAGGAAATCCTCCTCCGGGGCGCGCGCCCGGTCCAGCTCGGATGGTTCCGCGCGGCCATTGGGATGGGAATGATAACAGCCGATCAGCCGGGCGCCGCGCGCGCGCGCCTCTTTGGCGGCGGCGATATGATCCTTGGGGTCGATCTCGAACCGGTTGGCGGCCCCGGCCAGGTTGTGCGCCGGATGAATTCTGGTGACCGAAAAACCGCTCTGGTCCCTCATGCCTTCGACCAGGCCGCAGCATTCCGCCGGAAAGGCCGCCTTGGCGCGGTCGGCGATGGCTTCTCGCAGAGGCTCCGGCAGGACCAGCCTCACGGCTTGGCTTCCTCTCTTGCCTGATCTTCCCCGATCTGGGCGGTGAGCCGGCCGCTGGCAAGATCGAAGATATCGACTTCGCCGCCGGCCGGCGTCTGGACATGAAGCACCAGCTTTCCGGAGTCGACGCCCGCGGACAGGATATGGGCGCCGGGCGTAAGCGTGATATGCGCCGCCGCGCCCGCGACGGTCCCGGCGGGGGACGCGGCCATATGCAGCCGGTATTGCCGCACAAAGCCGGCCGCCACCGCGGCCAGCGCCAACACCAACAGCACCGAAAGAAGGATGACGGCAGCCAGCGCGGCGCGATAGGTTCCGCTCGCTTTGGGATCAACCTTGTCGATGCCGGACACCGGACGTTCCTCTCAAATGGCCTCTCAAATGGCCTCTCATACGGCCGCTCATATCGCCCCCGAACAGGCCGGCCAGCGGCTTGATCGCGCCCTTGCGGCGCTGTTGCCCGATCTCAGCCGTTCGCGCCTGCAGGCCTTGATCGGCGAAGGCGGGGTCAAGAATGGCGCCGTGACGATAAAAGACCCCAACCATCGGGTCAAAGGGGGCGAGGTCTATGACATCGCCATCCCGGCAGCGGCTTCCGCTCGCCCGCGCGGCCAGGATATTCCTCTGGACATCGTGTATGAGGACAAGGACCTGATCGTGATCGACAAGCCCGCCGGCCTGGTGGTGCACCCCGCGGCGGGCAATCCCGACGGCACCTTGGTGAATGCGCTGATCGCCCATTGTGGCGGGGAATTGGCCGGCATCGGCGGCGAGGCACGTCCCGGCATTGTGCATCGCCTCGACAAGGACACATCGGGCCTTCTGGTGGCGGCGAAAAACGAGCGCGCCATGGCAAGCTTGGCGAAGCAATTCGCCAATCATACCATCGAGCGCGCCTATCATGCCGTGGTGTGGGGAAGCCCGCGCGTGGCCCAAGGCCTGATCGAGGGCCAGATCGGCCGAAGCCCGTTCGACCGGAAGCGGATGACCGTGCTTCGGGGCGGCGGCAAGACCGCACGCACCCGCTACAAGGTGATGGAGACGTTCGGCCCCAGGGAGCGGCCCTTCGCCTCCCTGGTCGAGTGCCGGCTGGAAACCGGGCGCACCCACCAGATCCGGGTGCATCTCACCCATCTGGGCCATCCCCTGATCGGCGATCCCCAATATGGCCGCGCCCGGCAGGCTCCCCGTGCCAAGACCTCGGCGGAGGAAAAGGCGTTTACGCTGGTCACGGGCTTCCAGCGCCAGGCGCTGCACGCTTTTGTGCTGGGATTCCAACATCCTTCCCGGCACAAGACCATGCGTTTCGAGTCCCCCTGGCCCGCCGATTTCGCTCTTCTCGTCGAGGCGCTTCGCGGGTTGAATAAAAGCTGAGGAGTTCCCATCTTAACCGCGTCATGGGGCGGACCTGATCCATCAAAGCGGCCATTTTGTGCTACGGGCGTTAGCTCAAACGCACGCCTCGCTGTCCCGATGACGAAGGGGGTTGAATGAGCAGTCGCGGTCTTCCCGCCATTTCCAGCGATAGCGGTCTTTCCCGCTATCTGAGTGAAATCCGCAAGTTCCCGCTTCTGTCGCCGGAAGAGGAATATATGTTCGCCAAGCGCCTCAAGGAGCATGGCGATGCGGAAGCCGCGCGCCGTCTGGTCACCTCGCATCTGCGCCTGGTCGCCAAGATTGCCATGGGCTATCGCGGCTATGGCCTGCCGGTGTCGGAAATCATCTCCGAAGGCAATGTCGGGCTGATGCAGGCGGTGAAGCGCTTCGATCCCGACAAGGGTTTCCGGCTGGCCACCTATGCGATGTGGTGGATCAGGGCCGCGATCCAGGAATATGTGCTCCGGTCCTGGAGCATGGTGAAGCTGGGCACCACCGCGGCGCAGAAAAAGCTCTTCTTCAACCTGCGCAAAGCCAAATCCAATATCGGCGCCATCGAAGAAGGCGATCTCACCCCCGCCCACACCGCCAAGCTCGCCGACCAGCTGGGTGTCACCGAGCGCGATGTCACCGACATGAATCGCCGCCTCTCGGGGCCGGACTCCTCCCTCAACGCGCCCCTGCGCAACGAATCGGAAAGCGAATGGCAGGACTGGCTTGCCGACGAAACGCTGGACCAGGAAACCAGGATGGCGGAACGCGAGGAGCTGGGCGACCGCCACGAACTTCTGGCCAATGCCATGGACGGGCTCACCGAACGCGAGCGGGACATCATCCAGGCCCGCCGGCTGCAGGAAGAGCCCGCCACCCTGGAAGAATTGTCCCAGAAATATGGTGTCTCGCGGGAACGCGTGCGCCAGATCGAGGTCCGCGCCTTCGAGAAACTGCAAAAGGCGATGGCCCCGACATAGGATGCCCGGCATGGCCGCCATGCGGGGCTGGGAGCTTTTCGTCGGCTTTTTTGGCGTTAGGGTCTCCTTGGGGGCGCCGTGAAGCTGAAGCTCTTCCAGGTCGATGCGTTTGCCGGGCGCGTGTTCGAGGGAAACCCGGCCGCCGTGGTTCCGCTGGAGCATTGGCTTGCCGACGATCTGATGCAGAAGATCGCTGCGGAAAATAATCTCGCCGAGACCGCTTTCCTGGTGAAAAACGCGGCCGGACGCTATGCCTTGCGCTGGTTCACGCCGCACAAGGAAGTCGCGCTTTGCGGCCATGCCACGCTGGCGAGTGCCTTTGTCATTTTCACCACGCTGGATGCGTCGCTTGATGTCGCGCGCTTTGACACGAAATCCGGCGAATTGACCGTGCGAAAGAGCGAGGAGCGGCTTGCCCTTGCCCTGCCCGCTTCCGGCGCAGAGCCATTCACAGCGCCGGATGGTTTCGCCGCGGCGCTGGCGGACGCCGCCGGGGGCGCAAAACCGGCCGAGCTTTATTTTTGCGCCAAAGGCGGCGGCGGTGCCGCCGCCCTGATGGCGGTTTGGCCATCACCGGCGGATATCGCCGCGCTCAAGCCAACGGGCGCGCTGGAGGAGGTTCTGTTGCGCGTTCAGACCGCCTCCCTGCAGGCAACCGCCCGGGGCGACGGCAAGCCTTACGATTTCGTCTCCCGCTTTTTCGCGCCCTCTTTGGGCGTGCAAGAGGATCCGGTGACGGGCTCGGCCCATGGCGTGCTGGTGCCCTTCTGGGCCAGGCGGTTGGAAAAGAAAAAACTGTACGCCCGGCAGCTCAGTCCGCGGGGTGGCGATCTTTGGTGCACCGATGAGGGTGCACAGGTCCTGCTGGAAGGGAACTGCGTCCCTTATCTGAGGGGAGAAATCGAAGTTTAGGCGCGCTTGGTGTCGGGCGTCCGGTCGCGCATGTTGCCCAACGGTTCGTCCTCTTCGTTCAGGCCTTCTCTTCTGTCGCTGTCGTCCACGATTCCTTCATCGAAAACCGCCAAGCCCTCTTCCAGGTAGTCGCCCAGAAGCGGCAGGCCGACCAGATACTCCGCGGCGCGCCGTCCATGCTCGGATTTCGCGGTGGAGATCGCCTCCTGCCATTCCTCCAGGTCATAGGTGCCGCGTCCCAGCCAGGCCAAGGCGATCAAACGGCAACGTTCGTCTTCGTTCAATTCGCGGATGGCGCCGGCAAGTTCCTCGCGGGTGGCATCACCGGGCATCGATTCCAACACATCGGCATTGCCGTCATCGATTGCGTTGGAGCCGGAATCGGGATCGCTATTCTCTTCCTTGACGTCAAATTCGCGCGCCTTCTCGATGATGAAGGCGAGCTTGTCCTCGGGGATGTCGAGGCTGGGCGGTTCCGGCGTTCTTGCGGCACGGGCCATGATGCTGTCCTGATGAATACGCCATCCGCGTGAACGCATGCCGGCTGATCCTGTTCCGCCACAGGGATGATATTGACTCTGCGAGCGCGCCTCTTCACTATCCCGCGCGGGACACGCTCCCCCAACGGAGCGCACCATTCTGGAAGGAATGAACCGCGATGCCTGAAACGGCAAAACCGGCTGTGCGTCCCGCACGGCCTTTTTTTTCGTCCGGCCCCTGCGCCAAGCGCCCGGGTTGGACGCCGCAAGCCCTTGCTCCCGCCCTGGTGGGACGCTCCCATCGCTCCAAGCCGGGCAAAGCCCGGCTGAAAGAGGCGATCGAGCGCACCCGGACGATCCTCGCCGTCCCCGCCGATTACCGGATCGCGATAGTGCCCGCCTCCGATACCGGCGCGATGGAAATGGCGATGTGGTCGCTTCTGGGGCCGAAAGAGGTCGATATTTTCGCCTGGGAGAGCTTTGGCGAAGACTGGGTGACCGACACGGTCAAGCAACTCAAGCTCAAGGCCCAGGTGCACAAGGCGGCTTACGGTGCGTTGCCCGAGATGAGGGCGGCAAAAGACCGGGATGCGGTGTTCCTCTGGAACGGCACCACCTCGGGCGTGCGGCTGCCCAATGGCGATTTCATCCCAACAGACCGCGACGCCATCACCATCTGCGATGCCACCAGCGCCGCTTTCGCGGTTGATCTTCCCTGGGAAAAACTGGATGCCACCACCTTCTCCTGGCAGAAAGCATTGGGCGGCGAAGCGGCCCACGGCATGCTGGTGCTCAGCCCGCGCGCCGTGGCCCGGCTGGAGAGTTACACGCCCTCCTGGCCGATGCCCAAAATTTTCCGCATGACCAAGTCCGGCAAGCTGGTGGAAGGCATTTTCGAAGGCGAGACCATCAACACGCCCTCCATGCTGGCGGTGGAGGATTATCTGGATGCGCTCACTTGGGCCGAAAGCGTGGGTGGCCTTCCCGGCCTGATCGCGCGGGCCGATGCCAACACCAAAGTGCTGGTCGACTGGTGCGGCAAAGCCGGATGGGCCGCTTTCCTGGCGGAGCATGACGCGATCCGCTCCAACACCTCCGTCTGTCTCAAGATCATCGATCCCTGGTTCGAAAGCCTGGGCGACGACGCCAAGGCGGACACGGCAAAGAAGATCGCGTCCCTGTTGGAAAAGGAGGGCGTCGCCTTCGACATAGCGAGCTATCGCGCCGCGCCGCCCGGCTTGCGCATCTGGTGCGGCGCCACGGTCGAGAAGAGCGACCTGGAAGCACTGATACCATGGCTGGACTGGGCCTTTCAGTCCGTCAAAGCCGCCTGATCGATTTCACGCGAGGAATCTCCAATGCCCAAAGTCCTGATCGCCGACAAATTGTCGCCCGCCGCCATTGCCGTTTTTCAGGAGCGCGGCGTGGAGGCGGACGTGAAAACCGGGCTCAGCAAAGAAGAATTGCTCAAGATCGTGGATCAATATGACGGCATCGCCATCCGCTCCGCCACCAAGATCAACGCCGAGGTGATCAAGGCCGCCAGGCGGCTGAAAGTGGTGGGCCGCGCCGGCATCGGGGTGGACAATGTGGATATTCCCGCCGCCACCGCGGCAGGCGTGATCGTCATGAACACACCGTTCGGCAATTCCGTCACCACCGCCGAACACGCCATCTCGCTGATGCTGGCGCTGGCCCGCGAACTCCCCGCCGCCAATGCCTCCACCCAGGCCGGCAAATGGGAAAAGAACCGTTTCATGGGGGTGGAGATTTCCGGCAAGCTGCTGGGCCTGATCGGGGCCGGCAATATCGGCAGCATTGTCGCCGACCGGGCGCGCGGCCTCAAGATGCGGGTGATCGCCTATGACCCCTTCCTGTCATCCGAGCGCGCCGAAGACCTCGGCGTGGAGAAGGTGGAGCTGAACGATCTGCTGGCGCGCGCCGATTTCATCACCCTGCATGTGCCCTTGACGCCCGAGACCAAGAATATCCTCTCCGCCGATGCCATCGCCAAAACCAAGAAAGGCGTGCGCATCATCAATTGCGCCCGCGGCGGGCTGATCGACGAATATGCCCTGAAAGCGGCACTCGATAATGGGCATGTCGCCGGCGCGGCGCTCGATGTCTTCTCCAGCGAACCGGCGCATGAGAATATCCTGTTCGGCAGCGACAGGCTGGTGGCCACGCCGCATCTGGGCGCATCCACCGCCGAGGCCCAGGAAAAGGTGGCGTTGCAGGTGGCGGAGCAGATCGCCGATTTTCTCCTGACCGGCGCCATTACCAATGCGCTCAACATGCCCGCTATCTCGGCGGCGGAGGCCCGCAAGGTGCGGCCCTGGATCGAGCTGGCGGAAAAGCTGGGTTCCTTCGCCGGCCAGTTGGCGGGTGAGAGCCTTGCCTCGGTGGAGATCCTCTATCAAGGCAGCGCGGCCCTCCTCAATACCGTTGCCCTGACCCAGGCAGCCCTGGCGGGGCTGCTCAAGCCGATGCTGACGGAAGTCAACATGGTCAATGCGCCCGTCATCGCCAAACAGCGCGGCATCAAGGTGAGTGAGACAAGGGCCGACGCGGACGGACTCTATGAAGGCTTGATCAAGATCGTCGTCGCCATGGCGAGCGGCACGCGCCGGCTCGCCGGCACCGTCCTCTCCGACGGCAGGCCCCGCCTGATCGCGATCAAGGACATCAGCCTGGACGCCGCTTTCGCGCCGCACATGCTTTATGTGGTGAACGAGGACAGACCCGGTTTCATCGGGCGGCTGGGGACGCTCCTGGGGGATGCCGGAACCAATATCGCCAATTTCACCCTGGGCCGCAGCGGGCCGGGCGGAGACGCGGTCTGTCTGGTCGAGGTGGACGGCGAGGTGCCCGAGGCCACGCTATCGGCCATCGCGCGTCTGCCGCAAGTGCGCATGGTCCGTGCACTGAGTTTTTAGGCTTGGGGCCTTTAAGTTTTTCCGGACCGGATCGATTCATGGTGCCGGATCACTTCCTTGACCACGAAGGCGAGGAATTTTTCCGCAAAATCGGGATCGAGCTTGGCCTCGACCGCCAGCGCCCTCAGCCGGGCGATCTGGGCCGCTTCCCGGGCTGGGTCGGCCGGCGGAAGATCATGCTCCGCCTTGTAAACACCCACTGCCTGCGTGCATTTGAACCGCTCCGCCAGGAGATGGATCAATGCCGCATCGATATTGTCGATGCTGTCCCTCAGCCGCAAAAGTTCCGGATGCCCCGTCATGCCCGTCCTTCCAGCCCTCTTTTCCGGCAAGCCCATTCTTTACCCTCCCTCTTAAGGTAAAGTCCGACATTGCGCCAATCATTGCGCCGAACTCCGGCTTTTTTGATGCAGCGCAGGAACAGATTTTGGGGACAGGCGTTTGTCCCTGGCCTATAATGGGTTTGGACCGTGGGGACATGGCGCACGAGAATCCGGGCATGAGATCCGGCGGCGCCGTGTGGGGCAGATGGAATTAAGGAAGCTGGCATTGGTATGCGCGCTCGGCCTTTTGGCCGGCGGCTGCGCCGCGTCCGATAACCAGGAAGCGGTCGCGGCCGACGATCCGCTGGAGCCGATGAACCGTTATTTCTTCGATTTCAACCAGAGCCTGGACCGCCGGGCCGCGCTGCCGGCGGCGACCTTCTATGCCGCCAATGTTCCCAACGGCTTTCGCCGCACCTTCCG
Source organism: uncultured Rhizobium sp. (assembly GCA_964511505.1). Lineage (GTDB taxonomy): Bacteria > Pseudomonadota > Alphaproteobacteria > Micropepsales > Micropepsaceae > Rhizomicrobium. Next base: position 34,507 of record CAZEFQ010000115.1, read on the forward strand.
CAATTTCTTTGACAATCTCGGCAGTCCCGTCAGCATGGTGAACGACGTGCTGCAAGGCCAGCTCGGCAATGCCGGCAAGGCGGCCGCCCGCTTCACCATCAACACCACGGTCGGCGTGGCGGGCCTGTTCGACGCCGCCACAGATTGGGGCTTTCCCGAGCGGGATCGGGATTTCGGCGAGACGCTGGGGGTCTATGGCGTGCCGCAAGGGCCCTACCTGGTGCTGCCCTTCCGCGGACCCACCGCGGTGCGCGATCTGGGCGGCAACTATGTCGACGGATTTTTCTCGCCGCTTTATTATCTGCACGTCCAATATACCGGCAAGCAATATGTCGGCCTGATCAAGTCCACCATCGGTTCGGTGGACAACCGCGCCAACAACATCATCACCTATCGCGATATCGAGCGCGCCTCGGTGGATTTCTACGCCACCATGCGCGACTATTACCGCCAGCGCCGCCAGCGCCAGGTGGAAGACACCAACTCGCCGACCGCGGAACTGCCGGATTTCTAGAGCGCGATCCGGAAAAGTGTGAAGCGTTGCCGCTACGCTGCCGCTAGGCAACTTCCGGAAGATCGCGCGACAATTCAATAAACTAGAGCGGGATTGCGATTCAAAGAAGCGCGATCCCGCTCTAGAGTTCCGGACCGGCTTTCAGAACCGGCGGAAACAGGCTAAGGCTCTGGCGAGCGCCCATGCCCATCATCGAACGAATCGTCACTTTTTGCTGCCGCCGGGCCGGCTTGATCGTACTGGCGGCCCTGCTCCTCACGCTCGGCGCCGGCGCTTATACGGCGACGCATTTCGCCATCAACACCGACAGCGAACAGCTGATCTCGGCCGATGTGGGCTGG